>NZ_JABUYE010000008.1:0-206651 GCF_014897485.1 Brevibacterium sp. FME37
TCCCTGACGTCACTAAATGCCCCCGGCGCCGGGGGCATTTAGTGACGTCAGGGAGGTTTACCGTGCAATGACGCGCTCAGAAATCACCCGTTTGACGTCTTCGAATGGCCCTGCGAGGAAAAGCTGTTTCCACGTCAGGTGAATCACCCTGTAGCCAAGAGCCGAAAGCTGGGCGTCGCGGCTCTTCTCGTTCTCAAGCGCCTGTCGTGGAGTTCCTGGGCCCATGGAATACTTCGCCAAGCCGTCTACTTCAACTACGACTTTCGATGGTTGGTGACAGAAGTCGACCCGGGCGAATACGCGCCCGAACCTGTCCCTGAACTCGACCTGGGGCACGAAACCGCGAATACCGTGTTCGAAGAATCGTGCCGCGGCCACCGATTCTGCGGGAGATTCGCGAAGGGCATCCGCAAGGCCCAGCGCACACCTCGCTCGCCGCTGTGCACGGGCACCGTCGCACTCAACCAGAACTTCTTGGATAGCCTCCACCGACGTCCACTCCAGATGTAGAGCATGATCGATCATCGACACCGCGGTGGCGAGATCATAGGTCAAAGCAACATCAACGAGAGTTCGTTCAAGCGTGGTCACACGGTAGATCCCCACCGTTACCCAGCCACTGTGGGGCAAAGTGGTGTTGCGCACTCGAAGGTGGCGATGTTTACGTGAAGCGCCCGGCCTGATGACCTCAACCCTGCGATCCGGCAGAGTTACTGTCGGCAGACCATGAATCAGAGCGGCAGACAGATGTGAGAAGACTTCCCGCCCTCGGACCGAGGGCCTGACTGACTCCTGCTCATTCACTTTCTCCGCTCGCGCACGGATGAGCGCCTTGAGATTCTGTTCGGCATCCCGGCGGTCATTGAACAACTCGAACTCTTCAGCGTGCCCCTCATCCACGGCAGCCCAGACGCACTGATGCGCAGGGTTGTCACATATACGCTCGACGGCGTATCGCCCGCGAGCAATCCGCCGGAGACAACAACGTTCGGCGCGCGCCAGTTCTCGCTTGCTGAAGCCTGAACGCAACAATCGCGCCGTAGTCATAATAGAGTACATACAGCAGATAATGACAACAAATCGCGTCAAACGCCACACTATGAGCAATATTGTGGATAACCCTGTGGATTACGTAATCGAAGTTCCGGCGCACACACTAAACCTCCCTGACGTCACTAACTACGCGCGGCGCCGGGCGCAATTAGTGACGTCAGGGAGGTTTAGGCGACCTGAGGGTCAGCGGGCGCGCAGCAGGCGGCCCTGAGGCTCGTCGAAGTTGACCGGGGCGCCGCGGAGGATGGTCTGCTTGACCGCACCGCGGACGGCACGCGTGTCGTAGGCGCTGATCTGGTTCCGGTGGTAGAGCTCCGTGGCATGAACGGTCCACTCTTCTTCGGGGGCGAAGACCGCGAAGTCTGCGTCGTTGCCGAGGGCGATCGCACCCTTGTCCTGTACTCCGGCGACCGCGGCGGGTGCCGAGGACATCCAGGCCACCACCTCGGCGAGGTCGATCCCGCGCCTGGCGGCCTCGGTCCACACCAGCGAGAGACCCAGCTGCAGGGAGGAGATTCCACCCCAGGCCGCACCGAAGTCACCGGTGTCGAGGAGCTTCAGCTCGGCAGTCGAGGGCGAATGATCGGAGACTATGCAGTCGATCGTGCCGTCGACGAGCCCCTGCCACAGAGCCTCACGGTTGGATTCCTCGCGAATCGGCGGGCAGCACTTATGTGTAGTTGCGCCGTCGGGGATCTCCTCTGAAGTGAACACGAGGTAGTGGGGGCAGGTCTCGACCGTGAGCTTCACGCCCTCGGCCTTGGCCTTGGCAATCTGCGGCAGCGCGTCGGCCGAGGACAGGTGCAGAATGTGGGCGCGGGCGCCGGTCTCCCTCGCCGCTTCGATGACGCGAGCGATCGCGACGTTCTCGGCCTCACGCGGACGGGAGGCGAGGAAGTCGCTGAACTTGCGGCCGGAGTTCTTCGGCGCCTCGGCCATGACCGAATGATCCTCGGCGTGGACGATGAGCAGACCGTCGTATTTCGCGAGCTCCGCCAGATCGGCGCGCAGCTCCTCGGGCTTCAGCGGCGGGAACTCATCGACGCCCGAGTCCTCGAGGAAACACTTGAAGCCGTAGACGCCGGCATCGAAGAGAGGCTTGAGGTCACTGGTGTTGCCGGGGATCGCTCCGCCCCAGAAGCCGACGTCGATGAAGGCCTTGGGCCCTGCGACCTCGCGCTTGATGTCCAAGGATTCGACATTGACGGTCGGTGGCAGGGAGTTCAGCGGCATGTCCACGATCGTCGTCACTCCTCCGGCTGCCGCTGCCCGGGTGGCGCTGGCGAAGCCCTCCCATTCGCTGCGGCCCGGGTCGTTGACGTGCACGTGGGAATCGACGAGGCCAGGCAGCAGCACCTGGTCGTCGCCGAGTTCGACGACCTTCGCATTCGCCGAGGTGGTCCCGCTCAGCACCGTGCCCCCGGTGGCGATCTCGATAATCCTGCCCTCGCGCACTCCGACTTCAGCAGCGCTCTGGCCCTCGGGCAGAACCGCCCGCTGTGCTCGGATGACCAGATCGAAGGCCTGGTCGGTAGCCTGTGTTCCGGCGTCGTCGACGTTCATACACTCTCCTCATTCACTCAGCCGAGACGGCCGAGGTGGTTCACCCAGCCAGGACGGCCGAGCCATTTCACCCGGCAGTGCCAGCCGGGCAGTTGTCCTCGGCAGCTGCGCCGAGCATGTCATACAAGTCCCCGAGGGCTCGGACTCGTGCATCCGACACCCTCGGGGCCATGGTATACCAATTGTGACGTGGCCGACGTCGAAGCAGGCTGGCACAGCCTGCTGACCGCCGATCCCCTACTTCGCAGCGGCCAGCTCGCTCATCGGCGTCAGCGCCGTGGGGGCATCGGCCGGGGTCTGAGCGAGGACGTCGAACTCATTGATGCTGTCCAGCGCCGCACCCATGGAGATGTTCGTGACGCGTTCGAGGATGACCTCGACGACCACGGGGACCTGGTGTTCGTCCATGAGTTCCTTCGCCACCCGCAGACCCTCGCCGATGAGCTCGGGATCCTCGACGCGCAGCGCCTTGCACCCCAGCCCCTGCGCCACGGCCACATGGTCGACGCCGTAGCTGGCGGCTTCACCTGAGGAGTTGATGTTGTCGAAGGCCAACGACACCTCGAAGTCCATGTCGAAACCGCGCTGTGACTGCCGAATCAGGCCCAGGTAGGAGTTGTTGACGACGACGTGCAGGTACGGGATCTTGTGCTGTGCGCCGACGGCCAGCTCCTCGATCATGAACTGGAAGTCGTAGTCACCGGACAGGGCGACGACCGTCTCCTCCGGTTTGGCCTTCGCCACACCCAGCGCAGCGGGTCCTGTCCAGCCCAAGGGGCCGGCCTGACCTGCGTTGATCCAGTGGCGAGGCTTGTAGACGTGGAGCATCTGTGCACCGGCGATCTGGCTCAGCCCGATCGTCGACACATAGGTCACGTCCTCATCGAACGCAGCGTTCATCTCCTGATAGACCCGCTGGGGCTTGATCGGCATATCCGTGTAGTTGGTCTTGCGGTGCTCGGTGGACTTGCGCTCCGTGCATTCGCCGGCCCAGCCGGTGAAGTCCGGCAGCGCGCCAGCGCCCGTGCCCTCGGCCCGCCCGTGAGCGGCAGCCAGCAGTGCGTCGAGCGCGGCCCCTGCGTCGGAGACGACGCCGTAGTCGGGTGAGAAGACGCGTCCGATCTGTGTGGGTTCGATATCGATGTGGACGAATTTGCGTCCCTCACGGTAGACGCCGAGGTCACCGGTGTGACGGTTGGCCCAGCGGTTGCCGATGCCAATGACCAGATCGGATTCCAGGAATGAGGCGTTGCCGTAGCGCACGTGTGTCTGGATGCCGACCATGCCCGCCTGCAGCGGGTGGTTGTCCGGGATCGTGCCCCATCCCATCAGCGTCGGTGAGACCGGGATCGAGGTCGCCTCGGCGAATTCGACGAGCTTGTCCGCGGCATCGGCGTTGAGGATTCCGCCGCCGGCGATGATGAGCGGGTGCTTGGCCGCTGCGATGAGGTCGAGGACCTTCTCCGCCTGAGCCGAGGTGGCCGCTGGCTTCGAGGGCACCAAGGGTTCGTAGGTGTCGATGTCGAAGTCGATCTCGGTCTGCTGGACGTCGATCGGCAGGTCGATGAGGACCGGGCCGGGCCGGGCCGAGCGCATGAGCTGGAAGGCCGACTGGAAGACGCCGGGCACCTGTCCCGCTTCGAGCACGGTCTTGGCCATCTTGGTCACGGGCTTCGCGATGGAGGCGATGTCTACGGCCTGGAAGTCCTCTTTGTCGAGGACCGCGACGGGTGCCTGTCCGGTGATACACAGGATGGGCTGTGAGTCCGCTGCCGCGGCGTAGAGGCCGGTGATCATGTCTGTACCGGCAGGCCCCGAGGTGCCCAGGCAGATGCCGATGTTCCCTGCCGCTGCCCGCGTGTACCCGTCGGCCATATGGGAGGCCCCTTCGACGTGGCGAGCCAGGGTGTGGCGAATTCCGCCGTGGGCCTTCATCGCTGAGTACAGCGGGTTGATGGCCGCGCCCGGCAGGCCGAATGCCTCCGTGGCGCCTTCCTTTTCGAGGATGAGCACCACCGCGTCAACTGCGCGCATACGTGTCATTGTTCTTCCTTCGCTTCAGCGGCCCACGTTCGAGCGGACCGGGTTCGGTGGCCCGCAATGGGCCGAGTTGGATGAGCCGGCGACGACGCTGTCGCCGGCCCGGTTCGTGGTGGAATGAAGCCGCCGAGGTGGCGCTTCAGTCCTGGTTCTTACCGGAGAGCTGCTCGACGACGGTGAAGAGCCCCGAGTGGTCGAGTCCGCCGTTGCCCTGCTGGACGGTCGAGGCGACGAGCTGGGCGACGGCGGATCCGAGGGGGATCGCGACTCCGGCCTCGCGGGCGGCGGCGGTGACGATGCCCATGTCCTTGTGGTGCAGCGCCAGCCGGAAGCCGGGCTCGAAGGAGCGGTCGAGCATCTTCTTGCCCTTCTGATCAAGGACCTTCGATCCGGCCAATCCGCCGCCGAGGACCTGCAGCGCCGAGGTGGTCTCGACTCCGTAGGCTTCGAGGAAGACGACGGCCTCGGCCAGGAGTTCGATGTTGCCGGCGACGATGAGCTGGTTCGCGGCCTTCACGGTCTGCCCCGAGCCCGAGGGGCCGACGAGCACGATGGTCTTGCCGACGGCGTCGAAGACATCGGAGACGGCATCGAAGTCGGCCTGTTCGCCGCCGACCATGATCGACAGGGCACCGTTGACCGCTCCCGCTTCGCCGCCGGAGACCGGCGCGTCGAGGGGCTTGAGGCCCTTCTCTGCGGCCTGGGCGGAGAGGTTCTTCGCAACGTCGGGGCGGATGGTCGAGTTATCGATCCAGTAGGCGCCGGACTTGGCATGGGCGAGGATGCCTTCCTCACCGGTCAGCACGTCTTCGACGTCTGGGGAATCGGGAACCATGGTGATGATGACATCGGCACCGTCGACCGCCTCGGCAATGGTGCCTGCGGCCTGCCCGCCTGCCTTCGCGAGTTCCGCGGCCTTCTCAGGTGAGCGGTTGTAGCCGCGGACGGTGAAGCCGGCGCTGACGAGATTCTTGGCCATCGGCAGGCCCATGATTCCGAGTCCGATGAATGCGATTGTCTTGCTCATGTTCGTGTCCTATCTACGATGTCGATGAAAGTTGGTGAGGGCAGGTTCAGTTCGCGAGCCACTGAAATGCGGTGGTCCGGTCCTGCTTGTATTCGAGGGCGACCTGGCCGGTGTAGCCGAGTTCGTAGGAGCGGTTGATCCAGTCCTGCAGCGGCAGTTCGCCCGTTCCTGGTGCTCCGCGGCCGGCGGCATCGGCGATCTGGATGTGCCCGAACTTCGCGGCGTCGGCCTCGATGACAGCGGCCACGTCATCGCCGTTGATCGACATGTGGAAGAAGTCGGCGAGGACGGCGACGTTGACCACACCCTGGGCCCGGACCCTCTGAACCACGTCGGCGGCGTCGGATGCGCGCTTGAGCGGATAATCCTCTGCCCCTGAGACGGGCTCGACGAGCACGGTGCCCTCGATGGCGGCGACGGCGTCGGCGGCGAGTTTGAGGTTCTCGATGGCGACCTCGTCCTGCTCCTCAGGCGTCTGGCCTTCGGTGCGCAGGCCGTAGAGGGCGTTGAAGGCGCGGCAGCCGGTGCGGCGTCCGATCTCGACGACAATGTCGACGTTGGCTGCGAAGTCCGCCTCGGCGCCCTTGATAGAGACCATGCCGCGATCACCTCCGGCCATGTTCCCGGCCCAGAAGTTCAGACCCTTGAGTTCGACGCCTGCGTTGTCGAGTGAGGCGATGAACTCATCGACCTCCGCCGAGGTGGGGGTCGGGTTGCCGTCGAAGGGCCACCAGAATTCGACCTGGTTGAACCCGGCGTCCTTCGCCGCCTGGGCACGCTCCATCACGGGCAGCTCGGTGAGCAGGGTGGAGCAGTTGAGGATGTAGCTGTCGGCATTGGTGAAATCGAAGTTCGTCATGGGGTTCTCCTTCGCGTCGCTGCGAGTACGGATTCTCTGTTTTCCGTATTGTGGAATTGTGTTTCCGTTTGATGAAATCAAGCATAAGCAGGCGGCTAGTGGATCGTCAACCCCGCGACGAAAAGAACCCTCCGGGCGCTGAGCAACCTTTAGCGGGGTTGCCCAGCACCCGGAGGGTGGCTGAGAAGTGAAAGGTCAGCCCTTGACGGGCTCTCCATCGACCCACACACGGGCGATGTCGGCTGGGGTTCCCATGGCGAAGATCTTCGCCAGGGCGTCCTCGTCGCTGCTTGCGTGCTCAAGTCCCACGGCCAGGGGCTGACCTTCTGCTGGCGCGATATAGGCGGCGTCGAAGCGCTTGCCCACGGACAGATCGCCCACCTCATCCGACAGCTCGAGGGCCTGTGCTCCGGCCGCGGTGGCCAGGTGCAGCAGGTGCGCAGAGGTCAGCGGCAGCCCGCCGGAGGGGTCGAGCTGCTGCATGAAGTAGGCCTGCACGCCCTCCTTGAGCAGGGAGAAGCCCGTTCCCGCGCCCACGTCGGAGCCGAGCGCAACGCGGACTCCGGTTTCGATGTGTCTGCGCAGCGGGAAGAAGCCGCTGGCCAGGTTCGAATTCGAGGTCGGACAGTGCGCCGAGGCGGCCCCGACCTCTGCCATGCGGGCCAGTTCGCGATCACTCGGGTGCACATTGTGGGCCAGGATCGTCCGTCGGTTCAGCAGTCCCGCCCGGTCGTAGGTGTCGAGGTAGTCCAGGGCTTCGGGGAACATCTCGGCGACACCGGCGACCTCGTCGCGGTTCTCGTTCAGGTGAGAGGTCACCCAGATGCCCGGGTTGTCAGCCACCAGCTGCCCTCCGGCGGCCAGCAGCTCCTGTCCGGCGGAAAAGGAGAAGCGCGGCGTGACCGCGTATCGCAGGCGGCCTTGGCCATGCCAGCGGTCGATGAGGCCCTGGCTCTCCGACACGGATTTCTCCACGCTCGTCAGCAGCGGTTCCGGGAGGATCCGGTCGCTGGTGACCAGGCCCGATGTGATCCGCAGACCCACCTCGGCGGCCTGGGAGAAGAAGGTGTCCATGGCGCTGGCGAAATGCGAACCGAAGACCATCGCCGAGGTGGTCCCCGCCGAGGTCAGCCCGGTGAGGAAATCACCGGCCACGGCCGAGGCATAGGCCTCGTCACCGAGCTTCGTCTCCTCGGGCAGGGCGCAGTGGTCGAGCCAGTCGAGCAGGGGCATGCCGAGGTAGCCGATGGCGCGGACCTGCGGGTAGTGGACGTGGGTGTCGATGAGGCCGGGAATGAGGACACCGGCACGGAGGTCGACCACCTCGGCGTCGGAATGTTTGGCCGCAGCTGCGGCGAAGTCGGTGCGGGCGATGATCTGTCCGTCATCGACGACGATGGCGACGTCTGAGTCCGAGCGCAGGGCGCCGCCGGCAAAGGGGTCGCTCGGTGTGTCGAAGACACGGGCACGATAGATGAACATGGTGGTGCTCCTTGAAGAATGAAGTGTGGTCTGGTGAAAGTCAGCCCATGCGGCCAAGCAGATCGGCGGCGACGCTGAGTGCGATCGTCGCCGGCTGTTTGCCAGGCAGATCGGGCAGTCCGATGGGGCAGTCGATGGTGTCGACGGACTCGGGTGTGTGGCCCTCGGCGATGAGGTTCTTCCGGAACCGCTGCCATTTGGCGCTCGAGCCGATGAGCCCGATGGAGCCGAGGTCGCCGCGGGTCAGTGCCGCATCGCAGAGGTGGAGATCCTCGGCGTGGTCGTGGGTCATGATGAGAACGTGCGTACCGGCAGGCAGCCCGACGAGCACCTCTTCGCCGACAACGGCGAACTCGCGATGAATCGCAGCCACGGGCGGCTCCAACCGGTCGAGCTCCCCTAGGTGCTCCGGGCGAGAATCGCTGACGTGGACATCGATGTCGTGGCGGGCCAGGATCCGGGTCAGCTCGAGCCCGATGTTGCCGATGCCGAAGATCGCCACCGAGGCGGGCACGGGCAGCGGTTCGAGCAGAACGCTGACCTCCCCGCCGCAGCATTGGCGCCCGTATTTGGCGGGTGCTTTGTCGTTGAGTCGCAGAGTGAGCATCTCGGGTTCGGCGCGGTGCTCCCCCGACGCCGAGTCTGCTGCGGCGGCGAGGATCTCGCGGGCACGGGTGACGGCCGTCATCTCCAGATTGCCGCCGCCGATGGTCCCATACAGGTCATCGGCGGTGGCGATCAGCTTCGCTCCGGCTTCACGCGGGGCGTGCCCGCGAACCGAAGCAAGAGTGACGAGGACGGCCGGCACTCGAGCCTTCCGAAGCTCGGCCGTTGTGTCCATCCAAGTCATGATGGGACACTGATGCCTTCCGGATTCTCCCGCGCAGCATCGCCGGACGCAGCCGCAGCGCCAGTGGCAGCCGCACCGCTCGTGGCAGGTGAGCGCACCGATTCGATGGCCCAGAACACGGCTTCGGGAGTCGCCGGTGAAGCCAGCTCAACCGACGGCCCCACACCGCCCGGCTCGGACTCAGCGCCGAACGCGGCCACAGCGTCTCGCAGGGCTTCGCGGACGGAGAAGGCAAGCATGAGCGGAGGTTCGCCCACGGCCTTCGAACCGTAGACGGCGCCCTCTTCGTGCGCCTTGTCCAGCACCGCAACGTTGAAGATCTCGGGGGCTTCGGAGAAGCTGGGGATCTTGTACGTGCTTGCGGCCTGGGTGGCTAGGCGACCTCGGCTGGGTTTGTCTGATTCATCCCAGCGCAGGTCTTCCAGTGTCAGCCAGCCGGCGCCCTGGACGAAGCCGCCCTCGATCTGGCCGAGGTCGATCAGGGGTGAGAGCGAGTCGCCGACGTCATGGACGATGTCGACGCGACGCAGCGTGTAGGAGCCGTCGAAGCGGTTGACCTCGACCTCGGACGCGGCAGCCCCGTAGGCGAAGTATTTGAAGGGTTCGCCGGTCATGATCGACAGGTCCCAGTGCAATCCCTCGGTCCGGTAGAACCCGGAGGCCGAGAGCTGGATCCGCTGGAAGTAGGCGGCGTTGATGAGCTCTTCCCAGGTCACTGTCTTCTTCGAGGACAGTGCGCTGACGATGCCGCGGCTTACGCTCACCTCGTGGGCGGGTGCCCCGAGGATCCCGGCTGCCACCTGGGTCAGACGATCCCGGATCTGCTCGCAGGCGTCCTTGACCGCACCGCCGTTGAGGTCGGTGCCGGAGCTCGCCGCCGTCGCCGAGGTGTTGGGGACCTTGTCCGTGCGCGTGGGCGCGAGCCGCACCGTGGACAGAGGCACACCGAGAGTGGTGGCCGCGACCTGCAGCATCTTCATGTGCAGGCCCTGTCCCATTTCGGTGCCGCCGTGGGTGACGAGGACAGAACCGTCCTTGTACACCAGCACGAGGGCCCCGCCCTGGTTGAAGGCGGTGAGGTTGAACGAGATCCCGAACTTCACAGGGGTCAGCGCGATCGCGCGTTTGACGTGATCGTTGCGGGCATTGAACTGCTCGATCTCGGCTTCCCGAGCCTCCACCTCGGCGGTAGTGACGACCTGGTCCCAGGTGGCCTCCAGCCTCTCTGGGTGACGCACGGGCTGGTAGTACGGGGTGTCCTGGCCGGCTTGGTAGAAGTTGCGGCGACGCAGCTCTCGAGCCGACAGACCCAGCTTCGGGGCGACCCGGCCGAGGATGTCCTCCATCACCAGCATGCCCTGCGGCCCGCCGAACCCGCGGAACGCGGTCTGCGAAGTCTTGTTGCACTTCGCGATGCGACCGGCCACGCGGATATTGGGCACCCAGTAGGCGTTGTCGATGTGGCACATGGCCCTGGTGAGCACGGGCTCGGACAGGTCGAGGCTCCACCCGCCGTCGGCGGTCAGCGTCGCATCCAAGGCAAGGATCTTGCCTTCCTCGGTGAAGCCGATCTTCCAGGACGAGTGAAAGCCGTGACGTTTGCCGGTCATCGTGATGTCGAGCGTGCGGTTGAGTCGCAGGCGCACCGGACGACCGGTGAGCTTCGCGCCGAGAGCCGCGAGTGCGGCGTAACCGTGGGGCTGCATCTCCTTGCCGCCGAAACCTCCGCCCATGCGCAGGCACTGCACGGTCACCTCGTGGGCGGGAACCCCGAGGACATGGGAGACGATGTCCTGCGTTTCGGTGGGATGCTGTGTCGAGCACTGGACGAAGATCTGTCCGCTCTCGTCGACCTGAGCCAGTGAGGCCTGGGTCTCGAGGTAAAAGTGCTCCTGACCGGCGAACTCGAATTCGCCTTCGAACACGTGGGCGGCATCGGCGAAGGCTCCCGTGGCGTCACCCTTGTCGATGACGGGCTGGATGCCGTGGAAGCTGCCCGCCTCGATCGCCTCACGTACGGTGACGAGCGAGGGCAGGGTGTCGTAGTCGACGACCACAGCCGCGGCTCCGGCCTTCGCAGCTTCGAGGTCGTTGCCGAGGACCCAGGCGACGGGCTGGCCGTAGAACATCACTTCGTCGACGGGCAGCATCGGTTCGTCGTGCTTGACGCCCTGGTCGTTGACGCCGGGGATGTCTGCAGCGGTGATGACGCGAACGACTCCGGGCACCGCATAGGCACCGTCGATGTCGACCCTGTTCAGTTTCGCGTGGGCCTGAGTGGACTGCACCGGGTAGGCGTGGAGGACGCCGGCGAGGCGTCCGACGAGGTCATCAGTGTAGAGGGCAGCTCCGGTGACGTGGCCGAAGGCGCTTTCGTGATGGTGGCTCTCACCGACGATGGGGTCGGTGGGGCGCTGTGAGAGGTGGCTCATCGTCCTGCCTCCTGTTCTGCATAGAAGCGTTCCAACGAGGACCGCAGCATCGCGGTCCGATATTTCGCACTCGCCCGGTGATCGTCCATCGGGGTGCCTTCTGCTGCCAGTGTTTCGGCTGCGCCGTGGACGGTGTCCAGCGTCCAGGGTGCGCCTTCAAGCAGCGCCTCGGTGGCCCTGGCGCGCAGCGGGGTGGCCGCGACTCCGCCCAGACCGATCCGAGCCTTGGTCACGATCCCGTCTGCAACGGTCACGGAGTAGCCGATGGCGACCGAGGAGATGTCGTCGAAGCGGCGCTTTGCGATCTTCTGGAACGAGGTCATGGGGGCCAGCGGCAGCGGGATGCGGATCGCAGAGATGAGTTCCCCGGCACCCCGCACGGTCTGCCGGTAGCCGGTGAAGTACTCGGCGAGTTCCACGACCCGTGACCCGGTCGCCGAGGTGAGCACGAGCTGTGCGTCCAAGGCCAGGAGCGCCGGCGGGGTATCACCGATGGGTGAGCCGGTGCCGAGGTTGCCGCCGATGGTGGCGGCATTGCGGATGAGTCGGGAGGCGAACTGCGGAATCAGTTTGCCCAGCAGCGGGATCGAGCCGGCGAGTTCGCGTTCGAGTTCGCTCAGGGTGTGGGCGGCTCCGAGTTCGATGTATTCGTCGGTGCGGGTGATGCCGCGCAGTTCGGCCAGGCGGTCGATGGCGAGCATCGATTTGGCGCGTGCCCCCTTGATGTTGACCTCGACGCCCCAGTCGGTGGCGCCGGCGACGACGAGAACCTCGGGTTCGGCAGCCAAGATATCCAGCGCCTCGGCGAGGGTGGACGGGCGACGGTAGCGTCCGGCTTCACCGGTGGCAGTATCCGTGCGGTGAATATCGGTGCTCGCCGAGGTGGGCGCCGACTTCTGGGTGCGCGCGGCAATCGAGTCGCCGGGTTCGGGCTGGCCCAGTGCGTAGGCGGCGTCGCGGATGGGGCGATAGCCAGTGCAGCGGCAGAGGTTGCCGGACAAGGAGTGGATGTCGAAGCCGTTGGGACCGCAGTGGTGGTCCTCGTCCGCTGCGGCTGAGGCAGCCGAGGCGTCGTCGGCACGTTCGGGCCGGTAATATTCGGCGGCCATGGAGCAGATGAAGCCGGGGGTGCAGTATCCGCATTGGGATCCGCCGCGCACGGCCATCTCTTCTTGGACGGGGTGGACGGATTCACCGTCGACGAGCCCTTCGGCTGTGATGACCTCTTGGCCATCGAGTGCTGCGGCGGGCAGCAGGCACGAGTTGACCGAGGTCCATCGGGTGGTCCCATCGGCGTCGGGGCGGGCGACCATGATCGCGCAGGCTCCGCATTCGCCTTCGGCGCAGCCTTCTTTTGCTGCGGTGAGGCCGACTCCGCGAAGGAAGTCCAAAGCATTTGTGTGTGGGGGGCCCTCAATCTCATGAACGGCTGAGTTCACTGAAACCTGGGCGGTGGAACGTTGAGTTGCCGGGGCAGACATCGCACTTACCTCCTGCGCCTCGTCTCTGCGGCGCACAGTGCATGGTTAGAACATTTGCTTCATTCTTCGAAACTTCTGGTTATCCATGCGAACAGCAGCGAAGAACGTGGTGTCGAGATGACGGTGTGGCCCGATTGACCGGGTGACCCGTCAGTGCAGCGACTGACGGGCTTCAGTCGCCGTGCGCGATCTGGCCCTTTCCCCAAGCAAGATGTCCCATCATTTCACTCATCCACCCAACATAGCCGAAATCGGTCCGCGAACGAAGTACAGCACGAATCCTGCGGACACGAGCCAGAGGAGCCAGTGGACGTCTTTGCCGCGCTTGCTCATCGCGTGGATGACGGCCCAGGAGATGAACCCGACGCCGATTCCGTTGGCGATCGAGTAGGTCAGCGGCATCGTGACCATGGTCAGGAACACCGGCAGTGAGGTGCGGAAGTCGCTCATGTCGATCTCGCGGATCTGAGTGACCATCATGGCACCGACGACGACGAGCGCGGCGGCGCCGGCTTCCATCGGGATGACTCCGATGAGCGGTGCGAAGAACATCGACAGCAGGAACAGCACACCGGTGATGCAGGCGGCAAGTCCGGTTCGTGCACCTTCGGCAATGCCTGCTGCTGCGTCGACGAACACGGTGTTCGACGAGGCGGAGGCTCCACCACCGGCGACTGCGCCGAGGCCCTCGACGATGAATGCTCCGCGGATGCGGGGGAACATTCCATCCTTCGTCTGCAGACCGGCGCTGCGCGCGAGCCCGGTCATTGTGCCCATGGCGTCGAAGAAGTTCGTGAACACCAGAGTGAAGACGAGCATTGTGGCTGCGAGGACGCCGATGCGCTCGAAGGCTCCGAACAGGTCGAAGGCTCCGATGAGGGAGAAGTCCGGCAATGCGACGATCTGGCTGGGAATCTCAGGTGCTGCAAGGTTCCAGCCCTTCGGGTCCGGACTGACCGGATCTCCCACGGTGCCCAGCTTTGCGATCGCCTGGATGACCATCGCAAGGATCGTGGCCACGACGATGCCGATGAGGATTCCACCGGGAACGTTGCGAGCGACGAGGATGCCGATGAGGAACAGTGCGACCACGAACACCAACGTCGGCAGCGAAGCGATCGATCCGTCCTGTCCCAGCTGGACGGGAGGTCCGGCCGGAGTGCGGGTGACGAAGCCGGAGTTGACGAAGCCGATGAACGCAATGAACAGGCCGATGCCGACCGTGATCGCGACCTTCAGTGCGTGGGGCACGGCGTTGAAGATCGCGGTTCGGATGCCGGTGGCTCCGAGGACGACGATGATCACACCGTTGATGACGACGAGCCCCATGGCTTCGACCCAGGTCACTTCCTGAACCACGGATACGGCCAGGAAGCTGTTCATGCCAAGGCCCGCGGCGAGCGCGAAGGGCAGCCTCGCGACGACTCCGAAGAGGATCGTGATGACACCGGCGACGAGGCCGGTGACAGCGGTCAGTTGGGCGAAGTCGAGCGACCCGCCCGCGACATCCTCGGAACCGCCCAGGATGAGGGGGTTGAGGACGACGATGTAGGCCATCGCGACGAAGGCGACGATGCCTCCGCGGATCTCTTGCTTGATCGAGGAACCACGTGATGTGATTTCGAAGAATCTGTCGAGCAGGCCGGGACTCCCGCTGCTCTCGGCGGCGGACTCTGTGTCCCGCCGTTGGTCGTTGTCAACCTTTTTCATGGATCACCTCAAGTTGTTCGATTTGATCAGCCGTCAACATCATCGTTGGCGACCATGCGCCTTGAACATGCGCAGAGAAACGGGCGCTGCTTCCACGACAGAAACTTTTTTTCGCATCATGGAAAGACACTTCCGTTCCGACTGACCAGTTAAGTCTGTTTTGCATAATGTGTCAACGATCACAATCTGGCTACGAGGACCGACCGCCGCCGATTCACCCGATTCGACCACACACAATCATCGCAAATCTCGCGCCTGGCGCTGCCATCGGGGTGCGGGCCGTTGCCGCGAAAGGGTGGGTATCCACTGCCGAACGGTCTAGGATCGATGCCACATTCGAGAGCGGCACCGATGCCGATTCCCGAGGAGGACCCGTATGTCTGAGCCGACACTCATCGGATCTGTCCAGAGAGCTGCCGCGCGTCGTCGGCCTGCCCCTGCCCACGGCATACCACCTCCTGCGCACCCTCGTCTTCGAAGGCTATCTGAGCAAAAACGAAGACGGATACCTGCTCGGGCCAGCCGCCTCACAGCAACAGCGTTCGTCCCCGCAGCAGAGACTCCCACGGATCCGACCCGTGCTGCGCTCCCTGCGCGACGAACTCGGCGGTGCCACATACCTCTCGATCTACGATCACAGAGAGATCCGACTCGTCGATATCGCCGATGGCCCCACCGCACCCGCGGTCGTCCTCTGGGCGGGCGTTCACGAATCGGGACATGCAACAGCATTCGGGAAGGCAATCCTCGCCGGCCTCACCCAAGACCAGCGGGCCGTCTACATCGACCGTCATGATCTTTTCGACCTCATCCCGAGCACGGTCACGAACCGCGGAGCCCTCGAGAGGAGTCTGAATACAACCCCCACGGTCTGGTCCGACTCCGAGGAATATCTGCTTGGGACCTCTTGCCTGGCGACGACGATCAGCGCAGGTGAGACGGTCGGGGCAATTGCGGTCCCCCTGCCATCACATAGGCCGGATACACATGACCAGGCCCTCACATTGCAACGGGCGACACGGCGACTGAGCAGAATCATGGACGCTTCGACGGCCTGAGCGATGGATGCGGCGGGCATATGCACCTCTTCGATCCGGCTGTGAAGTTCTCCTGTTCTGGAATCGTGGGCGAGGGCCTGCCCGTGGCCGTGGGCCAGGCGCTCTCGTTCTCGCGCAAGGGCCTCGACAACATCGCCGTCGCCGTGGCGGGGGAAGGTGCCGCCAACCAGGGCGTGTTCCACGAGTCCCTCAATCTGGCTGCGCTGTGGAAGGTGCCGGTCATCTTCGTCTTCGAAGACAACGATTGGGGAATCTCGGTTGCGCGCGCCACATCCACCTCGGTGACCTCCAACGGCGGCGGACCCAACCTGATCGAAGTCCATACGCTTCGCCTGTGGGGACATTTCGAAGGCGATGCTCAGGGATACCGCCCGAACTTGAAGGAGTGCCCGGCCTCGACCCGATCCCCACCTACGAAGCTCAGCTGAAAGGAAGCGGCGTCATCGACGACTTCCGGCAGCCAACAACTGCCACCCCAATACCAGGAGGACAGCAATGACAACGACAGCACAGCCATCGACCCGTCGCCTCAACACCGCTAAGGCCACGGTTGAAGCAATTGCCACGGAGATGGACCGCGATGAGAATGTGTTCGTCATGGGCGAGGACGTCGGCGACTACGGCGGCATCTTCTCCTCGATCACAGGCCTGTTCGAGCGATTCGGCCCAGAGCGCGTCATCGACACCCCGATCTCGGAGACCGGATTCATCGGAGCTGCGACGGAGGGCATGCGGCCGATCGTCGAGCTCATGTTCGTCGACTTCTTCGGCGTGTGCATGGACCAGATCTACAATCACATGGCCAAGATCGACTATGAGTCCGGCGGCAATGTCACGGTTCCGCTCGTGCTCACGACCACAGTCGGCGGGGGCTATTCCGATGGGGCGCAGCACTCCCAATGTCTGTGGGGAATATTCGCACATCTGCCGGGCATGATGATCGTCGTTCCGAGCAATCCAGCCGATGCTGCGGGACTGATGACAACGGCGATCCGGGACGACAATCCCATCGTCTTCATGTTCCACAAGGGAGTTCAGGGACTGCCGTGGATGGCGAAGAACCGCCGGTCAATCGGCCTGTCAGGGGAGATCGCGGCAAGGATCACAGAACACGACCCCAGCATGCTCAAGACACCGATCGAGCGCGTCGCCAACCCCGATATCCCGATCCCCTACGCTCGCCCCTTGGAGTATGCAGCCTTGCCGACTCCTGCAGGGATCAAAGAGGCGATCCTCAAGCAGGTGAACCGATGACTGAGATCGTCTTCCCCACGCTGTCGGAGAACAGTCCGGACACGGAGGGCGTCGTCTCCACGTGGTTCGCCGAGGACGGCAGCAAGGTGTCAATAGGGATCTCATCGCTGAGGTGGCTGTGGACAAGGTGGACGCCGAGGTGACCGCACCCGAATCTGGAACGTTGAGCCATGTGGTTGCCGAAGGTGGAGCGACAACCCAAGGGTCGGTGATCGCGACGATCGCCTCGACCTGAGCGAACAACGATCCGGCACGATGCCCTGAGCTGGCTCCAGCCATTTCCAGGTGCATCCGAGCACAGAAAAGCCTGAGCCGTGACATCGTCTTCCAACGATGTCACGGCTCAGGCAAAACGCGGTGGCGGTGGTGTCTGGTTGCACGACATCGTTCCGCTATGTCTCCCGACATAGTTCCGGTCTCTGTCTCACGACATCAATCCCCTGGTGTGTCACGACATACTTCCGCTGGTGTCTCGCGACATCGTTCCTCTATGAACGATTCAAACAAGAACCGCTCGATCATCCTCGCCATCACCGAAGGCGGACTCACCCAGACCCAAGCAGCCCAACGCTTCAACGTCTCCACCCGCTGGATCCGGACCCTCCTGACCCGGTACCGCACCGGAGGCCTCGACGCCGTCGACCCACAATCGAAACGCCCCCACACCAACCCCAACGCCACCGATCAGGCCACCACCTCCACGATCCTGACACTGCGCGACTCCCTGAACGCCGACGGCCTCGATGCCGGACCCGAATCAATCTGGGACCGACTCCCAGCACAGACCCGACCCAGCACCGCTACGATCTGGCGAATCCTGCGCCGCAACAACACGATCACCGACCAACCCCAGAAACGACCACGCTCGTCCTGGCACCGATTCGAAGCCGCAACCCCAAACGAGACCTGGCAATCCGACTTCACCCACTGGCCCCTCGCCGATGGCACCGACACCGAGATCATCTCCTGGCTCGATGACCACTCCCGCAAACTCCTCCACGCCACCGCCCACACCCCCGTGACCGGACCTATCGTCATCGACACCTTCAGCCAGACCATGGATGCCTACGGGCCACCAACATCTACCCTGACCGATAACGGCATGGTCTACACAGCCCGATTTTCTCGCGGCAACGACGGCACACGCGACCAACCCAACGCCTTCGAGCAACTCCTGTCCGACCTGGCCATCACGCAGAAGAACGGTGGCCCCAACAAACCGACCACGCAGGGCAAGATCGAGCGCTATCACCAGACGCTCAAACGGTGGCTCAGAGCCGACGGGGACGTCGAATCGGTCGAGGCACTCAACGAGCAGCTGGTCAGATTCGCCCACGTCTACAACACACAGCGGCCCCATCGGGCTATTGGCAGGCGCACGCCCGACACCGCCTATAACGCCACACCGAAGGCACAGCCGGTGATCGAGGTCGGCAACCGAGTCTGGCGCATCCGTTACGACCGAGTCGATGCCTACGGAAAGATCAGCCTGCGCTTTGCCGGCAGACTCCGACATCTGGGCATCGGGAGAGCATATGCGCAAAAGCGAGTTCTCTTACTCGTCCATGACCGGGAAACGATGGTCATCGACCGAGGCGCAGGAGCAATCATCGCGCAACACACGATCGATATCGAGAAGAACTACCAGCCATCGAAAGGAACGATGACGTGAGACATGACCGGAATGATGACGTGAGACAGAACCGGGCCAGAAATGAAAAATGTGCCGCGACATCGTAGGAACGATGTCGCGACACATCACAACGCGGTGGCGGTGGGATTTGAACCCACGGTAGGGGGATGCCCTACACGACATTTCGAGTGTCGCACCTTCGGCCGCTCGGACACGCCACCGCGGACAACATTACAGTCAGGCCCAGGTGGCAACCAAATCGAGCGAGAGTGACTTGAACCACTGCCCTGCTTCACGCTTCCGACGGCGCTCAGCCAGCAGCGCTCTCCCGCTTTGCGGCGAAGAAATCACTCAGCAGGCTGCGGCACTTCTTCGCCGCCACGCCGGAGTAGACCTCAGGATGATGCAGTGCGGCGCGGTCTCGCAGCAGATCCCAGACCGAGCCTGCAGCACCGGCCTTTTCATCGAAGGCCCCATAGACGACTCGCGCCACCCGAGACCCGACGACTGCACCTGCGCACATTGCGCAGGGTTCGAGGGTGACGACGAGAGTGACGTCGTCGAGGCGCCACCGTCCGGTCACCTCGGCGGCATTGCGCAGAGCCATGAGCTCAGCATGCCCGAGAGGATCCTGATCGACTTCGCGTCGATTATGACCGCGGCCGATGACCGAACCTTCGGCATCGAGGACCACGGCCCCGACGGGCACGTCGTCATGTTCACCGGCCAGGGCCGCCTCGGCGAGGGCAAGAGTCATCCAGTCCTGGAAGTGCGGGTGAGCACCAAAGCCGAGTTCTGCACTTTCCTCCGGTGCGCTCAGCGGGCGGCCTGAAGCTGGTCGGCGAATCCGACGGTCTCGCCGACGTGAGCGACGACGCGGGCAGGATCCGAGCGGTACTTCTCCACCTGCTCGATGAGCTCTGCGGGCAGGACTCCGCGATCGGCATAGATCTCAGCATCGCCGCCCCACTCCGCGGCGGCGTCGAACTCGAGCATCGCGACCTCTTCGTCTTCATCCTCGTCATCGGCCTCCGCGGCCCCGTCTTCCTCGAGCCCGAACTCCTCCTCCGGCTCAGCCTCGTAGGCATCGGGCTGCGAATCGAGGTAATCGGCGAAGATCTCCGCGAAGGGACTGAGCTCGACGGCACGCAGGTCAGACAGGAAGACTCGGATCTCGTTGTTCTCGCAGACTCGCACGAGGCCGAACCATTCGTCCTCGTGTTCGATGACAGCGACCGATTCGCCGTCTTCCGACCCGGCGGCCTGCATCATCTCAACGAGGCTGTCGAGATCGGAGGCATCCTGAACATCGACATCGAGCGCACGAAAACCATCGCTCGTTTCGGCAAGGATCTCAGTGAAGTAGGACATGACTCCATTGTGACGCTTCAGCCGACCTTTCACCACAGCTCCACGCGCGAAGATGAAAAGTTCCGTACCATTTATTCTTATGCGCCTTCATGTAGCCGATCACCCGCTCATCGCCCACAAACTCAGCGTCCTGCGTGACCAGAGCACCGACTCTGCACGGTTCCGCCAGCTCACCGAAGAACTCGTGATGCTTCTCGCCTACGAAGCCACTCGTTCGGTGGCGGTCGAGGACAAGGAGATCTCCACTCCAGTCACAACATTCACGGGCACCCGCCTGGCCGAGCCGCGCCCGGTTGTCGTCCCGATCCTGCGCGCGGGCCTGGGCATGCTCGACGGCATGCTGCGCATCCTCCCCACCGCCGAGGTGGGCTTCCTGGGAATGGTCCGCAACGAAGAGACCTTCGAGCCCAGCGCCTACGCAGATCGGCTGCCCGATGACCTCAGCGGTCGGCAGATCTTCGTCGTCGATCCGATGTTGGCCACGGGTGGGACCCTGGCCATGGCCATCGATTTCCTCCTCGCCCGAGGCGCCAGAGACGTCACGGCGGTCTGCCTCGTCAGCGCCCCGGAAGGCGTCGAGCGCATTGAAAAGGATTACGCACAGTCCGCGAATGTCGAGATCTACACCGCGGCACTGGACGAGAAACTCAATGAGAAGGGCTACATCGTGCCCGGGCTCGGCGACGCCGGTGATCGGATGTACGGAATCGTCGACTGACGCCAGCTGGTCGGCTGGGTCTACTGGACCGACTCGGTCGACGCGGTCGGCCAGGCCGTCTGAACCGGCCCTGGCGCGTCATATTTCGTCATACTCGTCTCATTTTCGGACTTTCCTTTGCACCCGACGAGTTTTGTGACAAATAATGAAGCCATGACTTCTACGACGCACTCGACACGAATGTGCCCCGCAGGCATGTGTATGCTCTGCGTTCGTTGTCGGTGACCGTCTCTCCGCTGTCCGGCCTCGAACGAGTACACGCAGTCTCCGCAGCGGACTCATTCAGTCACAACGGCCGTGCAGGCCGAAGCAAAGGACAGCCATGTCGAATCCAGAACCAGCATACGCACATCCACGCAGCGCAGCTGCCGTCCGTCGTGCAGGAGCCCGCTTGAGTGCAGTGGACCCGCAGAACCCGCCCCACACCTTCGGCCCCGCCGGTGTCGTGGCCTCACCGAAGGCAGCGCGCGGAATCATCGTCTACATCGGCCTGGACGAGTCTAAGGCGGCCGCTGATGGGACCAACCTCTCCGCGATCGCCGGTGAACTGCAGGCCTACGCGAAGGAATTGGCTTCCCAGGCGGAGACCCAAGCGGTCATCGCCTTGGCACCAGAAGGCCGCGGCAACGATATCGATGCCGTCCGTGCCGTGGCCAACGGCTCCCCCGCCGCCACCGGCACCCCGGCTGGAACACACGGCCCGGTCCGCTCCCGTATCCCCAACCGCATCCATCCGCCGGCCTTGCGCCGCGAACCTGACCAGGGCACCGGTGAAACCGCACCCACAGGTGGCTTCGGCTCACGCTTCGATGGGAACTTCCAGAACAGAACCGCCGAACGTCTGCGCATCGACATCCCGCGCCGCGAGGTTCGCATCGACGGCGACCTCGTCGATGTCACCACCAAGGAGTTCGACCTCCTGGCGACTCTCGTCTCTCATGCCGATTCCACTCTGCCGCGCGAAGATCTCATCACCGCTGTCTGGTCAGGTAGTGAAGTCCCTGATGAGCGGACTGTCGATGTGCATATCCGACGCCTGCGCAGGCGTCTGGGCGAGTACTCTTCGGTGATTCGGACCATGAGGGGCACCGGCTACCGCTATGACACTCACCCCGATGTCACGGTGTGGTCCGCCACCGCTCACCGGTGAGCCGATCGATTTCTGTGAGCCCAAGTGAGGCACGTCGCATGACTCACCCAGCATGAGGACAGACTCAACGGTTAAGCTTCTTAATCGATGAACCAGGAATCTTCGCAAACCAGAAAAACGCATAGCCCGGCCAAGGGGATCACTGTGCTGATCTTCGGCATGGCCTATGCTGCATTTCTCCTGCTCCACCACCTGCTGCCGGCCAGGATGGGCATTGCGCTGCTCGTCGAGAGCATTCTTCCGTGGACGGGACTTTTCCTCGCCCTCGTGCTGCTGATGTTCCTCTTCCGCTTCTCGGTGCTCTCAGCGATCGGCTTCCTCGTTCCGACAGTGGTCTGGGCTTCGATGTTCGGCTCTGCGTTGATTCCGGCCAGTGACAACGGCGAACCAGACCTCACCGTCGCCACGCACAATGTGGGTGCCAGGATGCCTGAGCCCACAGCAGCGGCGAAGAGCATCGTGTCCGCTGATCCTGACATCGTCACGATTCAGGAGCTGGAGTCCCTGTCGGGCAAGATCATCCACAAGGAACTCGATTCCTCATTCGAGCATTCGCAGGTCGTCGACACGATCGGCGTCTGGTCGAAATGGCCGATGTCCGAACCCGAAGAGGTGGACCTGGGTCTGCAGTGGCCACGCGCCTTCGCCACCACAGTGTCTACGGACCACGGCGATATCAGGTTCTACTCCGTGCATATGCCCTCGGTTCGTCCCGGCCACGAAGCCATGCGCAACGCGGCCATCCGCAGGCTGGCCACAGAAGTCGAAACCGATGAGGCCGAGCATGTCATCGTCGCCGGTGATTTCAACACCGCGACGACGGACACCAACTTCTCAACCCTGTCTCCCCCGCTGGAGGACACCCGCGTCGAAACCGGCGGCGGATTCGGCTTCACATGGCCCGCGCGCTTCCCCGTCACCCGGCTCGATCATGTCCTCTATCGCGGGTTCGAGGCCACCTCCGACGAGGTGCTGAGCCGTGGCTCGAGTGACCACCGTGCCGTCCTGGCTGGCCTCGACCTGAAATAGTCTGTCGCTAGCCGGTGCACTGACCTGTCGACTGCGGGGAACGGTTCTTCGCTCCGGCTTGCAGCTCATCGCTGATCTCCGACCGTGTGAGGGCATACCCAGTTTCATCATCGGTGGCGGACCTGGCGAAGACCATCCCCACCACGTCACCGTTAGCGTCCAGCAGCGGACCGCCCGAGTTTCCTTCGCGGACGATGCCTCGGAGCGAATACACCTCACGCACCACTGAGTTCGAATCATAGATATCGAGGCCGCGCGCGTTGATCGTCTCGCGCACTCGTGATGGGGAGATCGTGTAGGGGCCGTTCTGTGGGAATCCGGCGACTACGGAGTCATCTCCCGGTCCCAGCGCATTGCCGAAGTCAAGGGCGGGAGCTTCGAGGTCTGGAACCCGCAGGACGGCCACGTCGGCTTCAGGATCGAATTCCACCACCTCGGCGGAATAGGGCCTGCCCCTTCCGCCGACTTGGACGGCGAGCTCCTTGGAGCCGGCAACGACGTGGGCATTGGTGGCGACGAGCCCGTCACTGTAGACGAACCCCGAACCCTCGGATCCGGTCGGGCAGCTGGTGGCAGCTGTCGTGATCTTGACGACCGATTCTTCGACGCCACGGCCGACGTCGACCATCGCGGAGTCGGGTTCGCCGACGCCGCGGATCTGCTCTGTCTGCCCCGAGAACACCTGCGGGAACCCGGTGGCCTTGAGACCTTGCGAGATGTCGCCCAGCGCGATCTGCGAGGAGTACGGGATCGTCCGGTCGACGGCCGCGATCACCGACGAGTCCGCGACCCACCGATTCGGTTCGACCCACGGCGTGGTGCGGATGAAACCTGCCGCCAGCCAGATGACCAGGACGTAGACGACGCCAGCGGTGACTGTGCCTCCGATCGAGTCGATGCCCTGCCCGAGTTCTGAGTCCATGGATCGTCTGATCCACACCCCGACACCGTTGCCGGCGAAGGCGAACAGGACGCTGAGGACGAGCGGCATCGATGCCAGGAGGATGACGACCCCGGGATTCTCCATGACCTGTGTGCCTTGGCTCAGGCTTTCGACCAGAGGCGAGAGCAGCCTGCCTATGACCCAACCGACCACGAAACCGGCGACGGTGCCGAGACCGATGATGAAACCTTGGCGGAACCCGGAGAAGAGTGCAGCGATCCCCAGGATGATGATGATTACGTCGACGAGCATCACGGGAGTCAGCGAACCACGCTTCTCGAGGCGGCGAGAAGGCGATCGCGGGCGGAGGAGAACTTCTTCAGCTGGAAGCTCTCGATGTCACGTTCTTTCTGCCCGCCGACTCCGGCTAGGAGCCGCATGCGTGTCGTCGAGAGGTCCCCGGAGGTGCGGATCATGGTGCGCATCTCCTCTTTGCCGCCGGGGAAGGAATCCGCCCAGCGCTTGCCGAACTTGCGTCCCTTCCACGTTGCGAGCATGTCCACCTCGGAGTGGGTGAGCCAGCCTGTATTCGCATAGTCGCCGAGCATGTTCTGCGTGTGGAGGCGTTCGCTGCGACGGAGGAGAATTCCCAGCACCACCCAACAAGTGGTGAGGATGAAGCTGAGGGCGATAAGTCCGATGATCGACACGACCGGGTGGAAATGGCCGAGTCCGGTCATGGTGCCGTTCCACAGGGCGTGGAGAAGCATCCCGACCAAAAGTCCGGGCAGCCACATCAGGATGACCGCCCACCACTGCCACTTCCGGGCAGCGAGTCCGATAGTCACGCCGGCACAGGTGGAGAACGCTGTGTGCAACAACGGAGAACATATGCAGCGGAAGATGAAAGTCTGCAGCAGACCCCCAGCTTGGTGCTGTTCCCACGCTCCTCCGAGGTAAAGAACGTTTTCGGTGAAGGCGAAACCGGCGCCGATGAGGGCTCCGTAGACGAGTCCGTCGAGGGGACCTTCGAAGTGCCGACGAGCGGCGAGAGCGATGACAACGAGCAGTACGGTCTTCGTTGTCTCTTCGACGATCGGGGCCTGAACCACTGTGCCGAATGCGTTGGGCATTGCGCCGACGCCGGAGAAGTACAGAGCGACTTGGCCGACGAGCGTGACGAAGAGGGTGAGGATGACGGCGGCGACGGCACCCCAGAGCAGGCAGAGTCCGAGAATGATCTTGGGCTGCGGCCTCCAGCGATCGAGCCAGAGCACGTAGGCGATGATTGCGATCAATGGGATCGCGGACAGTGGGACGAGGACGAAGAGTTTAAGACCGAAGTTGAGACCGCCGAGCAGGGCGAGAAGCAAGAGTCCCACGAACAGTCCGACCACCGCAAGGATGGCAATCACGAGACGCACCACGTTTGCCGTCGAATCTGGTTCTTCTTCTGGCTGAGACTGGCGCACAGCCCCGGTCCACGGTGTCTCCGAAACGATCTGCTGTGGTGCCTGCATGCGCGCACGGACCCGCATCTCTTGGGTCACGGTCGGCGCGAACCGCGCCTGTTCGTAGACGCGTCGCTGCATCGGTGGCTGGCCCTGCACTGGTGGCTGGCCCTGCACCGGGGGCTGGCCCATTTGGCCGCCGAGGTGGGGGTTGACCTGTCCCTGGAACGCCGGGTTCATGCCCGGCTGGGGAATCTGACGAGGAGCCTGTTGAGGACCCGGCTGCTGAGGACCAAGCCCCTGCGAACCGGGTCCGGGCTGCTGCGGACGAGGACGAAACCGGTCATTGCTCGGCCCCTGTTGAGGCGGAGGTCCCTGTTGAGGAGGCATCCCCTGCGGCATCTGGCCCTGACCCGGAGGCGGCATCTGTGCCTGCCCCTGAGGCGCAACATCAGGGTTCCGGGGGCCGGGGACCCGAGGCTGTTGCGCGCGCGGGGGCACTGGGTTGCCCGGGTGCGCGTTCTGCTGCGAGTCGGGGCCCTGTCCAGGGCCCACCTGATCCGACATATATCGTCCTTCGTCGTTTGGAATTGCCGCATTGCCAAGTTTACGGTCCAATGCTGACGTCAGGCCCAGAATGGTGTGTCCGTCCGGCAACAGTTCCTGGCTTTCGATGTCCCACTCAAGTTCGCTGGCATGTGGACGAATCAGCGTTCCCGGGGCCACCTCGGCGAGGGATCGCTGCGATGGAATCGCCCATTACGCGACCGATATCGTCGCCATCCGTCGTGACGTGGAACGATAGATGCCTGTGGGAGTGCTCGTCTGTCCACACCCACGCTGCCGTCGACGTTGACTCATGTTCGTTTTCCTGTGGATGGCACCGAGTGAATTCACAGGCAGATTTTCTGCTCTGGCCAGGTACGACAAGGTCATCGTGGAATCAGGGTATGACTACTCGCAGACGCATCACTCTCCGCTCAGCTCTCTTCTTCCTGATCTTGGCCCTGGCCCCGCTCATCGGATTCGGGCCCGCCATGGCCCAAGGACCGCCGGCAGGTCTCGGAGAGGTGCCGATGCACAAAGCCAGCAACGCCTATGGTCCCGGCATCTGGCATCACGCGCCACAGGGAAAGACCTGGTACGGCGCCTACAGAACTTTCGATGACACGCGGGCGTATTGCATCGATGCCGGCAAGCAGTCGCCACTTCCCAAGTACTTCAAGGGCTCGAAACCGAAGACGGTCACCTCTGCGCAGACGGCATGGGCGCTGTACCAGTACTCCGGGTCCAAATCAGCCGATGTGCAGGCAGCCTTGAGCGCGCTGGCTCGCCTGGACAAGGCGATTCCGCATGACCACAAGGTGCCTCCGCAGAAGCCTGGCGATCTGGGAAGGAAGTTCAAGGGTGCGGCGAAGCAGTTCTCAAAGATCAGCGCCGAGTCGAAGAAACTTGCAGGCCCCTATACCCTCGAAGTCACTCTGACCCCGGTCCTGGACATGCCGGAACTCGAGGCATACGGCAAGCAGGGACTCGGTGACGGTGATTTCAAACGAGACGACGCCGGCAAAGACGACGCCGGTAAGGAAGAGGAGACAACGCTCCAACTCCCCACGACGGGTTCAGTTACGCTCTCCGTGTCCTTGACCAGCGCGTCCGGCACCGCGGTGCCCGGTATCCCCATCGCCCTCGATATCAGCGGAACCACGGACGCACCGAAGTCCCTGACCAGTGAGGCGAAGCCCGTTGTCACCACCCTCAAACTCAAGGTTCCCGGCACTGTGACGGCCAAGGCATCTGCGAGCCTCGCACCGGAGTCAGTTCTCCTCTACAAGCCGCAGAAGACCAAACGAGTGCAGCGCGTCATCACGCCGGACGAACCTGTCGATGTCTCAGCCCAGGCGAAGGTCGACATGACCTCACAGCCTCGCATCACCACCGAAATCTCGGATCAGAGTCCACAGCCCGACGAATCGGTCACCGACAAGTTCACTGTCACAGGCCTGGTCGGTGACCACACGGTCACCGTGAAACATAAGCTGTGGCAGACGGAATCGATGCCGGAACCCGGAAAGAAGAACGACGACGCCGAGGTGATAGCCGAGGTGACGTCGAAGAACATCGGCAACGGCACGCACCAATCCGATGCGATCACAGTCCCCACGGACTTCCACGGCTGGATGTACTTCACTGAGACCATCGCCGGTGACAAGTCCACAAAGGAATGGAATGGTGTCCATGGTCAGCCGCGAGAGACAGGCTTTGTCCCCTGGACTCCGAAAGCCGCAACGGAAGCGGTCCTTGAGGTCAACTCCGTCCACGACGAAGTCACGGTCAGCGGACTGCGCCCAGGCGGCGAAGCAGTGATCACGATGACGGCATATCACTCAGAATCAGAGCCGAAGCAGTCCACAGAGATCAGCGGGACAGAGCTCGATTCCCAAGACATCACCGTCGTCGGGGACCAGGACGGCACGGCAACCGTGAGCTCGGAGGCCATCGACATGCCCGTCGGGTGGGTCACATATGTGACCACGATCCAGGGCAACGACGAGCACCACAAGTGGAAGAGCGACTGGGGCGTCCCCGCCGAGACCGTGCACAGACCACCTGAGGAGACGCCGACAGCGCCACCAGAGGAACCCTCCACTCCCCCAGCACCACCGGAACCAACACCCCCCGAGGAACCCTCGACACCCCCAGCACCACCGGAAGCCCCAGCATCTCCAGTCGAGCCGGTCGCCGACAAACCTGCGGCACCCGCGCCTCCTGCACAGCTGCCGAGAACGGGAACCACAGGCAACGGAATGCTCATCGGTGCCGGGATCTTCCTCATCGGCCTCGGAGCCACTGCCCTGCTCATCACGGGCAGCCGCCGCAACAAGGAGTGAATGGAGTGAGGAGTAATGAATAGAGCCGTGGCCCGGAGGACGCATACCCTCCGGGCCACGGTCCTGCAGTCACGCGGCTATTACTGCAGTCAGTCGCTCAATCGCCCACCCAGGTCTCGGCCCAGGCGCGGGCGCCGTTCATCATGAGGCCGACATCGGCACCGACGAGCACGAACGAAGCACCAGCGTCGAGGTACTTGCGAGCCTGCTCGGGATCGAAGGCGTTGACGCCGACGAGTTTGCCGGCCGCTTTGACCGCGTCGAAGGTGGCCAGCACCGCTGCGGTGACATCCGGATGGGTCTGCTGACCGAGCAGACCCATCGAAGCCGCAAGGTCAGAGGGCCCGACGAACACCGCGTCGATCCCATCAACAGCAGCGATCTCCGCGGCGTTGTCCACCGCCGTTGCGGATTCGATCTGCACGGTCAGGGACACGAATTCTTCGGCCCGAGCAAGGTAGTTCGGCACCGCGTTCCAGCGGGAGACCCGGGCAAGCGCCGATCCGACCCCACGCACACCGCGAGGTGGGTAGTACACGGAACGCACGGCAGCCTCGGCGTCGGCAGGGGTATCGACCATCGGTACGAGCAGATTCTGCGCACCGAGGTCGAGGTACTGCTTGATGAGCACCTGGTCGTTCACGGGCACCCGCACGACGGGGGTCGCGGGGTATCCGTTCATGGCCTGGAGGAGGCTGGTCGTGATCTGCAGGTCGATGGGCGAATGCTCGGCGTCGATGAGCACCCACTGCATTCCGGAGGCCGCGGCGATCTCCGCAGCCACGGGCGAGCCGGAGCAGACCCACATTCCGGCCAGGTACTCCCCCTCGCCCAATTGCGCGACGCGTTGGGTGAGGGTTTGTGGCAGATCTACTTGAAACGGCATGTGATGACTCCCAGATCTCCGTAGTCGGCGTGGACGGTGTCACCCGGGCTGACCCACATGGGCCGGGTGAAGGATCCTGCCAGAACGGTCTCGCCTGCTTGAAGGACATCGCCGTGTTCGGCCAGCTTGTTCGCCAACCACACGATGCCGCGGGCAGGATGGTCGAGGACGGCGGCGGCGAGGCCGGAGTCTTCGACCGACTCATTGCGATAGAGCAGCGCACCGACTCGGCGCAGATCAACAGCGTCGACGGCCACCGGACGACCGCCGAGGACCATGGCCCCCAGTGCCGCATTGTCAGAGATGGTATCGACGATGGTGCGGCCTTCCATCTCAATCCGAGACGACAGCACCTCGAGTGCCGGCACCACATATTCGGTGGCTCGCAGGACGTCGATGAGGCCGATGTCGGGTCCGCGCAGCTCGTCCTTCAGCACAAAGGCGAGTTCGACCTCGACGCGCACGCCCGAATACTGCGAGTGGTCGATTACCGAGCCGGTGTCGTAGACCTGGTCGGCGAAGATCGCCCCGTAATCCGGTTCGCTGATCCCTGTCGCCTGCTGCATCGGCTTCGAAGTCAGGCCGATCTTATGGCCGATCAGCCTGCGCCCGGACGCCTCGCCTCGGCGACGCCATTCGTTCTGCACGGCATAGGAGTCCTCGACGGTCATATCGGGATACTTCGCCGTGAGCAGACCGATCTTCGTCCGGTTCTTCTCCGCATTCGCCAGATCGTCGGCGATGGCCGCGATCGTTGATTCATCGAGCATGTGCGCGTCTCCTCAGAGCTGGTGGCCCAATTTGAACTCGTCTTCTCCGTCGTCAGCGCCGGAGCGCTCACCGAAGTTCGTCGTCGCATCCTGACGGCGGGTGTAGGAGAATCCGTCGGCGCCGATCGTGACGTCCATTTCGGAATCGTCGGTGCGCTGCTTCAGCGGCACCGGATTGCCGTCGAGGTCGAGGACCGTGGAGGCGTCGGTGTACCAGGATGGGACAACCGGGTTGCCCCACCAGTCGCGACGCTGGTTGTCGTGAACGTCCCAGGTCACGCGGGGGTTGTCGGGGTCGCCCGTGTAGTAATCCTGGGTATAGATCTCGATCCGGTGACCGTCGGGGTCACGCAGGTAGAGGTAGAAGGCGTTCGAGACGCCGTGGCGTCCCGGTCCGCGTTCGATCGAATCCGAGAGTCGCAGTGCACCGAGCTTGTCGCAGATGGCGAGGATGTTGTGCTTCTCATGCGTGGCGAAGGCGACGTGGTGCATGCGCGGCCCGTCGCCGCCGGTCATTGCCGTGTCGTGCACCGTCGGCTTGCGGCGCATCCAGGCCGCGTAGACGGTGCCGTCGGAGTCCTGGATGTCCTCGGTGACGCGGAAGCCCAGGTTCTCCATGTAGTCCACTGCCTTCGGCACGTCTGGGGTGACCTGGTTGAAGTGGTCGATCCGGACGAGAGCTCCCGGGGAGTAGAGGTCGTAGCGCCAGGCCAGACGGTCGACATGGTCGACCTCGTAGAAGAACTCGTACGGGAACCCGAGGGGATCTTGGACGCGCACCGAATCGCCGATGCCCTTGACGAAGCCGTCTTTCTTCCGCACGACTTCGCAGCCGAGTTCACGGTAGTAGGCCTCGGCAGCGTCGACATCTTCAGGTGTGCGCACGCGATAGGAGAATACTGCGGCCGCTGCGACGGGTCCCTGTCGAAGCACCAGGTTGTGATGGATGAACTCCTCCATCGACCGCAGGTAGACGGCGTTGTCGTCTTCCTCGGTGACTTGGAGGTCGAGCACGTCGACATAGAAGTCACGGGACTTCTTCAGGTCGGTGACGACGAGTTCCATGTAGGCGCACCGCAGGATGTCGGGTGCCGGAACCGATGGGATTGGAATGGTTTGGGACATGTGTTTTCCTCTCACTGCTTCCCGAAGACGGGATTGTGAACCTCGCCGAGGTTGATGTGCACGGACTGCTGTTCCGTGTAGAAGTCGATCGAACGGTAGCCGCCCTCATGTCCGAGGCCCGAAGCCTTGACACCGCCGAAGGGGGTGCGCAGGTCGCGGACGTTGTTCGAGTTCAGCCACACCATTCCGGATTCGACGGCCTGCGAGAAGTTGTGTGCCCGTTTGAGGTCGGAGGTCCAGATGTAGGCGGCCAGACCGTACTTCGTGTTGTTGGCCAGCTGCAGGGCCTCTTCATCGGACTTGAACGGAGTGATCGCGACGACGGGCCCGAAGATCTCCTCCTGGAAGATCCGTGCGTCGGGTGCGACGTCGGCGAACACGGTTGGTTCCACGAAGTTGCCGGTGTCGAATCCTTCGGGGCGACCGCCGCCTGCGACGAGGCGAGCCTCTTCCTTGCCGATTTCGACGTAGGACATGACCTTGTCATAGTGCTCGGGGTGGACCAGTGCGGCCACCTCGGTGGTGGGATCCGAGGGCAGACCCACCTTCACACGCTTGGCCTGGGCGGCGTAGCGTTCGACGAACTCGTCGTAGATCGACTCTTCGACGAGGATGCGCGAACCAGCGGTGCAGCGTTCACCGTTGAGGGAGAAGACGCCGAAGACTGTGGAATTGATCGCGGTGTCGAGGTCGGCATCGGCGAAGACGACGGCCGGTGACTTTCCACCGAGCTCCATCGACAGGCCCTTGAGCCAGGGAGCGGCGTTGGCGAAGATCGTCTGACCGGTCGTGGACTCACCGGTGAACGAGATCAGCGGGACGTCCGGGTGCTTGACGAGGGAGTCGCCGGCGAAGCCCTCTTCGCCGTAGCCGTTGACCATATTGAAGACGCCCTTGGGCAGTCCTGCCTCTTCGAAGATGCCCGGCCACAGCGATGCCGAGAGTGGGGTGAACTCGGCGGGTTTGAGCACGACGGCGTTACCGGTTGCGATCGCCGGGGCCAGCTTCCACGACTCGAGCATGAACGGTGTGTTCCACGGGGTGATGAGCCCGGCGACGCCGATGGGCTTGCGGTTGACGTAGTTGGCCTGGCGGCCGGGGACCTTGAACGCGTCGTCGACCTGGGCGACGATGAGGTCTGCGAAGAAGCGGAAGTTCTCCGCTGCGCGGTTGGCCTGGCCCTTCGCCTGGGTGATCGGCAGACCGGAGTCGAAGGACTCCATCTCTGCGAGTTCCTGGCTGCGGGTTTCGGCGATGTCGGCGATCTTGTTGAGGACGCGGGCGCGCTCACGTGGGAGCATCGTCGGCCACGGGCCCTCGTCGAAGGCCCACTTCGCCGAGGCGACGGCGGCGTCGATATCGGCCTTCTTGCCTGAGGCGGCCTTGATGTAGGGCTCGTTGGTCACCGGGTTGATGACATCGAATTCGTCGCCGTCGATCGAATCGACGAATTCGCCGTTGATGTAGTGACGGATCTTCTCCGGCAGGTTTGCTGGAGCTGCAGTGGACTCGGTCATGACTTGTCCTCTTCTCTGTCGATGTTTCTCATGGTCTTGGAGGTGGCTTGGGCTTCCTGGTAGCTGGCGAGGGTCGTTGAGCGGTGGCTCCTCACCACCCGCTCGATCTCCTCCGCCGAGGCGCGGGCCCGGATCAGCGCAACGATCCTGGAGTGCTCGTCGACCGACCCCAGAGCCCGTTCGGGCACGAAGGAGAAGGTCGAGTTGCGCAGGTGAGCCAGGCGGTCCCATTCGACGGCAACCAGATTGTGCAGCCGTTCGTTCGGACACCGGCGAAACAGTGCCGCATGGAATTCGTGGTTGAGGCGGGTGAACTCGGTGGGATCGAAGTCGGTCAGCAGATCACGCATGCGCTCATTGATCGCATCCGCCTCGGCGAGGTCCTGCTCATCCAAGAATTCAAGCGCCTGCGCGGTCGCGGCACCCTCAAGGATCGCCACGGCCTCCATCGACTGGACGTAGGAGGTGTGGTCAACCATGGCCACACGAGCCCCGACATTGCGTTCGAAGGTGACGAGTCCATCGGCCTCGAGGCGGCGAATGGCTTCCCGCACGGGCACGACAGAGGTGTCGAGTTCGAGAGCGATCTGAGCCAGAACCAGTTTGTGTCCGGGTTCGAAGGTCTGATCAGCGATGCACTTGCGGATCCACCGGTAGGCCGTCTCCGCCTTGCTCAGTGACGTCGCCTCCGGCTGTGTCTCCGCGGTGGGAACAGAAGTCATCGCGCGGCCTTCCAGGCTTCGAACTTCTCTTTCCATTGGCCCTTGGGCGGGAACAGGGATTCGATCGGATTGCCCGCCGCGACCTGCTCGGCCACCCAGCCGTCTTCGATCTCCTTCGCCAACGCCGAGTCGACGACGTCTTCGACGAGGTCACGTGGGATGACGATGACTCCGTCGTCGTCTCCGACGATCACATCGCCGGGCAGCACGGTGGCGTTTCCGCAGGCCACTGCCACGTCCGATTCCCAGGGAACGTGTTTGCGGCCGAGCACGGCGGGGTTCTTCGCCGTCGAGAACACGGGGAGGATTCCGGCCACCTCGGCGGAGTCGCGGACTCCCCCGTCGGTGATGACGCCGGTCGCACCTTTGGCCTTGGCCCGCAGCGCCAACACGTCACCGAGGGTTCCCGAACCGGACTCGCCGCGCGCCTCGATGACGACGACCTCACCGGACTGCAAAGAGTCGAAAGCCCGCTTCTGGGCGTTGTATCCGCCGCCATGGGATTTGAACAGGTCCTCACGGTTGGGCACGAAGCGCAGAGTCTTCGCGGTGCCCACGACTTTGCTGCCGGGCACCAGCGACGAGACGCCTTCGATGACCACATTGTTGAGTCCGCGTGCACGCAGCTGCGCGGAGAGACCAGCCGTCGGAGCCTCGGTGAGCTTGGCGCGCAGGTCCTCACTCAGTGCACCGCCGCCGGTGGATTCCGGTGCCAGGCCTGCGGCCTCTCGCGATCCCCAGGCGTCGACCTGCAGCGCTTCGGTCACGGCCGGTGTGCTGCCGAGGTTCGGGTCGAATTTCCCCGGCCCTTCGACGACATTCGTGACGAGTCGGCCCGTGCTGAGTTCTGATCCGGTACTCGCCGAGGTGGTGCTGACCTCGACCTCGACCGTGTCCCCGGGAGCCACCACGGATGATCCCGCAGGGGTGCCGGTGAGGATGACGTCGCCGGGCTCCAGGGTCATGTGCTGGCTGAGATCGGCGACAATCTGGGTCAGGGGGAAGATCAGCTGTGCGGCACCCGTGCCGTCGTCCTGCTTGACCTCGCCGTTGACCCAGGTGCGGATGCGCAGCGACTGAGGGTCAGCCTCGGCGGCGGGGATGATGTTCGGACCCAGCGGTGTGTACCCGTCGCGGCTCTTCGACCGCAGGTTCGAGCCCTTGTCGGGTGACTTGATGTCGTAGAGGCCGAAGTCGTTGGACGCGGTCACTCCCTCGACGAAGGTCCAGGCCTCGTCGGGGCTGACGGATCGGGCCGCGGTGCCGATGATGACCGCGATCTCGCCTTCGAAGGCAAGCAGCGATGTCCCGGCAGGGCGCTCGATCGCCTCACCAGACGCGGCCAGGGAACTGGTGGCCTTGAGGAAATAGGACGGCTGGGAGGGCCGTTTTCCGCGCTGGGCGGAGCGTGACTCGTACGCCACATGGACGGCAATGATCTTGCCCGGTCGGACTGGGACACCAGCTGGAGTCGACATCGATCTCGCACCTCATTTCGATTGGCTTTCACCCAGATCGTATATGATACGGTTCCGGAGGACAAGTAGTCCGCGTCACATGATTGAGGTCACGTCAGCGTTCCGATGGCTGCGATCTCCCACCCATGGGACAGCGGCACTAACGCAGCAGTCACAATGCGACACAGGAGTCATGGTGAGTAAAAAGCACACCCAAGGTCGGGTGGCATTCGCGACCGTCGTCGGCACCAGCATCGAGTGGTACGACTATTTCCTCTATGCGGCTGCCTCTGGACTGATCTTCAACGAGCTGTTCTTCGGTGGTCTCGGGTCGACGCTCTCGACCATGGTCTCCTTCGCCACTGTCGGCATCAGCTTCCTGTTCCGCCCACTGGGCGCATTCCTCGCCGGACACTACGGTGACAAACTGGGGCGCCGTGTCGTCCTCATCATCACCCTCATCGCGATGGGTGCGGCCACCGCCCTGATCGGCTTCCTACCGACCTACGACTCGATCGGCCTTGCAGCACCCATCCTCCTCATCGTCCTGCGCGTCATCCAGGGAATCTCCGCCGGCGGCGAGTGGGGCGGAGCGGTCCTCCTGGCCGTCGAGCATGCGGAGGTCAAACATCGCGGGCTGCGCGGATCCTTCCCGCAGATCGGTGTCTCCATCGGCCTCATCCTCTCCTCCGGCGTGCTCGCACTCATGACCGTGATCGCTCCGGGCGAAGCCTTCCTCGAATGGGGTTGGCGCGTGCCCTTCTTCCTCTCGATCCTGCTCGTCGCCGTCGGCTACTGGATTCGTCGCGGGGTTGAAGAGTCCCCTGTCTTCCACGAGATCGCCGAACGCAAGGAACAGGTCACCAACCCACTCGGCAAACTGTTCAAGTGCCACTGGCTGCTCGTCATCCTGGCCTCGCTGGTCTTCGTCGGCAACAATGCCGCCGGCTATATGACCACCGGCGGCTACATTCAGAACTACGCCACCGACCCGACCGGCCCAATCGGGCTCGAGCGCGGCCCCGTGCTCTGGGCAGTCTCCGCCTCGGCGGTGTCGTGGCTGATCTTCACGATCATCGCCGGCTCCGTCTCGGACAAGATCGGACGCAAGAACACTTATCTGCTCGGATGGGTTCTGCTGCTGATCGGCATCTTCTCCCTCTTCCCATTGGTCAACACCGGCAGCATCTGGATGCTCTTCCTCGGGCTGGTCATCCTCACCGTCGGACTCGGCTTCACCTATGGGCAGCAGCCGGCCATGTATGCCGAGATCTTCCCCTCCAGCGTGCGCTTCTCCGGTGTCTCCGTGTCCTATGCGATCGGGTCGATCCTCGGCGGGGCCTTCGCACCCACGATCGCAAAGGCATTGGTCTCCGCCACCGGAACAACCACCTCGGTGGCTATCTATCTTGGTGGTGTGACCGTGATCGCGCTGGTGGCCACGCTGCTCCTGCGGGACCGCTCGGGCATCCCCCTGGGACCGGCCCACGAGGAGGAGCAGTCCGTGAGCCCGATCATAGGTATCCGCTCATGATGACCTGAGCAACACAAGATCGTATATGAACTGCTAATATTGGAAAGTCACGAAGACGTGTGATGAACCGGAGGTTGACATGCATTTTCACCAGCACGGCTATGTGTCCGCAGACCCGCGGACCGAAGCTGCAGCAGGTTACGGAATCGATCGTCCAGAGGATCTGCCCGACGAGGTCGATGTCCTCATCGTCGGCAGCGGCCCGGCTGGCATGATCGCGGCAGCACAGCTGTCTCAATATCCCGAAGTCAACACCCGGATTATCGAGAAGCGCGACTCGAGACTGGTCATCGGGCAGGCAGACGGCATTCAAGCCCGCTCGGTCGAGACCTTCCAGGCGTTCGGATTCGCCGAAGAGATCATCCGCGAGGGCTACCACATCGTCGACATGTCCTTCTGGAATCCGGATCCGGAGAACCCCGAACACATCATCCGCACCGGACGACCCAAGGATGACGAATCCGGAATCAGCGAGTTCCCGCACCTCATCGTCAACCAGGCGCGAGTCCTCGACTACTTCGCGCAGTTCGCCAAACAGTCCCCCGGCCGCATCGAGCCCGACTACGGCATCGAATTCGTCGATCTCAAGGTCAACGATGCTGCCACCGCAGGCTCGGCCGACCCATCCAGCTCCGAAGCCGCCGCGTCCGATCACCCAGTGACGGTTGCCGTTCGCTACACCGCGGGTGACCGCGCAGGAGAAGAGCGCACTATCCGCGCCGGCTATGTGATCGGCTGCGACGGGGCCCGTTCGGGCGTGCGCAGGTCCATCGGCCGCAAGATGGCCGGCGACCAGGCCAACCACGCCTGGGGTGTGATGGACGTGCTCGCGAACTCGGACTTCCCCGATATCCGCACCAAATGCGCAATCTCCTCGAAACACGGAAACATCCTCCACATCCCCCGGGAGGGCGGGCATCTGTTCCGCATGTACGTCGACCTGGGCGAAGTCCCCGAAGACGACGCACGCAAGGTGCGACAGACGAGCGTCGACGAGATCATCGACCGGGCGAACGCCATCATCAGCCCGTACAGCCTCGACGTGAAGGACGTGGCCTGGCACAGCGTCTACGAGGTCGGACACCGCCTCACCGATGCCTTCGATGACACAGATGACACGTCTGTCGGCTCGCCGTGTCCACGCGTGTTCATCACCGGCGATGCCTGCCACACCCACTCGGCCAAGGCGGGCCAGGGCATGAATGTCTCGATGCAGGACGGGTTCAACATTTCGTGGAAACTCGGCCAGGTGCTCTCCGGACGGTCCTCGTACGAACTGCTGCGGACCTATTCCGCCGAGCGCCAGGTGACTGCGAAGAACCTCATCGACTTCGACAAGGAATGGTCGACGCTGATGGCGACTCCGCAGGAGGATCTTCCGGACGAGACCTATCTACAGGACTTCTACGTCAAGACTGCCGAGTTCCCTGCCGGCTTCATGACCGAATACACGGAATCGATGATCACCGCTTCGCCCAAGCATCAGGAATTGGCGACCGGCTTCCCGGTGGGCAAGAGGTTCAAGTCCGCTCGGGTACAGCGCAACTGTGACGCCAACTTCATCCATCTTGGCCACCGAGCACGCGCAGATGGCCGCTGGCGCGTCTACGTCTTCGCTGACGCTCCAGCCCCGGCGCTCGGCGACGACGCGGCGGAGTCCAAGACCACTCAGTTGGCTGACTGGCTCGAATTCGATCCAGCTTCACCTCTGGTCAGGTTCCGACGTGAGGGCGCTGACCTCGATGCACTCATCGATCTCAACGTCGTCTACCAGCAGGATCACACCGCGTTCTCGTTCCCCGATGTTCCGACGGCGTTCCGCCCACACGTGGGCAAGTTCGGCCTCGAATACGTGGAGAAGATCTTCGCAGCTTTGCCCGAGGAAGACATCTACGACGAACGCGGCATCAGCCGTGACGGCGCCGTAGTCGTCGTCCGCCCCGATCAGTACGTCTCGGGCATCTTCCCTCTGGATGCTCACGACGAGATCGGTGAGTTCTTCGACGGAGTGTTCTTGCCCCAGTAAGTGACTTGCTTCGCCCGGTGACGCCGGCGCCTCATCAGCCGCGAGATGCTTCAGCTGATGAGGTGCCGACGTTTTGCGTTTATGGGGTGTTGCCGCCTCTGACCGATGAGTCCGCAGATTCCAGCCGAGACCAGAGCGGCGCTTCCCAGTGCCCAGTAGCTCACTCCAGCGGCCGGATAGCCGACAATACTCGCGCTGATCGACTGCCCATCTGTTGTCTCACCCGCCCACCGGACAATCGGCGGATGAGCCAATCGCTCTACCAACAGCGCATACAGCACGACACCGAGTCCCAGCACAATCCCAGGCCACCAGCGCGGAAGGTCGTTAGCCAAGCCGACAACTGCGCAGATGAGGACTATCAACCATGCGATCACCACACTGGGCTCGAAATCGACAAGGTCGGCCGTCTGTCGGCCAAGAGACGTGAACGTGACATCGTCTTCGTCCGACGCTGTATTGTCCATTATCGGCACCCAGATCATCACTATCCACGAAGCCAGGGCAAGAAGTGGAAACAGGCAGGCCGCGCGGTCGACCGCGGAGATGTGCTGATGATTGGTCGCTCGGCCAGGCCGGCCAGACGTACGGTGATGGGTTGCGAACCAGCGGCGGATCCGCACGTTCGAGCGATGCCGTTCGGAAATGAGTCCGCAGATTCCAGCCGTAACCAGTACGACGCCGCTGAACGCCCAAAATGCAGCACCAACTGAGGGAGAGGCCACCTCCATACCGCCGATCCACATGCCGTCTCCGTCTTTGCCGTCCCACATGATTGTCGGCGGGTCCTCCACCATGGCTCCTAGATGCGACATGACCACGATTCCGAGGACTGCAGCGGCCCATGCCCACAGCCGCAGACCATTGACGAGCCACCCGGAGATTACGCAGGTGAGCATGCAAGCCCAGATCACGACAAGCTCGACGTCGATTTCGCTCAGGGTGATCGGCCTACGTCCAAGTGAGGTGACGATAAGCACCATGGACTCGTTGGAATGCAAACTGTTGGAAGTGCTGTCAAAGACCGGCACCCAGATCGTCGCGACCCACGCGGTCATCGCAAGGATCGGGAGTACCTTGGCCGCGATACGGGATCGCTCACGCCCTCCCGCAGTCATTTCGATCCCCCGCTCTTCAGCCGCTGTACCCCGATCCATCCGCAGATGCCGGCGACGATGAGCGCTAGACTCCCGATGATCCACAGCACGAACCCGAAGTCGGGGCGAGCAATTTCCATACCCCCTGTCGGCACTCCTTCGGCGGTCTGTCCGTCCCAAATCAGGGAAGGCGGAGTGATCGCCACGGCTACGAGGCCGAAGAGAATGACATCACCGATCAGGATCGCGGCTGCCGACCACCAGTGTGAGTGTCCGAACAGCCAAGGCAGAAGCGCGATGATCACAATGAGTATCCAGATGGCGACTGAGCCAGGGTCGGTGCCCCTTGTGCCGAGCGGAGCTTCCCCTAAGGATGTGATCGTGATTCCTAAGCCCTCAGTACCTCCACTGTCGAGAATGGGCACGAAGATCGTGGCGATCCAAACTGCGACTGTAGCAAGCGGCAGGAGACGAGCGGCCTGAAGCAGACTCCGGCCGGGCCGAGTCTCGCGTCGTCGCAGGGAACCCGCAGCGGGGACCTCGTCGCTGCCACCGTCCTCGGATTTTTGAACCCTGCGGTCGGCATCAGGTCCTGGAGTGTTGTTGTCGTCCGCATTCATACTCAAAATCATGCAATCTGACGCTGTGTGGACAGTGTCGGATTTGTTGCAGATTCACCACGTCAGCTCGCTTCGAGCAGCGCCTTCCGAAAAGTCCTCTCCACACAGCAGTCCTCGGAATCGCTGAAACTGCGAATCCTGCGACGATATGTGGGCCAAATCGTTCGTGGAAGTAGAACGGGTTCGACGATCTCTACGATTTCGAGCTCCGGAGGTTCGCCCTGGTCACGCGCTGTTCGCTGGCTTTCCTCGTACTTCTTCGCTTCTGCTCCTGTGATCGGAAGGAACGGGATCTCCACTTCGCGGCATTCCGTGCCTTGTGGTTCCCTGCGTCGTTCAGGCTCCAGAAATCCGGACAGCTTCAGCCGCCAATCGTCGTCGCGTGGAGAGGAGCGCGAATTTCCGGCTTCCCACGTGTCACTGGTTCCTGGTGGGTCAACTGTTCGGGGTGGGTCCAACGACCCGGACACGGCTCGCGGGTATTTCATTCGTCTGACGAAGGGCGGGGTCAGATCCTCGTATTCAGCGCCGTTGGGAGTGGTGACTTTAAGACCCTCTGCCGTCGCTTCGTGTTTCCAACCCGGATGTTCCTTCGCATAGTTGCACGCGGCGCACAGTCCTGAGCCGTTCTCCCACGAAGTCGCGCCGCCTGAGGCATACCCATCTGCATGGTCGGCGTGCCTGATCCGCGCATCGCACCACGGAGTGCGGCACACATCGTCGCGGTAGATGACCATCTGCCGTAATTGACCAGTGAATATGCGGCCGCGAGATTCCATCCCCACCAGCTGACCGTCGGTCGCGCGGGTGAACATCCGGCGGATGAAGACTTCTGCCTCATTGGCGGCGAGGAAGTTGCGTGCGGTCCGAGCAGGGAGAGGACCGAAGCCTGGCAACCAGGCGGGCACCATTCCATCGGAGAGCAATGTTTCCGCCTCTACGACGAGGTGCAATTCGGTGGGAATGGCTGCCGCACTCGATTGTCCAGTCAGGCGTTCGACGAATGTGTCGACCATCAGCTGGTTGTTTCTGCGCCCTTGGGCGCCTCCGGCTGCAGTCACTGATTCGGCCGCACCTCTCAGCCCTTCATAGACGGCAACGGCTTGCTGGATCGGAAGGATCGCAGACACTCGTCCCATTCCATCTTCGAGCGCGGTCATGGTCACACGTCGGTTAGCCGTCGCTCTCTCCGCTCGCTCAGCGGCCGTCTCGGCGTTCATCTCCTCCGCCAAGGCGCGCGCCTCGGTGCGCAGGCTCCGGATCCCGGCGGGTCCCATGCTCATCTTCATACGAGTGTCGACCTTGCGTCGGTCAGCGCTGGGCAGCGTCGCCGTTTCGTCGGCCATGACACGGGCCTTGTCTTCTGAGATCTCCCCGGAGGCGAGAGCTTTGAACGTATTCGGCATCTCGCACACGATCGCACGAGAGGTGGACAGGAACTTTCGACCGGAACCCGGTGACACCTTCTTCGCGAGGGCGATTTCCTCAGCGGAGCGGATTCCGCAATCACGTGCGGGAACCTGGTTGAGGGCATCTCGGCGTTGGCGCAAGCCCTCGAATGCCACCGCCTCGGCGGATTGCGCGGACACGATGGTCGCCTTCAGGCTCTCGAACGCGGTGATGCGTGCCAATGTCTCGGCTTCGGTTACAGCAGGCCGCTCACCGCGCAGCATAGATGCGAAGCGGTCGATCTCTGCAATGAGATCGAGGTCCGCCGGTGGTGCATCCGGAACGGTCTCCGTGTCCATGCAAACACACTACAATCCGGTACTGACACGAGACTTTTCGAACGCCTGACACGAAGGTACTCGTGCCTCTGGCACGAGATTTCAACGAACTGGAACCCGATCAGGCAGAGCTCTACCCAACGTCCCGTTGGATTCGGTTGAGCACCATGTCCATGGCCACGATATTGTGCCCGCCATCAGGGATGATGATGTCTGCGTTGCGCTTCGAGGGCTCCACATACAGCTCGTGCATCGGCTTTACGGTGCCCAGATATTGGTCCTCAACAGACTGCAGGGTCCGTCCTCGTTCGACGACGTCGCGTTTGATCCGCCGCAGCAGCCGAACGTCGGCGTCGGTGTCGACGAAGAGCTTGATGTCGAGCAGTTCACAGATTCGCGGTTCGGCGAAGATGAGGATGCCTTCGACGATGATCACTGGCGATGGCTCCACGAGCGTCGTGCGATCGCTGCGATTGTGGATCGAGAAGTCGTAGACCGGGCTCTCCACCGACTGCGATGCCCGCAGAGCGCTCAAATGTTCGACGAACAGGTCATTGTCGAAGGCGTCAAGGTCGTCGTAGTTGACCTTCTCGCGCTCCTCGTACGTCAGCTCGTCTCGCCGCCGGTAGTAGTTGTCGTGAAACAACACCGAAGGCGGGCCCGCGCACTTGTCCAGCAGCGCCTGGGTCAGGGTTGTCTTTCCACTGCCGGTGCCCCCGGCCACGCCTACAATCAAGGTCTCCACGGTTCAACTATCCCATTCGGCTCTGCGGATTCAAGCTTTGACTTTCCCCAAATTTATACCAGTCACCCTCGCCGAGGTTGGCCGGCGGGTCCGTTCATACTCGACGGGTGAGCTGGGCCCAGAGGTCTTGGTCGAACCGACGCTGAGCGAACAGTCCGGCCATGTGCCTGACCGCGTTGTCGACTTTGCCTCGCCATGCCACCACTGCGGTATCGGCGTCACCGAGGGACAGTGCCCTGAAGATAGCGCGGTCATCGATGAGGATGCGATCGCTGGCGGGTGAGTAGTCAAGCTGCAGAACAGAGATGAACAGGCGCAGGCGCAGGGTCAGTGCCTCGAAGGCTCGGGCGCTCTGTCGCAGACCGGAGGCCCGTGCCAGTTCCTGCTGGAAGTGGAGATCGGCATCCTCGACGTCGATGCCGCTCTTCGTCGCCGCCGAGGCCTCCACCTGCCGCAGTGCCAGCTGCACGGGCACGAAGTAGCGCTTCGGTCGCAGCGCCAGCGAGCGCAGGAGAACTTCCCCCACCGACATGCGTCCGGCATAGAGGTCGAGGACGTCAAGGGTGGTGATCAGTGGAATCCTCGAACCGCCCCGTGAACCGTCGAGCAGCTTGTCATCGACCATGCGCCGCAGAGCGGCATCCACCGAGGAGCGGGGCACCTGCATCCGCCCCGACAGAAGGCGCGGATTGATTCTGTCCCCAGGTTGATATCCCGAATCGATGATCTCCTCACGCAGGGCGATCGCCAGGTGTTCTGTGATGGACCGAGTCCCCTTCGGCAACCACGAAGAGATCTCCATTGAGTCAGAAGAAATGGAACTTCTACGAGCATCAGTTTGGCTCGATTGCCGCCACATGACGCCTTCGAAACCGTGACGCACACGGCCGGAGAGGGTGTCGAGCAGGGAACCGGGAACATCGCGGCAGAGAGCGAGTCCAGCTTTGACGTCGTCGATAAACGCATCGAACTCCCTGTGGACCACGATGCCGGCGTTCGCAATCGGGACCTGCACGTCCAAATCGTCCGTCTCACCGAAGGGATCGAAGACGATGAAGCGCTCGCGCTCGCCCCCGTCCCGAAGCAGATCGAGCAGGTCCTGAGCATCTGTCTGGCGATGCTCGCTGTCAAAACGCTGCGGCCAACGCTGAACACCTGCCGAACGCAGAGCCGCCACGATGCCAGCGATGCGGCGTTGGACCCGTCGTGCCGATACTGCGCTCGCACCACCATCGCGGCCGGCACCCCCATCAAAGGCTTCACCCACACCGTGCTCGTCACCAAGTCGGATGCCGATGACAACGAGCGGGAATCCGCCTGCGACAACCGTGATCTCAGCGCTTCCGCGCAGCTGGTCGCGGTGCACCGTCATCCCTCTCATCGCACGGGACACGATGCTCTGGCTCAGCCCGGTCGCCTCGGCGAGAGCCCTCGTCGAATAGTCCTTCCCCGAGATCCTCGCCCCTGCCGTGCTCACCAGGGCTTCCACGACCTGATCTGCCGTACTCTGAATCTGCGGACGGCCGCTGCGCGGGCGGTCGTCAAGGTCGGATCGCAGCGTCCACCGACGCAGACTCGATGGCGAGATACCCAACTCGGCTGCCACCTCGGCGATGGAGGACGAAGCCGTCTTGGCAACAGCGGCGCGACGCATCTCTGAGGAATACATCGCCCCATTCTATTACTTCTGACTCAACTATGTCTGCGATTGGCTGCAAGCCCTTCACCGCGAATTCTCTGCGGCGCATACTGGTCTCAACGATCCCGTCAACAGTCAACGGCGACGCGGGAACAGCTGGCACGACCCCAGCCAGACTCATCCAGAGTTCGTCCAACAGAAAAGGAACGAGCAGTTGTTGCATACAGACTCCGATCTCGATCAGCTCACCAGTCGCTCCATCGACACCGTTCGCAAATGGCTGCGCGTGGCAACGAGCAAGACCACGGCGAAGAATCCTGCCGCCGAACGCCTCTCGGCAGTGCTCTCCGATCCCAACGGCCTCGACTTCACCGTCGGATTCGTCGATCGGGTCGTGCGTACCGATGATGTGCACGCCGCCGCGGATGCTTTGGCGGAGGTCGGCAAGCTGGCTCCCGAGACGATGTCGGCCCTCGACCGCGCCCAGATCAAGACCGGTGCCGCCCTGGCCCGGGCACTGCCCCAGGTCGTCGTGCCGGCGGCTCGCACCCGCCTGCGTCAGATGGTCGGGCACATGGTCGTCGACGCTCGCGACAAACAGTTCGGCAAGGCTGTAGCAGCACTGACAGCCGACGGGCACCGGCTCAACATCAATCTCCTCGGCGAGGCTGTCCTCGGTGATGGCGAAGCCGATCATCACCTCGAAGAGACCCACCGTCTGCTGGCGCGCGAGGACGTCGACTACGTCTCCGTCAAGGTCTCCTCCGTCGCCTCACAGATCTCGATGTGGGCCTTCGACGACACCGTCGACTACGTCGTCGAACGCCTGCGCCCGCTCTACCAGCAGGCGGCGAAGGCACCGACCGGGTCCAAGTTCGTCAACCTCGACATGGAGGAGTACCGGGACCTCGAGCTCACGATCGCGGTCTTCACTCGCCTGCTCGCCGAACCCGAGTTCAAGAACCTCGAGGCCGGAATCGTGATCCAGGGCTACCAGCCCGATGCCCTGGGGGCCGTGCAGCGCCTGAGCGAATTCGCCAACGAACGCGTCGCCGATGGCGGGGTCGGAATCAAGGTTCGCCTCGTCAAGGGCGCGAACCTGGCGATGGAGACCGTCCACGCGGAGATCGCCGGCTGGCCCGCCACCACGTGCGACTCGAAGCAGTCCACCGACGCGAACTACAAGCGCGTCCTCCATTGGCTCTTCACGCCCGAGCGGATGAAGGGGCTGCGCATCGGCGTGGCCGGCCACAACCTCTTCGACATCGCCTTCGCCCACCACCTGTCCGTCGACCGTGAGGTCACGAACCGGGTGGAGTTCGAGATGCTGCAGGGCATGGCCTCGGAACAGGCCGCCGCAGTGACGGAGGACGTCGGAGACCTTCTCCTCTATGTCCCGGCCGTGCACCCGAAGGAATTCGACGTCGCCATCTCCTACCTCGTGCGCAGGCTCGAGGAGAATTCCTCGTCCGAGAACTTCATGTCGGGCATCTTCGACCTGGCCAACGGCAACGACGTCTTCGTCCGCGAGGCCAACCGCTTCGAGGACTCCGTCCGGCAGCTCGAAGACATTCTCGCGACAGACGGCGATTCCGCTCCCATGCCCAACCGTGGGCAGAACCGTGCGGCCGAACGCGATGTCCCGGGCACGGCACCGACCGAATTCTTCAATGAGCCCGACACCGATCCCTCGCTGCCCGCGAACCAGAAGTGGGTCAAGGCCATCATCGCCGAGGCGACCGCTCCCGGATACCTCGACGACCGCCCGAAGACGCCGAAGGTCGATTCGGCAGCGCAGCTCGATGAGATGATCGCCGGCGGTCGTAAGGCGGCGAAGGCCTGGCGCGAGCTCGGTGCTGCCGGACGTGGCGAGATCCTCCACCGTGCGGCCGAGATCTTCGCCGCACGCCGCGGTGAGTTCATCGCCGTCGAGGCCGCCGAGGTGGGCAAGATGCCCTCGCAGTCCGATCCGGAGATCTCCGAAGCCATCGACTTCATCCGCTACTACGCTCTCAACGCCGCGGAGCTGGAGACCCTCGAGGGGGCGAGCTTCGTCCCCGATGAGATGGTCGTCGTCACCCCGCCGTGGAACTTCCCCATCGCCATCCCCACCGGTGGCACCGTGGCAGCTTTGGCCGCAGGTTCGGCCGTGATCCACAAGCCCTCGAAACCCACCCAGCACTGCTCGGCACTCATCATCGACTGCCTGTGGCAAGCCGGCGTTCCGAAGGACGTGCTGCAGCTGTGCACCCCGTCCGACCGTGACCTCAGCCGTCACCTCGTCGCCCATCCGGATGTCGACCGTGTCATCCTCACGGGTGCCTCCGAGACGGCCGCTCTGTTCAAGTCCTTCCGTCCTGACCTGCACGTCAATGCCGAGACCTCCGGCAAGAACGCCCTGCTCATCACTCCTGCGGCGGACCGGGACCTGGCTGTTGCCGACCTCGTGTATTCGGCCTTCGGCCATGCCGGTCAGAAGTGCTCGGCCGCCTCGCTGGGCATCATGGTGGGCTCGACCTATGATTCGGAGCGCTACCGGCGCCAGCTCATCGATGCCGCCTCGTCGATGGTCGTCGACTGGCCTGCGAACATGTCGGCAACCATGGGACCGCTGACCGAGGATCCCGCCGACAAGCTCGAACGGGCCCTGACCTCCCTCGAACCCGGTGAGTCCTGGCTGCTCGAGCCTCAGCAGCTCGATGACACGGGTCGCCTGTGGAGTCCGGGAATCAAGGACGGCGTCAAGCCGGGGTCCTTCTTCCACCTCACCGAGGTGTTCGGACCCGTGCTCGGACTCATGCACGCCCGTGACCTCGACGAAGCCATCGAGTTCCAGAACGCGGTGGACTTCGGTCTCACCGGCGGCATCCACTCCCTCGATCCCGAAGAGGTGCGCACCTGGCTCGACGAAGTCCAGGTCGGCAACGCCTACGTCAACCGCGGCATCACCGGCGCGATCGTGCGGCGTCAGTCCTTCGGCGGCTGGAAGCAGTCCTCCGTCGGGCTCGGCTCGAAGGCCGGTGGCCCGAACTACCTCATGCTCTTCGGCCATTACACCGACGATCCCTCCACTTTGCCAGGGGCCACTGACGCAAGCCAGAACCTGGAACTGGCCAAGGCCGACGACGAACGTTGGCTGGCGCGGGAGTTCGGCGCGGCGAAGGATCACACGGGCCTGCAGTCAGAGGCCAACATCTTCCGCTACCGGCCCCGTCCGGTCACACTGCGGGTGATCTCGACATCGTCGCTGTTCGATCTGGAGAGGTCATTGCACGCGGCGAAATGCGTCGGGTCGACCGTGCAGCTGTCCGTCGCCGAGGAGGTGGCCCCCGAGGTGAAGATCGCCGCCACGAACGCGGGTGTCGCAGCTCGGACCGAGTCCGCAGCGACATTCGCGAACATGGTCGGCGAAGGACGCTACGACGACTCCGTCGGTGCCCGCATCCGCGTGCTCGGACCGCAGGAACCTGAGCTGCTGGCGGCCACCGCACCACGCCCCGAAGTTGCGGTCATCGATGAACCGGTGACCTCCTCGGCGCGGGTGGAGATGCGGTACTACGTGCAGGAGCAGGCAGTGTCGATGACTCTGCACCGCTTCGGCAACCCCAGCCGCGACTTCCACGAGCTGGCGGCCGAGCTCAAGGCCTGACCCAGCCGACCTGCTGGCTCTGACCCAGCCGATCGGTTGGCGGACGGCGGCTCTGATACCTCGGATCGAGGTGTCCGAGCCGCTGTCTGCTGTTCGGGTGTCGGCGACGAAATCAGAACCAGTTCGGTTCGTCGGCAGTCAGCCAGCTGATCGGGTTGACATTGCGACCGTTCGACATCGCCACGGACAGGATGTTGGCCAGATAGCGGTCTTCGGATATCTCCAACGGCCGCCCCGCGCTGTCGCGGCTGCGGCGCAGGTGGCGCAGCAGCGGTCGTCCGCGTGCAACCCCCAGCAGGTCTGCATCCTGCTGACCGCAGACGGTCGCCGAGAAGACGTGATCAGCACCGGCGAAGACGATCCCGTACTGCTGGGCGAGGCTGCGACTGACCGAGGCTGCATCGTTGGGAACCTTCTCGACCAAGTCGCCGAGATCCTCGGGGTAGCTCGTCCGTTCGACCATGACCTTCTCGCCGTCGAGTAGACGCACACGAAGAACCCGCAGCACACGGGCACGAGGATCGACTTTGAGTGCCGCGGCCGTCTCATCCCCCGCAATGCGCCAGCGCTGCTCGATGACCTGGCCGCCCGGGGTCCGCCCGTGCGCGCTGGCCCACTGAGCGAAGCTGCGGAACTCCTCAGCCACTGCCGCCGGCCGAGGCCTGCGCAGCACCATCTTGCGAGCTCCGCGCCGACCTCCCACGGTTCCCTCGCTGACCAGCAGTCGCAGCGCTTCGCGCACCGTGCCCGGTGCGACTTCGTACTCGGAGGCCAGAGCTGCTTCGGATTCGAGGCTCTGACCCACCTGCCGTGCCCCCGTGCGAATCGATTCGCGTATCTGCTCCGCGATCTGCTCGTACCGCGCTCCGCCGGATCCAGACGGCTGCAGTTGCGACTCGGTCACGCCTTCAGTCCTCCCATGATGTATTCCCAATAGAGCCAGCACGCTCAGCACTGCTGTCAGTGCCGTGCACCTACGCTACCGCAAGCTCCGAGCTGGCGATGGCCGCACGCACTGGAGCGTCACCGTCACCTTGTCTCGACGCTGTGAGCAGCCCGGCAGAGTTCATACGCACGGAATTTTCGCGGTTAGGCTCACTAGTGAGGATTATTCTACTCTTAGAACCTCACTAGTGATCTAGGTTGTCTATCTTCCATCTGTCCCCTATCGTGGGGATGGATCGAAGCACTTCGAATGAGAACACAATGCGCTTGCGCACAAGTCCGAAAGGCGAGTACGACGATGCTCAAACACACACGAAAGCTCACGGCTGCCCTCGCAGTGGGCGCTCTGGCCGCCCTGTCCGGCTGCGGTGACAGCGCCGAGTCCGAGGAATCGGCCAATTGGCGATCGGCGACGTCGGTCGAAGACGGCGGGGGCATGGACGCTCTCGTCGAGGCTGCTCAGGCGGAGGGATCACTCAATGTCATGGGCCTCTACCCCGACTGGGCCAACTACGGCGGGCTGCTCGACGCGTTCTCGGAGAAGTACGACATCGAGATCGACAACGACACCTCGACCGGCGCGAGCCAGGACCTCATCAACGCGGTCAAGAACAGGCAGGGGCAGGAAACCTCTCTCGACTACCTCGACACCGGCGAATCCTTCGCCGTCGACGCCGCAGAGGAGGGCCTGCTCGCCGAATACTATCCCGAGACCGCCGATGACATTCCCGAGAACATGAAGGCACCGGACGGCACCTGGTTCAACCACCTCGGCGGGACCATGGCCATCGGCTGTGACTCCGAGACCGTGAAGAAGTGCCCGAAGAGCTTCGCCGAGCTGCTCGAGCCCGAGTACAAGGGCAAGGTCGCCATGCGCGGCAACCCGACGACGGGCGAAGCCGGCTTCATGGCCGTCGTCGCCGCGTCCCTGGCCAACGACGGCTCGCTCGACGACATTCAGCCGGGCATCGACTACTTCGCCGAGCTCTCGGACAAGGGCAACCTCGTACCGACAGAGGCCGAGGCCGGAACGTTCGAGACCGGTGAGACGCCGATCGCCGTCAACTGGGACTACCTGCTCCTGCAGTGGGCGGACGACCTTGCTGACGGTGGGGTGGACATGTCGATCTCCATCCCGTCCGACGGCACCGTCGCCTCCTACTACGCGGCATCGATCAACGATGATGCACCACACCCAGCGGTTGCACGCCTGTGGCAGGAATTCGTCTTCAGCGACGAGGGACAGAACCTGCTGCTCGAAGGCTACGTCCTGCCCGGTCGCCTCGACGCCATGGTCGAAGCCGACACGGTCGACGACGATGCACTGTCGAAGCTGCTCGATGATGCGGTCGACCAGACGGCGCCGCAGCCGACTCAGGAACAGCGGGATTCGCAGCAGAAGGTCCTCGCTGACAACTGGGCGAAAGCTATCGGATGACCTCAGTTCCACAGTCATCGCCCCGCACCGCTGGGCCGGCCGGAGCAGGTTCCGCTCCGGCCGGCCCACGGCGCAGGCGAGCCCTCTCACCGGCCTGGACGGCCCTGGCACCGATCGCGGTCATCATCGTGCTGTTCTTCGTGATCCCGATCGGCGGAATGGTGGCGACCTCGCTCCTCGTTCCCGGCAGCGAACCCGGCACGAAGACCTTCGGCCTCGACAACTTCACCGCGCTGGGCTCGGGATCGCGTTCGATGGCCCTGGGCAACAGCCTCCTCCTGTCGTTCACCGCCGCCACCGTGGCCGCGATCTTCGGCGGTCTCTGCGCCTGGGCGATCTCGACCGTGAAGTCGAAGATCGTCGACTCCATCACCGCCGTCATCTCCAGCGTGCTGGCCAACGACGGAGGCGTTCCTCTGGCGTTCTCCTTCATCGTCGCCGTCGGCAACACCGGATACTTCACCGCGCTGATCACGGCGGTCGATTCGACCTTCACGCTCTACAGCGTCAAGGGTCTGATCCTCATGTACCAGTACTTCCTCATCCCCACGATGATCCTTCTCACGCTTCCCAGCTTCGTCTCGCTCAGACAGCAGTGGCGTGAGGCCAACACGTCGTTGGGCGGCACCAGCCTGACCTTCTGGCGCCGTGTCGGACTGCCTGTGATCACTCCCGCCCTGCTGGGTGCCTGGCTGCTCATGTTCGGTTCCGCCTTCGGCACCCACGCCTCGGCAGCAGTGCTCATCGGCACGGGAGGCTTCCCCCTCATCCCGCTCGAGATCGCCGGACAGCTCGCCGGTTCTGCAGCCACCGGCGGAGAAGGAGTGGCGATGGCCCTGGGCGTGACGACGGGAGCGATCGCCGTGATCGTCCTCATCGCCTACAACGCATTGATGAAGAGGAGCGCCAAGTGGCTGAACACCTGAACAGCTCCCCGCGGATGAAGAGATTCTTGGCGTGGCTGCCGCTCGCGGCGCTGGCGATCTTCATCCTCACTCCGCTGCTGAGCTCGCTGATATATTCGTTCTTCCGCGCCGACGGCAGCTTCACCACGTCCGGGCTCACCGGCCTGGCCGACTCCGGAAAGATCGTGGCCCCGCTCATGCGCAGCCTCGTCGTGTCCGTGCTCGCCGCCGTCATCCTCGTGGTCACGCTGGTTCCTGCAGTCGTCGCCGTCCACCTCTGGGCGCCTCGGCTGCGGTCGGTGCTCAGCATCCTGTGCACCCTGCCTCTGGTCGTGCCGGCCATCGCGATCGTCGCCGGACTCTCAGCAGTGCTGCGCAGCCTGGCGGCTCAGGGCCGGGGCAGCCTCGGCATGCAGCTGAATACGATGTTGCAGTCGCAGGATCTGCCGCTCGTGCTCGTCGGCACCTACGTCATCCTATGCCTGCCCTTCACATTCCGATCGATCGACGCGGGGCTGTCCACCCTGCCGCTGCGCACGCTCTTCGAGTCCTCATCGATCCTCGGCGCCGGGCTCGGGACCACACTGCGGCGGGTCATCATTCCCAACATCCGAGGACCGGTGATGTTCTCGGTCTTCTTCACCTTCGCCCTGTCCATTGCGGAGTACACGGTGGCCGCGACTCTGTCGATCAACACCCTGCCGGTCTTCCTCAATACACTCTCAAGCACGAACTTCCGCGGTTCGATCACCCTGTCCGTGCTGCTCAACCTCACCACATGGCTGCTGCTGGCTGCCGCCACCGTGAGCGCCTCGCGCTTCGGCCATCGACCGAGCGCTGTCAGCGAGCACGATGAGCCCGAAGCCGATGAACCGGCCGTCTCCCAGGCCGCCGGTGCTTTTCGAAAGGACGATGAGACCCCATGACCACTGCGGATAACCGCCCTCGCCCATCACGATCGGGCATCGAACACACAGATGAGCCCGAAGCCGTGCGCTTCGAACACGTCAACAAGTCCTACGGCGGCACCGAGGTGCTCAACGACTTCAACATCGACATCGAAGCGGGCAGCATGGTCAGTTTCCTCGGACCGTCCGGCTGCGGCAAGACGACGACCTTGCGCATCCTCGCCGGTTTCGAACCGGTCAACGGAGGAGATGTCCTCGTCGGCGGCGAATCCGTCCTCAAGCTGCCACCCAACAGCCGCGACATGGGCATGGTGTTCCAGAGCTACAGCCTGTTCCCCAATCTCGGGGTCAGCGACAACATCGAATACGGCCTGCGGATCCGCAAGGTCGACGCCGGAGCACGCCGTCGACGCACCGAGGAGCTCCTCGAGATCTGCGGCCTGACCGGAATGGGCGCCCGCTTCCCGCATCAGCTCTCTGGCGGGCAGCAGCAGCGTGTCGCTCTGGCCCGCGCGCTGGCCACTCAGCCGAAGGTCCTGCTGCTCGACGAGCCGCTATCCGCACTCGACGCTTCGGTCCGCTCCTCGCTGCGTGATGAGATTCGTCGAGTGCAGCAGGCGCTGGGCACGACGACGGTCTTCATCACCCATGACCAGGGAGAGGCTCTGGCGATCGCCGACCGCGTGGCGGTGATGAACGACGGCAGGATCGAGCAGTACTCCGCCCCGCACGAGGTGTATTCGTCTCCGGCCACTGCCTTCGTCGCCCGGTTCGTCGGCTCGATCAACGAATTCGCCGTGGGCCAAGACTGGACGATTCGCGACCGTCTTCCCATCGAGCCCGCACCGGATCACACCGTCTTCGTCCGTCCCGAGAACCTGTCGATCACTTCTGCCGCGGACGGCTTCCTCGAGGTCAAGCACAGCACCTACACCGGCGAGCGCACAATGGTCCACCTCGGGCTGCCCGGAGACCACAAGGCGCGGTGGGCGGCCTCCCTGGCCTCGGTCGACGCCGATGACTTGCGACCCGGCATGCGCATCGATGCCTCGGTCACCGCTGAACCCGCGCTGCGCCTGGACCGGAACGACGCCGAAGGAGTCCCCGCATGAGCGACTCCATCACCGGATTCTCCGGTGCCGTCTTCGACTGCGACGGCATCCTCGTCGACTCCGAAGCCCCCTGGATCGACCTCATGGCCGGTTACCTGACATCGATGTCCGCCAGTGGCCTCTCGCCCGAGGACCTGCGCGGACTCACCGCGGACGAGGCTGTGGCCCGACTTCAGCGCATTCACGAGGCACTCGGCTCGCCCAGCGATGTCCAGCCGCCGACGGCAGCCGAGGTCGACCGCGCCTACAGCGCCGCCCTCGAGCACGTCGCCGCTCCCATGCCCGGCGCTCCCGAACTCGTGGCCTCATTGTCAGGGACCATTCCGATAGCTGTGGCCAGCAACGGCCGAGGCGAGGACGTCCGCGGACTCCTCGAACGTGCCGGAATGCTCGACTTCTTCGACGCCATCATCACGATCGACGACGTCGACCAGGGCAAACCGGCACCGGACCCCTACCTTCTGGCTGCTCGACGGCTCGGGCTCTCCGCCTCGGCGGTGGTCGCCTTCGAGGACTCACCGGTCGGGTCACAGGCAGCGCACACGGCCGGATGCACGGTGATCGGAGTCAACAACGATCCCAGCATCGAGCTGGCAGGCGAGGTGCGACTGCGCCACTTCGCGCAGCTGCGTTTCGATCCCCGAACCCGTTCGCTGCTCGTCAACACCGAGCATTGAGGAGATGCCATGCCCACTTCGACCACATTCACCCTGCAGACGTGGAACGTCTGGTACGGCGGCCGCGAAGTCGACTTCGGCCAAGAGAAGCAGTACGCGATCGCTGCGCAGTTCCCAGCAGACGTTCTGGCTCTGCAGGAATGCTGGGGCAGCGCCGCAGAGAACCTGGCACCGAAGATCCTCGCAGACCATGCGCAGCGGGGATGGGACACGGCTGTGCTCAGCTCCGGACAGCTGACGGTGGTGGAAACCAGCACGCTGCCCTATGCCCAGGCAGCACTCGTGCGTCCGCTGCCGGACTCGCCGCAGATACTCGTCTGGTCCGTCCACCTCGCGCCGTACCCCTATGCGGTCTACCGAGCTCTGCAGGGGGAAGGACAGGACGTCGCCGATGCCGAGGAGGCACCACGCCTCGAGCAGATCGAAGAGATCCTGTCCGAGACCGACCGTATCTGCGGCCAGGACGGTCAGGCCGATCTGCCCGTCGTCATCTGCGGTGATTTCAATACCCCGTCCACCGGGGACTGGTCGGCGCGCACTGATCGACCCGATATCGCGTGGCGCTCGCCCGACGCACTGCTGGCGGCCGGGTTCACCGACACCTTCCGCGCGGTGCACTCTGACCCTGTCGCCTCTCCGGCCGATACATGGTCTCCGATCGAGCCGCTCACCCACGCGGGTCATCAAGAGAAGCCCGAACCGGGCCGCGCCGACGGTGCCGAGCCCCGTGATCGGATCGACTTCATCTTCTCGCGCGGCCTCGACGTCGTCGACAGTGTGATGCGTGGCTGCAGCGCCGAAGGTCTGATCGAAGACGGCTTCGTCGATGTCGGCGGACGCTGCGAACTCATCCCGAACCAGCGGCAGAACCGTTTCCCGTCCGATCATCAGCTCGTCGAAACACGGTTCACTTTCCCGGCCTGAGCGGTTCCCTGCGCGATCGGCGCGTGCCACTCCGTCGATCGTGTACATACGCTGAAGCCTCAGCGGCCCGGCCACGTGGGAAGGCCGGCCTGGTCCCGCAGACTGCGCCCCAGCATCAAACCGGCCAGCGGTCGGGTGTTCATGAGTTTCATTCCGACCGAGCGCAGCAGCAGGTCGCGGCGATTCGCTGGAGCGAAGACGATTCCGAGCCCATGGGCCGCGTCCTGCTTGCTGGCTATCATCGGCATCAGCCGACGTTCGTATGCGTCGAAGGCTCGGCGATGGTCCCCCGGTGTGGCAGCCAATTCGGCCGCCAGCACATAGGCTTCGACCATCGCCAACGCCGATCCCTGACCGGCCAACAATGACGGACTCGCCGCGGCGTCGCCGATCAGTGCGACTCTGCCGCTGGTCCATGAGGGCATCCGGATCTGATTCGCCCGATCTAGGTAGAGCGTTCGTGCCCGCGGCAGCTCGTGAAGAATCGCCGGGATCTCCCATCCTGCCTCTGCCAGGCTGGAACGAAGGAGGTCCCGTTGTGCATCGAGATCATCAGTGGGAACCGGGCCCTGATGCCGGAAGGTCAGCATGAACATCGTCAGGTCATCACGCAGCGCGACACGGATCGCCTGGAACCCGACTTCAGCATGCAAGACGGCGACGAGTTCATCGCGTGGGCGGTAGCCGTCGACATCGAACGCGGCGACGGCGATCCCGAGGTCTCGCTCGAACCGCGACTCCTCACCGAAGATCAGTTCACGGACGCGTGAGTGCAACCCGTCCGCACCGACCACGAGGTCGAATTCCCGTGGGGCAGCATGCAAGAACTCGATATGGACGCCTCGCTCCCCCTCGGTGAGTCGGGCAACGGTGTCCCCGAAGATCGTCTCGACGCCTCCTTCGAGGCTGTCATGGATTGCAGCGGCGAGGTCTGAACGCAGAATGCTGACGTATCGGCCACTTGTTCCCGCAACGAACTGCTGGGGGTCGAGCGACGCAATCCGGTGCCCATCTAGGGCGACATCGCGAGCCTCTGCGAGCGGGTAGCCCTCGCGTCGCAGTCGAGGCACAAGGTCCATCCGCTCTGCCACATCGAATCCAGTACCCCAGAAATCGATGAGATAACCACCTCGACGCAGCCCGTGTGATCGCTCGAGGAGCGTGGGCTGATGCCCCGCTTTCTGCAGCCAATAGGCCACCGTGGAACCAGCGATCCCGGCGCCGACGACGAGCACACGCATCTTCTGCCTCCCTGCAGACTGATGATCAGATCACCAGTTTAGATCTCCCGGAGCCAGCGCGGACTGGCTGCGTCCAAGCCGACGTTCGTGTTGGCAGGGTCTCATATGTAGTAGTCTCGATCACACCAGAGCACCCAGCGTTCTCTTGCAGAGTTCACACTTCGTTCACATGTCTGCCATAGACGTCAGCGTGGACAGCGATACGGTGCTTGCGTCTGCGCCGTGATCTCTCGCGACGCTTGAGAATCCGAAAGGCTCCTATGACAGTCTCCAAGACGGCTTCATCGTGCGCGGCGCTCAGCCTCGTCGCGGCAATCGGCCTCACGCTTCCCCCAGCACCGGCAACCGCTGCCGAAGATCCGCACATCAGCGAAATCGGCTACACGCTCGACACCGACTTCATCGAGATCGCGGCCGAGCCCGGCACCGACGTCTCGGGATGGACCGTCGGTTCCGTCACTCGCGGCGGCAGTGTCCAAGCGGCGGAGAACATCACTACCGTTCCCGCCGGCACCACCGTAGGCGAGGCCGGCGCGCTGGCGGTCGAGGTGCCGATCACGAACTCCGTGAAGTCCGGGAATGCCGCCGACGGCAGCTACGGCTCCTCGGCCTTCGCCATCGATGACGACGGCATGCTCGTGGACTTCGAACAGGTCGGCGGCGTGACCGACGGCAAGGGTGTGACGGGTAAGTCGAACAAGAACACCCCCGACGCCGTCGTCGGCGAAGAGGCCTCTCCCACGGGAGCCACCGCCGCGGGCGGACAATCCATCCAACTCATCGACGGCACCTGGTCCTCCGCGGCGCCGACTCCGGACGCGCTGCCCGGTGATGACGGTGACGACGGCGGCAACTCCCCTGTGCCAGAGGATGTCACCCCGATCGCCGATATTCAGGGCACCGGCGACGAAAGCCCCCTGCAAGGCGAGACCGTCAGGACCCGCGGCATCGTCACAGCGTCGTACCCGAGCGGCGGGCTGAACGGATACTACGTGCAGACGCCGGGCACAGGCGGTGCCGAGGATGAGACTCCGGGCGCCTCGGACGGCGTCTTCGTCTACTCCCCTGACACAGTCGCTGATGTCAGCCTCGGCGACCATCTTGAACTGACCGGCTCGGTCTCTGAACACTACGGGCAGACTCAGATCTCCGTCAGCAACAAGGGAATGACGGTCCTCGATGAGCCCGCCGAGGCGGTCAAGCCCATCGAAGACGCGTTCCCTGACGACGCTTCCGCCCGTGAAGCCCTCGAAGGCATGCTGCTGCAGCCCAGCGGTGAGCTGACCGTGGCCGACAATTACAACACGAACGCCTACGGCGAAGTGGTGTTGGCCACCGGCGACGGAGCCCTCCCCCAGCCCACCGAAGTCGCCCGACCGGGAAGTGCAGAGGCCAAGGCCGTCGAAGCCGAGAACCTCAAACGTGAGGTCATCCTCGATGACGGTGCGAGCGTCAACTACCTCGAAAACGACAAGGACACTGTCGTCCCGTATGTCTCGAACGACGAACCGATGCGCGTCGGCGCTCAGGTAACGATGACCTCGCCGGTGGTGCTCGGCTTCGATCACGAGAAGTGGCGCTTCCAGCCCACCACGCGCCTGACCGGCGACAACGCCGAGGCGATCCAGCCTGCCAGCTTCACCGACACCCGCACCGATGCACCAGAGGACATCGGCGGACAGGTCAGTCTGGCCAGCTTCAACGTCCTCAACTATTTCACCACGACCGGCGATCAGCTCTCCGGCTGTGACTACTATGACGACCGCGAGGGCCACCCGATCACCGTTCGCGGCGGCTGCGATGCCCGTGGTGCTGCCAACGCGGAAAGCCTCAAACGCCAGGAGACGAAGATCGTCACGGCCATCAGCAAGCTCGATGCTTCAGTCGTCTCTCTCATGGAGATCGAGAATTCCGCGGCTTTCGGCGATGATCGCGATGATGCACTTGAGACTCTTGTGCAGCGCCTCAGCGAGTCTGCCGGAGAAGACAAGTGGGACTTCGTACCTTCCCCCGCCACGGTGCCGGAAGATGAGGATGTCATCCGCACGGCTTTGATCTATCAGCCCGCCGAGGTGGCCACGCAGAACGATTCCACGATCCTTGACGACCAGGATGCGTTCTCCAACGCCCGCGAGCCCCTCTCGCAGGCGTTCGCACCCAAGGACGAGTCCGGTGAGCTTGAGACCGACAAGACCTTCGTGACGATTTCGAACCACTTCAAGTCCAAAGGTTCGGGCTCAGGCGAAGGCAACGAGGACAGTGGTGACGGACAAGGAGCGTCGAACGCTGATCGGGTGAAGCAGGCGACTTCGCTGGTCAAGTTCGCAGGCAAGCAGCAGGAGGCCGCCGACAGCGACTTCGTCTACATGCTCGGCGACTTCAATTCCTACACTCAAGAGGACCCGATGCAGGTCTTCTACGAGGCAGGGTTCAAGGACGTCGCAGCCGAGAAGACAGACAAATCCACCTATGTGTTCAAGTCCCGCACCGGCAGTCTCGACCACGTGCTGGCATTGGACGCTTCAGGCTCGGGGGCTCAGTCGAAGTCGAGGTCCGAGGCTCAGGCGGATGTGCCGTCGAGCGCTTTCGATGCAATCACCGGTGCCGATGTCTGGAACATCAACTCGGTCGAAGCTCTGGCACTCGAATACAGCCGCTTCAACTACAACGCGGGCGACTTCTACGCTCCGGATCAGTTCCGTGCCTCCGATCACGACCCTGTCATCGTCGGGCTCTTCGAACCCGAGGACGAAGATGGAAGCGACGGTGCAGCGGCCTCGGGTGAGGCTGATGTGGGTGCCGCCTCCGACGACGGGGCTGATGCAGGTGCCAACGGCGCTGACTCTGATGCTTCTGCAAGTGCGAATTCCGCCAGCGACTCGAGTGGCTCATCGACGGCCGCGGCAGACGGTTCCACTGGTTCTGGTGCGAGCGGCTCCTCGGACGCGGCGGCAAGCGATGCTGGCAGTCATGCCGGCGGCGATCTGCCGCGCACCGGTACTGATCCAACGCTGATCATGTCGATTGCGGCCGGGCTTATCATCATCGGCGCAAGCATTGTGCACATCGTGCGCAGGCGGAAGCTGGGCGAGCGCAGCTAGCCCACGGCGCTGGGCGCCGCGCACCCAGCCGGCCGTGAGCCGGACCAGCAATTGTGAGGGAGAATAACCTTGATTCTACGATCAGAAATCAAGGTTCTTCTCCCTCGCCTTCAGCTCTCTACTGCGACCTGGCCGCGCATGAGCACGCGGGCAGTGCGGAACAGGGAGGCCGCCGTCACGGTCTTCTGCGCTTCGTCCCAGACCGCGGAGGCGGTGACCACGCCCGATGGTGTGCCGAGACGCACCTCCGGGCCAGGCACAGAATGCTCGGATCTGTGGATTATTCCGTAAACGATTGTTCCGGAGATCTGCGCGGCAGCTGCCAAACACATTGCTCCAGTACCCGGTACCGCTTTGTGGGTCTGGCCCATCGAGATCATGCGCACGACGACATCGGAATCGGCCGCAGCCAAGGTGGTGCCGTCGAGCAGGGTCGTCGGCTCCGGCGAGGTGACGACCGCGACCTTCGGTACGACCTGTGGAGCTGTCTCCGGCGACTCACACAAACCCATCCGCACCGCCGCCTTGCGCCGCAGCTCCTCGATCATCAGGGTCGAATGACGGTTGGCGTCGATGGACTCCGGAGACTCATCACCGTTGAGACCGATTGCCGCCGCGGGCACGATGACCACCGGCAGCGACGCATCGACCATGGAAACGTCGAACATGGCTCCGTCGACGTCGATCGATTCAGAGGACACTCCAGTTGGCAGGAGCCCCGAAGTGCGGCTGCCGGCAGGATCCGGATAGATGAGTTCGATCGGCGCTCCGGTGCCGCTGACACCGGTGAGTTCGAAATCGCCCGCAACGGAGGCCTGGCCATCGACGACGGTGAGACCGACGTCGACGAGCTTGCCGGTATTCGTATTGAACAGACGGAACACATGCCACCCGTCGGCGGCCGAGATGATCTCGGCGATGAGAGCGAAGGGCACGACACCCGAGGACAGATTTCCGCAGTTGCCGGAATAGTCCACGGCCGCCTCGGCGACATCGACCTGACCGAAGGTGTAGTCGAGATCCACACCCTCACGGTCCGAGGCGGATACCGCCATCACCTTCGACAGCGACGAAATCCCGCCGCCCATCCCGTCGAGCTGACGACCAAAGGCATCCGGGGAGCCCAGCGCGGAGCAGAAGATCGCATCCCACGCCGAGGTAGTCCCATCGTGCCCCGGTCCCGGCACCGAGTCCAGCGTCGGCAGTGCATCGGCGCGGAAGTAGAGTCCCTTGCTCGTACCTCCGCGAACGAACGCGGCATCGATCCAGTGTGTCATCGGCCCGCGGGGTCCACGGCCTTGGGCACGATGACCATGGCCACGAAGCCGAGGACAGCGACGACCGCGAATAGGTAGAAGCCCCACGGGTAGGCGATGCCAGCGGTGACGAGGGTGCCGGTGATGAACGGGCCGACGATGGCGCCGAGGCGGCCGACGGCCGAGGCCATGCCCAACGCCGTTCCGCGTGCGGTGGGTGGGTAGATCGCGGAGACGAATGCGTAGACGAGGACCTGGGCGGAGAATACGAAGACTCCGGTGATGAAGACGGCGATGTTGAGCAGGATCTGGCTCGTCATGGGAATGCTGAGCACGGCGAGGAAGACTGCCGCCAAGATGAACCACATCAGCACGATCGGCTTGGTGCCGTGCTTGTCTGCCAGCCAGCCGGCCATGACGAGACCGACGACGGCGCCGAGGTTGAGTACGAGCAGCATGACCAGGGAGTCTGAGACTTCGTAGCCGGCGTCGGCCATGATCTTCGGCAACCAGGTGTTGAGTCCGTAGACCAGCAGCAGACCCATGAAGCTGGCGGCCCAGACGCCGATCGTGACCAATTTGAAGCGGCCCACGAACAGTCCCGCCATTCCGGTCTTCGGCGCGAGGACAGTCGCGTCTGCGGTTGCGGCCGTGGCTTCGGCTGGACGTGACTTCGCGGCCTGGGCGTCGACGAATTCCTGGGATTCGGGCAGCTTCCACCACAGCAGCGGGACGAGGACAAGTCCGGCGACACCGCCGGCGATGAAGAGCAGGTGCCAGTTGTGGGAGTAGAAGACGGCGAGCAGAGAGATCGCCACGGCGCCGGCGTGGTAGCCGGTCATCGTCAGCGTCGTCGCTTTGCCGGTCTTGCCCGATTTGTTGTGCTCGCTGATGTAGGCGAGGCAGCCGGGCATCACGGCGCCCAGGGCGAGTCCGGCAATGAACCGGAAGGTTGTGAACAGTGCGACGTTCGGGGAGAACGCGACGAGAATCGTGAAGATGGAGAAGACGAGGACGCAGACGATGATCGTGTAGCGGCGTCCGACGCGGTCGGCGATCGGCCCCACCGCCGCAGCACCGAGGCCCACACCCACCAAGCTCAGGGTCGCGACGAGGGTCGCGGCCTCCGCGGTGAAGCCGATGGCGTTGGTCGCCAGAAGCTCAGGGATCACGGCCCCGAGCACGACGAGGTCGAAGCCTTCGAGGGCGACGGCCAGCCAGCACAGGATCGCCGGCCAACGGGTATCGGTCGCGCGAGCTGTGGTGGCAGCGCCAGCGGGTGAAGCAGGTGTGGACATCGGTGTCTCCGGTCGTTCAGGGGTTCGAGCAGTACGTTTGTCGATAAATCATCAGGTCAGAAGGGGTACGGTGCGATCTGCGAGCGCATCGTGACCCACTGCGTTTCGGTGAAGGCCTCGATATTGGCATCGGCCCCACCGAAGCGGGATCCATTGCCGGAATCCTTGGTGCCGCCGAAGGGCACATTCGCCTCATCGGACACGGTCTGCTCGTTGATGTGGACCTTGCCGGAGTCGACGAGATCGGCCAGTTCGATGGCCATGCCCACATCGCCGAGGATGCCCACGGACAGACCATATTCGCTGGCATTGACGAGTTCCGCGGCCTCTTCAAGCGTCGAGAATCGACTCACGGGCGCCACAGGTCCGAAGATCTCCTGCGTCCAAGCTGGGTTCGAGGGGCTCAGGTCCGCGAGCACCGTCGGTGGCACGAAGGCGCCTTCACCGGTGCCACCGGCAACGAGTCGTGCACCGTCGGCCTGGGACTTGTCGATGATGTCGCGGATGTTGCTCCGCTGCTGATCGTCGATGATCGGCCCCAGTGCGACCTCCTCGGTGGCGGGATTGCCCACGGGCAGGTTCCTGGCGCGCTCGGCCAGCTGTTCGACGTATTCGTCGTAGATGGAATCGTGGACGAGGTGGCGGCCGGTGGTCATGCAGATCTGTCCCTGGTGCATCCAGGAACCGAAGGCCCCTGCCGAGGTGGCCGGACCGACCTCTGCTCCGGGAAGGACGACGAGTGCATTGTTTCCACCCAGTTCCAGGTGGCAGCGCTTGAGGAGGCGCCCGGCGGACTCGCCGACCTTGCGCCCGGCTGCGGTGGATCCGGTAAAGGAGATGACAGAGACCTCGGGAGCAGAGACCACGGCTTCGCCGGCTTCCCGGCCTCCGGGCAGAACCTGCAGGAGACCCTCGGGAAGACCCGCCTCGGCGAAGATGCGGGCCAGGCTCACTCCTCCGCAGACTGCGGTACGTGGGTCCGGCTTGAGCAGGACCGCATTTCCCAGGGCGAGTGCCGGGGCAACCGAGCGGATCGAGAGGATGAGTGGGAAGTTGAATGGTGCGATGACGGAGACGACTCCGGCGGGCACCCGGCGGGAGAACGACCAGCGGGGTTCGTTCGAGGTCAGGACCTGCCCCTTGGGATGGCTGGGCAGGGCGGAGGATTCGTAGCAGATCTGCTCAGCAGAGCTTACTTCCAGACCTGCCTTGGCTGGGATTCCACCGGATTCGCGGACGATCCAGTCGGCGAGCTCCTCGGCATGTTCGGCCCACAGCGCACCGGCTCGGCGGAGGACGGCTGCACGTTCGGCAGGTGGTGTCTTCGCCCATTCCTTCTGGGCCGCGGCCGCACGAGTGGCGGCTGCATTCACGTCATCGGCGTTCGCTGCGCCCAAGCGCCCCAGGGTCGCCCCTGTTGCCGGTTCGATGACGTCATAGGACTCGTCTGCGCCGTTCGTCCACGCGCCGGCGAAGATCTTGCCGTGCCACTGGGTGCCTAGGAAACTGTTCTCGCTCATGACGTTCTCCCCTGTTTCTGCTCTGCTCGGGTTGTGACTGTGATGACTTCAATGTAGGTCAGCCCCCGTGCCCACGGGAACGATCGGCCGCCTCGGCGATCGGGTGCTGGGCTGCCGCTCCTTCGAGGTCGGCCTTTCGGGCACAGCTGATGCGCGTGGCTGCCACACCTATCGCCACAATAGTGATGCGGACCACGCGGAGCCATCGGTGATCCATTGATTGAGAATACGCCAGTTCTCCGGCTACGATTGCGGCCATGGCGAACTCTCAATCGGGCGATTCCATGATCGATCGGCTGGTCCGGGTCCTCGGCTCTTTCGACCCCGATCATCAGAGCCTGAGCACCGACGAGCTCTCCGCACGAGCAGCCTTGCCGAAGTCCACGGCCTACCGGCTGATCAACGACATGATGCGACACAACCTGCTGCAGCGTGACCCCAACGGGCGGCTGCGAATCGGCGTGGGAATGTGGGAGCTGTCGAATCGCGCCTCCGACGCCGTCGACCTAGCCTCCGTGGCCAGACCGCATATGATGGCCGTCCACGATTTCGTCGGCGAAAACACTCAGCTGGGGATTCTGCGCGAGCGTGAGGTCCTCATCATCGAGCGAATGTCGAAGCCGACTGCCGTCATCCACCGTTCGAAGACCGCCGGGAGGCTTCCCGCCCATGCCTCGTCATGCGGACTGGTGCTGTTGGCGCACGCACCGAAGCATGTGCGCGAAGCGTACCTGCGGGGCCCTCTGACTGCGATCACCGAGAAGACGACGACCGATCCGAGCGTGCTGCGGAAGATGCTGGCCTCGATCCGGACCTATCACTTCGCAGAACTGGTCGGTCATATCGATGACGGCACCACTGGAATCGCGGTGCCCGTGTTCGACGGCAATGGGCTGACGATCGCTGGCCTCGGCGTCGTCGTCGATTCCGAGCACCACGTCGGCGGGCCGGCGATCATGCAGGCCCTGCGCACCGCCTCGGCGGCGATCACGAAGGATCTCGAGGCTGCGGGCAAGACTGTGATGGACTGATCTCCCGGCTCGTCACGCGCGGGCTTCGTATCTGGCTCGTCGCTTCTCGGCCTCGACTTCTCTGTTCTTCGCCGGGGCGTTGGTCACCAGCGCATCGAGGAGGTGCTGAGTGGTATGGGCGACCTCCTCGACGGCCCGGTCGAAAGCCTCGGCGTTGGCCTGGGAGGGCTTCGTCGTACCCACGATCTTGCGCACGTACTGCAGTGCCGCGGCATACACTTCGTCCGAGGTGGCGTGGGGTTCGAAATTATGAAGGGTTCTGATGTTCCTGCACATGGTCCAACGGTACGCCGCGGGACTGACACGAGATAGGTCTCTGCCGCCGATAGACTGGCGAAGCGTCCCCGCAACAACCCAGTCTTGGAGAATGATGACCGACCAACTCCCTCCCCCGAACACGGCGGTGACTCCTGGCCAAGTGGCGAGCGTGCGAGCTCTGCGACACGACTTCTCCCGCCTGCTCATGGAACACCGCTTCGTCATCGACGAGCTTCTGACCAAGATCTCGATCCTCAGCGAAGAGACCTCCCACAGGCACAGCTACAACCCGATCGAGCACATCACGTCGAGGGTGAAGTCACCGCGGAGTCTGCTGGAGAAGGTCAATCGCCGCGAGCTTCCCCTCGACTTCGATGTGATTCGCACGAAGATCACCGACATAGCCGGTATCCGCATCACCTGCAGCTTCATCGCCGACACCTACCACGTGCTGAAGATGCTGACCTCGCAGAACGATGTCCGGGTCGTCCAGATCAAGGACTACATCACCCACCCGAAGCCCAACGGCTACAAGAGCCTGCACGCGATACTCGAGGTGCCCGTGTTCCTCAGCTCAGGCCCGACCTCGGTGATCTGCGAGGTTCAGATCCGCACGATCGCCATGGACTTCTGGGCCAGCCTGGAACATAAGATCCACTACAAGTTCGCCGGCGAAGTTCCCGATCGGCTCGTCGAGGAACTCACACAGGCTGCCGAGGTGGCCGGCCAGCTCGATCGCAAGATGGAGCAGCTGCACGCCGAGGTCCACGACAGCGAACCGGGCAGCACCGATGAGGATTTCGACGAGGAAGCCCTGCGTATCCTGTGGGAGCTGAGTTCACGACAAGAGTGAGCTCACCCGATGCGGCAGCAGAACACTACCGACGCTTCGGACGAAATGTGCGAAACCAGGCATCGTTGTTGGCCTCATCCTCTGCGACGAGTTCCCAGTAGACGCGTCTGCCACCGGGAACGTCGAAGATTCTCGTGCCATCGCCGAGGAACACCGGCGCGACGAACATCTGCATCTCGTCGATCAGGTCGCCTTCGAGCGCCTGGCGGCCGATGTCGGCGCTGATTATCTGTATGTCACGATCACCCGCGATGAGCTGGGCACGGTCGATCGCCTCGGCGATGGAACAATTCAGGGCGGTGACGGCCGAGTTGTCTGCCAATTCCTCGGGTCGGTGGGTGAGGATGAACTCTGTGCCTTCCCAGGCCCCGCCGTAAGCCTCGGAGGTCAGTTCGTCGCGTTCATCCGCCTGAGCCTTCGCAGCGTCATAGCCACGGCGCCCGGAAATGATGACAGCCACCTGGGACGCAAGGTCCTCAACGGTGTCTTCAGCCAGTGAGCCGAGACCGGACATCCAGGACATGTCGTGGTTCGGCCCGGTGATGAACCCGTCGAGTGAACTCGTGAAACCCCACGTGACTTTTCCCATCACTCCCCTTGAGTCGTCGATGCAATCAGTATGACGGTCATTGAGCCGCACTGCTACGGCTCATGTCGAAATTTGCGGCTCGGTTCCCAATTGAACTCACGTCCATCCCAATGGCTGTGTTCGTACCTGTGATTACAGGTGATGCGAAGAGCAAGGTCGATCAGATTTGGAACTCCTTCTGGTCAGGTGGGATATCGAACCCCTCAAGGTGATCGTGCAGATCGCTTCTCCGCAGGATGTTCAATTTTTCCATATGTTCAAGTATTCTGAACATATGGATCTGATTGAACATAGGAGTCAAGATGCCCCCGCGTTCATCGAACGGGCTGTCAGTCATCTCGCTGCGTTGGGCATGCGCGTCGGCTGGTCCGGTCATGCGGACGAATACGGGCAGGCCGTTTCAGGAACACTGACAGTCCAAAACGGGGGACGACCTCACAAGTTCTCAGCAATTGCGAGCCCATCGAACTCAAAAGCAGACGTCGCTATGTTCCCTCATGATCGAGATACGGTCTTGATTTCAGAGCGAGTCACGCAAGCACGTGCGCAGCAGCTCAAAGATCGGGGGTGGGGAGGTTACGTGGACTCCTCGGGAAATGCTTCGCTGCGCGGAGATGGTCTGGTCATTGAAATCACAGGCCAACGCAATGGTGAGTCGGCTCAACAGGCCGCGACTACCGCACCGTTCACGCGCGCGGGGCTCCCTGTGACGTTCTCACTTCTTGCCGCCAACGAGCATTTCGGCAGCACACCCACTCAGCGAGCGCTAGCTGACAGTTCCGGGGCGTCACTGGGAACGGTCAATCGCGTCATCCAAGCCCTGCGCGAGCGCACCCCGCCCGTGCTGGAGGGAAAACGCAATGAGCTGTTGAGAAGATCGGCTCTGGAACACGAATGGATCTCGGCGTACTCGGCGATGCAGCACACTGTCTGGCCCGAAGAACGTTTTACCAGCGACATCTGGAAGAAGCCTTCAGATCTGCTCGACGTATCTCTTCCACCGGCTGCGCTGTTCGGCTCGGAAATCGCCGCCGCCCGCCTCGGTGTACCGATCCGGCCTGCATCCGTACTCATCCACTTCGGCGGTAACGCCAGCGACCGGCGAGAGCTGATCCGACAGGGGAGGCTCCGCAAAGACGAGCGCGGGATGATCCGAATCCGGCCTGCTATCTGGAGCCACCCACCGGTGCCGTCGCTCGATCAGACGGCTCCTCGCATCCTTGTTCGCGCCGATCTGCTGCTCGAAGACGATCCGCGTATCGACGAGATCAGAACTCAGTTCTTTGGTGACGACCGTTGATCGATCTCTTCGGACACAACGACGTCCCGGTGCCCGAAGAGGTCCTCGCCGAACTTGGCGTTGCCTGCAAGGAGTCTAACGTCGAAATGCTCGTCATCGGCGCAGCCGCTCGCGATCTCGTCATCCACTCTCAGCAGCAGACAGAGCCCATACTCGCCACATATGGTGTTGATATCGCTGTTGCAGTCCGCACCGACGAACAGTTTCTCGAACTCGCCGGAACCGTTGCTCGCAGGGGCAAAGCACCTCACAAGTTCAAAGTTCTCGGAGTCGAGGTCGACATCGTTCCGTTCGGCGGCAATGAAGCCGATCGCACTGTGACATTCACAGACGGCAACCTTCTCGATGTCACTGGGCTTCAAGAAGCGCACTCGACCTCCGTCTCTGTGCGCATGCCACGGGGAACCGAAGTGCAAGTTGCATCCCCTGCCGCTCTGACTGCACTCAAGATTCTCGCCTGGCACGATCGCCACACCGACAACCCCAAGGACGGACTGGACCCCGCCGATGCGTTGTCTGAAAGTCCATTCGATGACGAGGTCTGGGACGACGACGAAGCACTTGACGCTACCGATGCCGACATCATCACAGCGGCCAGTTACCACTACGCCCACATCGCGGCCCGGCCCTTCTCACAGCATGACGGGATGGCCGTGCTCGACATCATCCGCGATCCGGCACAGAGACAGATGCTGATCCGTCACATGCGGAACTCGCTTGCCGGTGAACTCCTTACCGCCTATAGCCGAGGTTTCGAAGCCGGCCTCGGCCATTGACGACATACCAGCTGTCTCCTGTTCGTCCGATCTGGCAGGATGATCAGAATCGCACCGAACTCATTGACGGCGGTTACACCACGGTCTGATCTTCACCTGGTCCCACTGCCCCGTGCCAGTCTGGGTCTCAGCCATCCTTGGAAGCGGTGGGCGAGGACGACCGAGTCGACGAGGAGTTTGGGGATGTCGGCGGCATTACCTGCCTCGATGCTCGCATGCAGCAACGTCGGACCACTCGTTGTCAGTAGGCGGTCGAATTCGGTGCGCAGCTGTAATTCATCCGCGGCTCGGCCGACGGTCCAGCCTGCGGCCTCGGCGATGGCACCGAGGTCGACGCGTGAAGAATACGTCGGCAGGCCTGCGGTGGAACCGTAGACCTTATTGTCGAGGACGATGAGGAGCAGCTTCTCGGGACCTAAGAATCCCCCTGTGGGCAGAACATTCGGGTTCATCAGCAGGGACCCATCACCCTCGATCCCGATGACCTTGGGCAGATCTGAGTCCTTCGCCGCCAGAGCGAGGCCTGTGGTGATGGAGCCGACGAGGCCCATCGAGTCGAGGACGTAGAAGTGGTTGTCCCGGTTCTCCAAGGACGCCAGCTCACGGCTGGTCGCGGCACATGTCACGACGACGGGCAATTCGGCGGTCAGTTCGTTGAGGACTTCGAGTGCTTCGATGCGCTTCATCTCAGGCCACCCTCCCATCGGTGTTCCAGAAGGAACCGAGCACGACGACCGGACGGTAGGTCATACGGGCGTGGACACCCGCCTCGGCGACAGTCTGCTCCCAATCCTCGGACGAGGATCGGCGGTCGAGTTCGAGGACTTGGAGTCCTACCGTGCGCAGCACCGTCGGCATTGGCCGGCTGATCGAGTGGATCATCGAGTTGTACTCCCCCGGGCCGCCACGGGTGTTGGCGAAGATGAGCAGCGGCAGGTGGTAGGACAGCGAGAACGTCGTCAGGGCCGTGAGGCTGTTGCCGAAGCCGTTGTCCTGCATGACGACGGCCCCGAACTTCCCCGCCAACGGCAGAGCCCCGAGCACGCCGATCGCTTCCTCTTCACGCGAGAGCGGCTTCACTCGCTCCGAGATTCCGGCTCTCCCTCCATCGGCAGTGACCAGATGGTCGATGACGGGCGCGATGGTGACTGAGGGGATGTAGCCGATGAGATCGGCGCCTGCACCCCAGATCCCATCGGCGACGGCTTGCGTATATGACTTCGTTGTCACGGATTTCCTCATTCCCTGTCTTCGGTGACGTCCTCGGGGACTCTGTGCGCGGTGATGTTGATGATGTTGCCGTCGGGGTCGCGGACGAAGAATCGCGTCACGCCCCATTCCTCGGTGACGAGCGGATGGACGATGTCCAAGCCGCGATCAACCGCCTCGGCGTAGGCAGCATCGATGTCATCGACCTTGAGCGAGAGCACCGGGGTGACTGGAGCGGTCGCGTCCTCGGTGACGAGCTGGACATGCGCTCCAGTCTCCGCCGAGGTGAAGCGGGCCACCCAGCCCAGGTTGAACTCCTCGGTACCCAGGCCGAGGAAATCTTCGTAGAAACCTCGGGCCGCGTCGATGTCGGAGACCAGAATGTCGGGGATGACGTCGTGGACCTTCATCGTCTCTACCTTTCACCATTGATCGTGGTCGAAGACCTGGCAGAACACGCTCGTCATCGAATCGCTGAAGAGGACGAAGACCACCTCGGCGATCTGCTCCCAGCGCCTGCGCTCCCGACCGTCGACGATGACGGAATGGGCCGCCTCGGCGACATCTCGGGCCGACCAGCCGTAGACTCCCCCGCCGATGGCGGGGACAGCCACCGAGGTGGCGCCGAGGTCCTCGGCTGCGTTGAGGCTGGATTCGAAACAGGACTCAAGCACCTCGGGATCGGCCTCGCCCTGGTGACGATTCGGGCCGACGGTGTGGATGACCCACTTGGCCTTGAGCGCGCCAGCGGTCGTGGCGACGGCCTGACCTGCGGGAAGTCCGCGCGGGTAGCTGGTCTGGCGGACCTCGCGACAGGCTTCGAGCAGTTCGGGTCCGGCCGCCTTGTGGATGGCTCCATCGACGCCGCCGCCACCCAACAGACTTGAGTTGGCGGCATTGACGATCGCGTCCACGGCAGCCTCGGTGATATCTCCCTCGAGTACCGTGATCTTCATGGTCCGAGTCTAGTGAGCCGGCGAGGACTGCAACAGGGGATGACGTTGATAATGGAAGTGTCTTCTCCTCCTACCTGTGTGCACCGGCACTTCTTATTAACACTTCGCCGCCTAAGTGTTAATAAGACAGACGATCTGATCGAACTGCTTGGGAAGGGTCAGGCGTACGCTGGAATGACGTAGCCGCCTCGACTAGGCAGACGGTCTTCTGCGGAAGGAAACGACGAACCATGTGCAGACTTCTCGGCTATATCTCCCCCCTCCCGGCGAGCGCGGCGGACCTCATCGGCGCCGAGGAATGTCGACAGTGGCAGAACCTGGGCCGCCTCCATGCCGACGGCTGGGGCACCGCCTGGATCCGACCGGAAGCTGATTCAGCCGAATCAGCCCGCCCGCAGGGAACCACCTCGGGCACCTTCGACATGGAACCCGATGTGCAGGACACCGTGTCTCGGGGAGGACGTCTGGAAAGGTATCGCACCCCGCACGAGGGAGCCGATGACCCTCATCTCACGGAAGTCCTCACCGCCCGCCCGACGGTCGCGCGGATCGCTCACCTGCGCATGGCCACGCACGGAGCGGTCGACCTCACCGAGAATTCGCACCCGTTCCTCGCCGACAACATTGCCCTGGCGCACAACGGGTCCATCCACCCGATAGAACGCCTCCGCAAATACGTCCCGAGTGCCGAGGTTGAACGCATCGGTGGAACCACGGACACTGCGATCCTCTTCGCTCTCCTGCTGCGACGTGTGGCCGAAGGGGAGAGCCTCTTCGAAGCCACCATCGCGACCGTGCGGATGCTGCGCGCAGACTTCGATCATCCGGGGATCAATCTGCTAATCCTCAGAGCGGAGGATATGATCGTCGTCCATGCCACCGCGGGAACACCGATTCCGTATAAGAACTTCGACACTTCGGGCACCGGCGGCGAGCTGCCGCCTGACCACAAGGATCACTACTATCGGATGAGCTGGCGGCGCTTCGACGATGGAGCGATGATCGTGTCGTCATCAGGCATCGAGCACGAGGGCTGGAGCCTCGTTGAGCAGAACACTGCGATGCGGTTGACTGTGGCTGATGGGGCGGAGACTGTGGTGAGGGTTTGAGGGGTGCGTGGCCACGAAAGATGGGTCCTGCCCATCAAGAATTGCAGCGCAAGACCAACCCGAGAGTCGCGAGATTGATTCCATGCCCTTTCACCGTCGCTGCGCTTCCGATCCATTCACCGATCGGCTTTGCCTGAACAGTGAGCGTGTAAGTAGGAATGGACAACAGCGACAGCTTCGTGTCCCGATATGTCAGTGTCGTTTCCTCAGTGGTGTAGGTTGTCGTGCTGGGGGAGCTGAGCAGCGGAGTCCTGATAACCGTGACTGTGTATGCGAGTTGCACAGAGTCTGATATCTGCGGCCTCTTCCAATCCAGCTTTAACTGGTCGCCGCCTAGACCGAGCAATCCGCTGTTGTCCGTGCAAGTAAGATCCCTGATCTTCAGCGATCCAGCCGAGAACGATCCTGTTGCCTCAACCTTGTCGGTCCAAGCGGCCGTCGTCGAACGCACACCGGACAAGCCGAGGACGAGCATGACGAGCGCGAACCCTGCGATCAGAGCACGGACTCGACGACCCCGAATCAACTGATGCCAACGAGGCTGAGTCATGGCTTCCTCCGACTACGCGTTCTGGCCACGACGGCCGACCCAGTCGCGATGAGCACTGCGGCGGCCAGGAGGATCCACAGCAAACCTTCCACACCGGTTCGTGGCAGATCACCGGGGACGTCTGGATTGTCAGGACCTGGTGCGCCGGGTTCACCTGGAGCACCCGGGTCTCCGGGGCCGAGCGAGACTTCTTCTCCTTGGCCGATGGCGGTCAGGCGGACTCCACTGCGGTGACCTGCCACCGCCTCGGCGTCGGCGTTCTTGTTCATGGTGACTGTCACCTGAACTCGGCGCTTCTCATCACTGGGCATTTCGAGCAGCCGTCGGTCATTGTCGGGTGACGCACCGAGGTCGGTGAGCGCCACATCATTGACCGGCTCTGCCGCACCGCCAGGGCACTCATCCATCGGCACGATCTGGGAACATGTGCGAACGTCGACGAGTAGTTGTGACGCGAGGGCCTCCGACAACTGGCCGGAGCCGATCTCCAGTTCCACTTTTCCAGGGTCGGGAGCGTCGGCCCACACGTCGACCGTCCAGTCAGCCGAAGCACCGGGACTGAGGCTGAGCATTGTCGATTCGTCTCCGGTTGCCCGCATTCGCAGGTACTGTCCGTGCACCTCAGCGGGGGTAGTGGTCTCCGCACCGGAAGCAGCCGCTGCCGGCTCAGCTGCTGGGATTGCGGCGAGTTCCTGCGGTAAGGGCCCGAACATTCCTGTTCCGGCGGCGACGATGGCAGCGACGGCGGGAAGCGCCACGGCGTGCTTGGGTGATCGGGTTACGGCTGGCTGCGGTTCGGAGTGCGTGGCCGAGCTTGCGGGTGCCTCGACGACGTCATCGCGGTCGGCATCGTCGTCCTCGCGTCGAGGCCAGAACGCCCAGACGACGAGCAGCGAGGCCGCGATCGTGATGCCGCCGAGTGCGAACGGGTTTCGCAGCTGCTGGATGATCGGGGCGATACCGGGAATGGAGAACAGGACCTTGCGAACGGTCTCGGCGGAGTAGGGCTCGGGATCCTTCGCCTCGTTTGCGTCGCCCTTCATCTCGAAGGTGACCTCGCCGGATTGAGCATCCGCATCGAGGATCGAGGTCACGCGGTGCGTCACGGGCAGGACCTTCTCGCCACGGTCGGCGGTGACGATATCGCCGACCTTCATCTCCTGCGCAGGGATCTCGTGGACGAAGGCGATCGAACCGGCGGTGATCGTCGGGGTCATCGAGCCTGTTTTGAACATCATGATCGAGATGTTGAAGACGAAGCTGAGGATGACGAGGACGATGCACACGACGCCCAATGCAGCGAGGATGTTGAGCAGGGCCGCGCCGAGCCACGATGTGGGGCGCTTTCTAGGGGCGGCGTCGTGAGAACTTGTCACGACGGTGCCTTGTTCGTGGCAGTGAATGTCCAAGTGTTCGACGCGGAGGTGCCCTGTGCTGAGCTCGGGGTGGTCGTCGGAAGAGTGACTTCGAAGCAGTAGGCTCGAACCGACCTGCCGGCTTGGCCGACCAACCGCGAACCGGCGCCTGAGTGGTCCTTATCCGAGAGATTCGTCGTAGTTGAAGCACCGCCGTAGACGTAGTCCGCACCTGAGTTGAACGCCGAGGCATTACACGTGAAACCGCCGGACGAGTATGAGGCCGTCACCGCTTTGTAGACCAGTGACCCGGCGATGCCGCTTGTGCCGCCTGTCCCTCCGCTCGACACTGTCAGCTCACCATCAATCGAGGTGTCCGGCGTAGTCCGAATGAACACCGGAGCGTAGACCTTCGATCCCGGGTACAGCCCGGTGGCGTTGAAAGTCATCGTCGACGTGTTGTTCCAGTTGGTACCGTCGACTGAGAGATCAATGTTGAACGTACCCGCTTTGAACGAACCAGTGGCCTGTTCTGCGTCGGTCCACGCCGCCGACGTCGCCGCCGCACCGATGCCGAAGACCAATCCTCCGGCGAGGATCGCCTTGATTCGGCGATTGCGCAGGCGTCGCCGATTCTGCTCGCGCTGCCGTTTCCGGAGTCGACTGTATGAGCAGGTCTCGTTCAAGACCTGCTCAGACAGGGTCGGATCGCCAGAGGCATCCGTTGGAAACTGCACGGAGTCCGCTGGAATTATTCAGCGGAGGTTGCGGTGAACTGCCACTGAGCCTTCGCGGCATCACCCTCCGTCAGATCGTCACTGGCGGTGACCTGGAAGCACAGGGTGACAGGAGCACCTGCTGCGCTGCCCGCGCCTGCGGTCAGGTCAAACCCCTGAGCACCTGTGGTCGCATCCAAAGCCGTACCGGCCGGAACGACGGTTGTGCCCGTTGCACCTTCGCCGCACGACGCGGCATCGTCGACGGTGACGATTCCGTAGCTCAGGTTCGCTTCGTTGGCACCGCTGCCTGCGGCGGATTCGAGGACCACGCTTGCGTCGTATGTAGTCGCATCATCGAGACGGAGGACGAAGGGCGCTGCCACGGTGTCACCTGGAGACAGGTTTTTGCCGCCATCGAGGTCGAAACTCAACGACGCTGCGTCACCCGAACTCTCGTGATCGGTGAAGTCGGTTCCATTGGTGCTGCCCTGAACGTTGAACGAACCGGCACCGAAGGTTCCCTCGGCCCATTCGTTGTCTGTCCAGGCGGCCAGCGTCACTGCAGCTCCGACGCCGAGCACGATGCCACCTGCGAGGATAGCCTTGAACTTACGAGAGCGCGTCGGGGACTGCGTCATTCTGACTCCTTGGAAAAGCACGTATGTGCACAGATCACCATCGGTAGTGATTCGTTCATTATCGTACAATTACTTTTTGACTAACGCCATTTATCACACCTGTGCTTTTCGGCACAGAGGTGATTCTTCAAGCGATTCCAGAACAATGCACACCACTGGAACTACGCGGTAACAAAAGCGGCCCTGCCGATCTGCAGGGCCACTTCAGAGCCAGGGACGCTCGGGCGGTCGAGAAAACGGCCGAGATGCCAGCCGAGCGGCAGCCTGTTGCCGGTCAGGCTTTCTGAACCGTGATCGTCCAACTGGCGTCACCGGTGCGATCGAAGTGGGTCACGGGGTAGCCGTTCTCGGCCGCCCACTGGGGGATCGCCTCGGTGGCTTGGGTGCAGTCGAAGTTGATGACGAGCTCATCGCCGTTGTCCATTCCGCCGATTGCGTCTTTGGCCTCAACCAGAGGGAACGGGCAGACCAGTCCATTTGTCTCTAGTACCTGTTTCATACACTCCTGCTTTCTGCGGGCTGCGCGACACCTGTCCGCGCCCCCGACTTGATGGTGAACTTCGCGGCGACTCCTGCGCCGACGATCATGAAGAAGGTTGCGACCCAGCCCTGGTATTCGAACTGTGCGGTCGAGACCATCGCATTGCCGACCGTGCATCCGCCGGCGATCGCGGCACCGACACCCATGCCGATTCCACCGAGGATGGACTTGACCACTGTCCCTCGGTCGGGCACACGGATCCGGAACTCACCCGAGGCCTTCGCCGCGATGAACGAGCCCACAAGAATGCCGATGACGAGCATGACGCCCCAGTCGACAAGGGATGAGTCTCCCGTGCCCAGGAAGGTGGTGAGATTCGCCGAAGGCGTCGTGATGCCCAGACCGGAGTTGCGTCCGGTCGCGGCCGAGAGCGGCCAGGCGATCGTTGCGATGATGCCGATGACCACAGCAGTGGCGAAGGGGTTCCAGCGCTTCTCCGTGAGGATGTGCGCCAACCCCTTCTTCAGCGGCGGCAGGGTCGCGACGGGCGTGGCGGTCTTCTTGTTGTGGTGCACGGTGACCGCGATGGCGATGGCTGAGATGATCGCGACGAAGACCCACGGGCTCAGCCCCGTCGACGCCTGGAGCGTGCCGCTCTCGATCGTGATCGAGCGCAGCCCTTCCGTCACCGAGGCGGCCGGACCGTTCTTCATCACGGACGAGACCAGCGCGTAGAAGATCAGCGCGAACCAGCTGCCGACCAGACCTTCGCCCGCCCGATAGTAGGTGCCTGTGGCACAACCGCCGGCGAGGACCATGGCGAACCCGAAGATCAGCCCGCCGACGATGGAGGCCAACCACGGGAAGGGCGATGCTTCGAGTGTGATCACCCCCAGACTGTTGAGCAGGAACAGCCCGATCGAATGAACGGCGATGAGGAGGATGAGTGCTGAGAACCACCGAGTGTTTCCGGTCAGCGTGAGATCGCGAAAGGCTCCGGTCACACAGAATCGCCCTCGCTGGAGGACGAATCCGAGTACCAGGCCGACGATGAGTCCGGTGATGATCATGAATCTGCTTTCTCTGGCGGCAGTACGGCGGGGGTCACAACAACCGCCCATTCTGCTCAACAATCAATCTCACGTCAACGTCAGACCAATCACAACAATTGCCTCACTGTGATCCAGATTCACCAAAAGTACCTTGACATCAAGATACTTTTGGTGAAATAGTTAGGAATACCTAACCTAACTAGGAGAGGTCAAAATGACAAGCAGTCAGACAACAGCCACACAGACACTCACCGATGTGCAGGCACTCGCCGAATTCGTCGACAAGGCCTCGCTGGACATGCTCAGCGAGCAGGCCCTCGAGCAGCTCAAAATCCGCGTCCTCGACACGATCGGCGTCGCCATCGGCGCCCTCGATGCCGAGCCGCTGCAGGAGATCCGCGCACTGATCGAAGATCTCGATGCCGGGCAGGGAGCCACCCTCATCGGCGGCGGCCACACCAGCCCGGACCACGCCGCCTTCTTTAACTCGGCCCTGAGCAGGTATCTCGACTTCATGGATGCCTACCTCGCCAAGGATGAGACCAACCACCCGTCGGACAATATGGGCGCGGTCCTCGCCGCAGCCGAGCACGCAGACGCTTCGGGGGCGGACTTCCTCACGGCCTTCGCCGTGGCCTATCAGATCCACGCGCGCCTCTCGGACGTCGCTCCGGTCCGTGACCTTGGCTTCGACCACACGACACAGGGCGCGTTCGCTGCTGGCGCCGCCTCGGCGAAGGCACTGGGTCTGAACGCCGAGCAGATCGCCCACGCGGCCGCCATGGCCGGAACCGCGAACGTCGCCCTGCGGGTGACGCGCACCGGTGATCTCAGCCATTGGAAGGGCCTGGCCTACCCGCACGTGTCGAAGGAGGGAGTCTTCGACGCCCTTCTCGCCGCACACGGGATCACCGGACCCGCCCAAGTCTTCGAGGGCAACAAGGGCTTCAAGGCCCTGGCTGGGGACTTCGATCTCGACTGGTCGGCCGAGGATCTGGAGAAGGTCACCGGCACGATCATCAAGAAGCACAACGCCGAGATCCACTCCCAGTCCGCACTCGATGCAGCCCAGGACATCCGCAGCCAGGAGGGGTTCCGCACCGATGCCATCGCCAGCGTCGAGCTGACGACCTTCGACGTCGCGTATTCGATCATCGGCGGCGGCGAGGAGGGCGACAAGCGCTCGATCCGCACCAAGGAAGAGGCCGACCACTCACTGCCTTGGATGGTCGCCGTTGTCCTCCTCGACGGGGAGCTCAACCCAGCTCAGTACGAGTCCGAGCGCATCGTCGACGACGATGTGCAGGACCTCATGCGCAAGGTGACGATCACTCCCTCCAAGGAGTTCAGCGACCGCTTCCCCGAGCACATGTGCGCCGACCTCGTCGTCACGCTCGGCGATGGCACGCAGTTCCGGGCCAGCACGGATGATTACGAGGGCTTCACCACGCACCCGCTCGACTGGGCGGGCGCACGGAGGAAGTTCGACGCACTGACCTCCCCATTCGCCGAGGTGGGACTGCGAGACGAGATCGCCGACCTCGTCCACGACCTCGAGAATCACCGGATCAAGGAGCTCACCGCGGTCCTCGCGCAGGTTCCCCTCGCCCGCAGCTGACCACTCCCAGTCGGCACACCGCCGACACCGAAGAAAGGAAACACAATGTCGAATGCCATTGATTTCGATGTGTCCATGAACTTCGTCCCCCGCGCCTGGCGCCCGGCCAAGCCCCGCACCATCGGGATGACCGAGATCCGCGCCCCGTACTACTCGACCTTCGGCACCCGCCACCTGCAGGACGTCTTCGACGTCGCCGGTCAGTGGGTCGACGGCATCAAGTGGGCGGGAGGGTCTTTCTCCCTCGTCCCCGCCGAACAGGTCAAGGCGATGAGCGACATCGCCCACGACAACGGCTCCTATGTCTCCTCGGGAGGCTGGATCGAGACCGTGCTGCGCTACGGCGACGACGCGGTCGACCAGTACCTCAAGGAGGCCAAGGAGGTCGGCTTCGATGTCATCGAGATCTCGACCGGCTTCATCATGCTGCCGACCTCGGGTCTGGAACGACTCGTCGAGAAGGTCGTCAAAGCCGGACTCAAGGCCAAGCCCGAACTGGGCATCCAGATCGGCTCCGGAGGCGACTCCGGTGAGGCCGAGCTGGCCGCCGAATCCGCGAAGGACATCGGCGACCTCGTCGACCGCGGGAAGCGGGCACTGGACGCCGGTGCCTCGATCATCATGATCGAATCCGAAGGCATCACGGAGAACGTCGATGAGTGGAACACCGCTGCGGCGGCTTCCATCATCAACGGCCTCGGCCTGGAGAACGTCATGTTCGAAGCCGCCGACGGACCTGTCTTCGAGTGGTATATCAAGAACTATGGAAACGAATGCAACCTGTTCGTCGACCACTCCCAGATCCTCCAACTGGAGGGACTGCGCCAGAACATCTGGGGCAACAAGTCCACCTGGGGACGGGTGATCAACCCGGCTCCGGTCAAGTAAGGCAACGACTGGGCGACCGCACCCTGCGGTCCGCGCGGCGGGGGCACCGACGAATCGTCGGTGCCCCCGCCGCGCTTTTTCTCATTCATTGATAACAGCCTCGCCTTGTGTCAGTGACCGGGCGCACACTGAGAGGACGATTACGGCAAGGAGGCCCAGGTGCCAGAATTTCAAACCGACGTTGCGATCGTCGGAGCAGGTCCGGCCGGGCTCCTGCTCGCCCATACGCTGCACAATGCGGGGATCGACTCCGTCGTCATCGACAACCGCAGCCGCGACGACATCGCCCACACTCACCGTGCAGGAATCCTCGAAGCAGGATCGGTGCGCATGCTCGAGGCCGAAGGCATCGAATCCCGCGTGCACACCGCCGGCCACCGTCACGACGGCATCGACATCCGCGTCAACGGCGTCAGCCACTCCTTCGACTTCCCTGATCTCATCGGCGAATCCGTCTGGCTCTACCCGCAGAACGAGATCTTCGTCGACCTCTCCGCCGCCCGCGAACGCACCGGCCGCCCCACCTTCTACTCGGTCACCGACACCGCGATCGGCGATATCGAAACCGAACACCCCTGGGTAACTGCCACGACCGAGGACGGCGAGGAACTGCGCATCAATGCCCGCTACGTCGTCGGCTCCGACGGCTCCCGCGGCCCCTGCCGGGCCATGATCCCAGCGGACACGAAGCAGCGCTTCTTTCACGAATACCCCTTCGCCTGGTTCGGCATCCTCTGCGAAGCACCGGCCAGCCACGAGGTCCTCATCTACTCCCGCTCCGAACGCGGCTTCGCGCTGATCTCCCAGCGCAGCGAGAACGTGCAGCGCATGTACTTCCAAACGTCGGCCGACACCGAGGTGGGCGATTGGTCCGACGACCGCATCTGGTCAGAACTGCAGGCCCGGGTCGAGGGACCAGACGGCTTCCATCTGAAGACGGGTGCGATCATCGACAAGAACATCCTGCCCTTCCGCTCGGCGGTGACCGAACCGATGCAGCACGGTTCCCTGTTCCTCGCCGGCGACAGCGCCCACACCGTTCCCCCGACCGGAGCCAAGGGCCTCAACCTCGCGTTCGCCGACGTGTCCGTGCTCGCCCCGGCCCTGATCTCGGCGCTGAAGAACTCCGACGCCGAGGCGCTGGCCAGGTACTCGCAGACCGCGACGAAACGCGTGTGGAAGGCGCAGAACTTCTCCTACCAGATGACCCGGATGCTCCACTCCGACCCCAGCCAGGATGCCTTCGAAACGAAGCGCAGTCTCGGCGAGTTGAATTCGATCCTCGAATCCGAGCACGGCCGGCGCTACCTCGCCGAGTGCTACACGGGTTGGCCGAAGGGCTGAGCCTGCTCAGTCAACGAAACAGCAGAACCACCACGAATTTGCGACACCGAGAAGAAAGGTTCGACCATGGGTGCACAGAAGCTCTCCGGCCCAGATGATGCGGCCGAGTCACAGCAGACCCTGTCTGCCGAGATCGAGGCGATCGAGACCGAACACAAGAACGCAGTCGCCGCCGGCACACCGGCCGAGACACAGCCGCGCCTGGACTACCGGCCATACCGGTCCTCGATTCTGCGGCATCCGACGAAGGACCCCCGGCACACCGATCCGGAGACGATCGAACTCTTCTCCCCCGCCTTCGGTCACCGCGACTTGGCGAACCTCGAATCCGACCTCACTATCCAGGCCGGCGGGGAACCGATCGGCGAACGCATCAAGGTCACCGGCCGCGTCCTCGACGGCGACGGACGACCCGTGCGCAACCAGCTCGTCGAGATCTGGCAGGCCAACTCCGCCGGACGCTACATCCACAAACGCGATCAGCATCCGGCCCCGATCGACCCGAACTTCACCGGCGTCGGTCGCACCCTGACCGGAGACGACGGCTCATATTCGTTTACGACGATCAAACCGGGCCCCTATCCATGGAAGAACCACCACAATGCGTGGCGGCCGGCCCACATCCACTTCTCACTCTTCGGCTCCGAGTTCACGCAGCGCATGATCACTCAGATGTATTTCCCGAGTGACCCGCTGTTCGCTCTCGACCCGATCTACCAGTCGATCACGGATCAGAAGGCCCGCGATCGCCTCGTCGCCACCTACGATCACAACATCACCGAGCACGAATTCCTCATGGGCTACAACTGGGACATCGTGCTCACCGGAGGCAACCGCACCTGGATGGAAGAAGAGGACGATGACTGAGACGAAGCTCACCGCAACACCCGGCCAGACCGTCGGACCATTCTACGGGTACGCCATGCCCTGGCCCGGCGATAACGAACTCGTCCCCCCAGCCAAGGACGGGGCAGTCCAACTCCACGGCTACGTCTACGACGGGGCAGGTGACCCCATCCCCGATGCGATCCTCGAGATCTGGCAGCCCGATGAGAACGGCGAAGTCTCGAGCAATTCGGGATCGCTGCGCCGTGACGGATTCACGTTCACCGGATTCGGCCGCAACGAGGTCGACCCACAAGGCCGCTTCGTCTTCTCCACTCTCAACCCAGGTGCCACGGAGCCCGGCAAGGCGCCGTTCATCAGCGTCGTCATCTTCGCCCGTGGGCTGCTCAACAGACTCTTCACCAGGATCTATCTTCCCGAAGACACCGCAGCCCTGGCCGCTGATCCCCTGCTGTCCTCCCTGGAGTCAGACGAAAGAGATCGACTGATTGCCACCCGTGAGGCTGACGGATCGCTGCGTTTCGACATACGGTTGCAGGGTGAGAACGAGACACCGTTCCTGCGGTTCCCCAGTCACGAAGACTGAGCCAGAGTCGCATCAGGCTACTCAACCGCGACTGCAGCGGCTGGAGAGGACACACAATGACTGACAGCGTTGCCCATACGCGCCTCCTGTTCGCCCCAGGCGATCTGCGAGGCGCCGAAGCCATCGACGATGTCGCCCTCGTGTCTGCACTCGGCGACGTCGAATCGGCGTGGATCAATGCTCAGGCACATGCCGGACTGATCTCCGCTGACGCCCGCGCCGAGGCGGTGGCGGGCATCGAAGCCACCACCCGGTCCCTGCTCTCAGAAGCCTCTGCGCTCGAGGCCTTGGCCGCGGACTCCGAATCCGGTGGCAATCCGGTCATCCCATTCCTCAAGGCCGTCCGCTCACAGCTCGGCCAGGATGCGTCCCGGGCCTTGCACAAGGGCCTGACCAGTCAGGACGTCATGGACTCGGCGCTCGGGCTGCTCATGGCCCGCGTCGCCCGCCAGACTCATGCGCGCCTCGACGTCATCGCCGAGGCGCTCGTCGGCCTCTCCGACGCCCATGCCTCGACCGTGTGCCTGGCCCGCACCCTGACCCAACCGGCCCTGCCGACGACCTTCGGACTCAAGGCTGCGGCCTGGGCCTCGGAAGTCCAGGAGGTCCAGAGTCTCACCCCCCGCATCGACTATGTGCAGGTCGGAGGTGCGGCCGGCACCCGAGCCGCGATCCGCGAGTTCGCCGGGACCCAGACCGAGGCACTGCTGCGCGAATTCCATGTGCAGCTGCGCGGACCCGACGCCGCGCTCACCAGCATTCCCGTGCCTTGGCACACCGACCGCGTCCGGGTCCTCAACTGGGCCTCCCACCTCACACAGTGTGTGACCGTCGGAGCTTCGATCGCTCGTGACGTACTCATCGGAACCCGCCCGGAGGTCGGCGAACTGAGCCTGGCCTCGACCGGCGGATCCTCGGCGATGCCGCAGAAACTCAACCCCACCTCGGCGGTCTTGCTCCACCGCAACGGAATGCGCGCCCCCGGTGCCATGGCCACACTGACCTCGACCGCCGCCGAAGCGATCGAGGAACGCTCCGACGGAGCCTGGCACGCCGAATGGCCTGCCCTGTCCGAACTCATGAGCCTGGCGGTGTCTTCCCTCATCATGCTCCAGACGATGGTCGAGGGACTGAGCGTCAACCCCGACGCGATGCTGAAGAACGTGGACACCGCCAGCCCCGGCATCTATGCCGAACGCCTCAACATCGCCTTCGGCGACAGGCTGTCGAAGACCGAGATCCAGAACATCATCGCTCCCGACGGTGACCCGGTGGCCGCACTCTCAGCAGCGCTCGCCCAGCACCCGGTCGCCGGTGACGACGCACTCGACCTCGCCGACTTCTTCTCACCGGAGAACTACCTCGGCGATGCCGAAGACATCCGCCAGACCATCATCGCCACCATCAACGGACCCGAGCCCGTATCACCGGGCCTCCTCCCCTTCGCCTCGAGAAAGTGATCTGACGTGGAACTGACCGCAACTGTCCTTGCCGCACCGACCGCCCCCGCCACCGCGAACCCGCGCATCCTCATCGTCCTGCCCTCACTGGGCACCTCGGTGAGCGCACTGTGGCAGTCCGCGTCCACCCACCTCGGCGGAGTGCACCCGGAGACGACTGTCATCGGCATCGATCTGCCCGGTCACGGTCGTTCGGCACCGGTCGACGTCCCCGCGGGGACATCCGAGGTTCCCAAGCTGACGATGAGCGACCTCGCCGAGGCGGTCCTGGCTACCCTCGATCGCATCCTTCCCGATGTCGCCGGGTCTGCTGCTGCCCGCATCAGCGTGGCCGGTGATTCGATCGGCGGAGCCATCGCCCTGCAGCTGGCCCTCGACCACGCCGATCGCTTCGACCGCGCCGCGGTGTTCTGCACCGGCGCGAAGATCGGCGAGGCCAGCGGTTGGGAAGAACGTGCCGAGGTCGTCGCCACTTCGGGCACTCCCACACAGGTCATCGGTTCAGCCCAGCGCTGGTTCGGTGAGGGCTTCATGGACCGCGAACCAGAGACTTCGGCCGCACTGCTGCATTCGCTGCAGGACGCGGACCGCTTCTCCTACGCCGCGCTCTGCCATGCGCTGGCCTCCTTCGACGTCCGCTCGCGTCTGTCCAGCATCTCTCTGCCTGTTCTCGCCGTGGCCGGGGCCCAGGACCAACCGACCCCGCCGACCAAGCTCGCAGAGATCGCCAACGGCATCTCCGGTGCCCTCCTCGAGGTCATCGAGGGTGCGGCCCACCTCGTACCCGCCGAGGCGCCGGCAGTCGTCGCCGGTCTGCTCCACGATTTTCTGGACGGAAACACCAGGGGCGGAAGCGCTGCGAGCGCAGAGAACTCAGGTGCAGCCTCGGCGGAACTGCCGACCGCCTCTGGTCCACGTGAAGCCAGCCGGGACGAGGTGCGCGAGGCCGGAATGACCGTGCGCCGTCAGGTCCTCTCCGACGCTCACGTCGACCGCGCGAATGCGAAGGTCGACGACTTCACCGCGGACTTCCAGGACCTCATCACCCGCTACGCCTGGGGCGAGATCTGGACCCGCCCTGGCCTGGAGAAGCGCATGCGCTCGGCGATCACGCTGACCGCAATGATCGCCGGCGGTCACGAGGCCGAGCTCGCGATGCACGTCAAGGCCGCTGTCCGCAATGGTCTGAGCCGTGATGAGATCAAGGAAGTCCTGCTCCAATCGGCCATCTACTGTTCCGTACCGAGTGCGAACACCGCGTTCTCAGTGGCTTCGCAGGCACTGGCGGAGATGGACGAAGAGAGCTGAGGCGCTGGCTGGAGCTGAGCCGGCCCTGGCCCGCGAGGCTGTTCGAATCGTCACATTGCGTCGGAGGGGCTACCGATGACCGTCGCTGAGCAATAGGCTTGTTCGGTTGCGGTGAATCGTCCGGTCGGGTCTCCGACCCCGGGCATCGCGTCTGTTCGACCTACCCACTCCGTCCGAAGGGACTCCATGAGCGACGCTCCGGTGCCACGCCGAGTCTACAAATTCGCCGTCTTCGCCTTAGCGATCGGCGCCTTTGCCATCGGTGTGACCGAGTTCGCCACCATGGGCCTGCTGCCCCATATCGCCCGGGAGCTCGGCATCACCGTGCCGCAGGCCGGGCATGCCGTGTCGTTCTACGCGATCGGCGTCGTTGTGGGCGCACCGCTGATCACCACGATCGCCGCTCACATGGACCGCAAGAATCTGCTGCTGGGCCTCATGGGGCTCTTCGCCCTCGGCAACCTCGCCTCGATGCTCGCCCCCGACGCCGCCCTGTTCAATATTGCTCGCTTCGCCAGTGGACTCCCCCACGGGGCCTACCTGGGCATCGGCGCGATCGTCGCCTCCACGCTCGTGCCCCCGAATCGTCGCGGACGCGCAATGTCACGCGTCATGCTGGGTCTGACGATCGCGAACATCGTCGGTGTCCCCATCGCCACGGCACTGGGCAACATGTTCGGCTGGCGCAGCGCCTACGCCCTCGTCGCCGGACTCGGCATCCTCTGCGTCGTCATGGTCGCCATCGCGGTCCCCCGTGTGAAACTCGGCGCAGCCCCCTCAGCTCGCGGTGAGATGAAGGCACTAGCACGTCCGCAGATCGTCCTCACTCTCCTTGCCGGTTCCGTCGGCTTCGGCGGCATGTTCGCCGTCTACACCTACATCACCCCGACCATGACTGACGTCGCCGGCGTCCCTGAGGTTGCGATCCCCTGGGTCCTCGCCGTCTACGGCCTCGGAATGACCGCCGGCTCACTCATCGCAGGTCCGCTCGTCGACAAGTCCATCGAACGCTCCGGCATCGGCGGCATGATCCTCTCCGCCATTGTGCTCTCCGCATTCGGTGCCTTCACCCACATCGCGGCCGTTGCCATCGTCGCGCTCTTCCTCATCGGCATCGCCGGTTCGATGATCACGACCGCTCTGCAGATGCGTCTGCTGCGCGATTCCCACGACGCCCCGAGCCTGTCCGCGGCGATGAACCACGCCGCGTTCAACCTCGCCAACGCCCTCGGCGCCTGGCTCGGCGGCATCGTCATCACCGCCGGCATGGGCTACCGCGCCCCGGCCTGGGTGGGCGTCGGTCTGTGCCTGCTCGGACTCATCGTCCTCATAATCGCGATCGCCCTGCGCCGAGGCGGCTCCGAGAACCGCTCGACCGTCGAGCTCTGAGTCCTGCCGAGGCCTGTCACGTTCTGGCGAGCCTTGCCGTGTCTTGACGCCGGAGTCGGACAGATCACTCGGACGTACAAGTAATCTCAACGCCTGAGACTTGAAGGGCGCGTTTTCTGAGACAGGAGTAGTGTCTAGCAGTCGCCCTTCATCCCTGTGTCCGGCGGCTTCCATCTGACACGAGCACCATCCGCCCGTGCCTTCGTCTTTCGATTACAGCGGAGCACAAAAGAACATGTCCACCGATACACAGCCGGGCTCCCCGAACGCGCAGCCTGGATCAGAGCACGACGACGCCATTGCGGCGACTCGGAAGAACAACACCCGAGGCAAGGTTCTCACCGCCTCGATGGTCGGCACGACGATCGAATTCTTCGACTTCTACGCCTACGCGACCGCATCTTCGCTGGTGTTCCCTGCCCTCTTCTTCCCGAACCAGACCTCGACGACGCAGCTGCTGAGCTCCTTCGCAATCTTCGGCGTCGCCTTCGTCGCCCGCCCTCTGGGCTCCATCATCTTCGGCCACTTCGGTGACCGCGTCGGCCGCAAGAAGACGCTCATCGCATCGCTGCTCATCATGGGCATCGGCACCTTCCTCATCGGGCTTCTTCCCACCGCGAGCACTCCGGGCTGGATCATTCTGGCACCACTCCTCCTCGTCCTCCTGCGCTTCTGCCAGGGTGTCGGCCTCGGCGGCGAATGGTCGGGTGCGGCACTGCTCGCAACTGAGAACGCGCCAAAGGGCAAACGCGCCATCTGGGGCACGTTCCCGCAGCTCGGCGCTCCGATCGGCTTCATCATTGCCAACCTGCTCTTCATCGGACTCAACAGGTGGACCTCCCCCGAGGCGTTCCTCGCCTGGGGCTGGCGCATCCCATTCCTGCTCTCGGCTCTTCTCGTCGCGGTCGGCCTCTATGTCCGCATGTCGCTCATGGAGACCCCCGCATTCCAGCTGGTCGCCCAGAAGCAGCAGATCTCGAAGGCCCCTCTCGCCGCTGTCTTCAAGACAAGCTGGAAGCCACTGGTCCTCGGCACCTTCATCATGTTCGCGACCTACGTGATCTTCTACTTCATGACCGCGTTCACCCTCACCTACGGCACCTCACCCGCCACGACCGGTCAGGCGAAGGCCGCCGCCGAGGCTGCGGGCACGGTCTTTGATCCCGCAGGGTTCGTCGCGGGGCTGGGGTATACGAAGAGTGAGTTCCTCACTTACCTCATCATCGGCGTCGTGTTCTTCGGCATCTTCACTGTGGTCTCCGGTCCCCTGGCTGAGAAGCTGGGGCGGCGCAAGATGCTCATGGGAGTGACGATCCTCATCGCCGCCTACGGCCTCGTCGTCAACGTCCTGTTCAACGCGGGAACCGCCGGCGTCATCATCGCCCTGATCGTCGGCTTCATCCTGATGGGCCTGACCTTCGGCCCGATGGCCGCCTACCTGCCGGAGCTGTTCCCCGCCAACGTCCGCTACACCGGGTCGGCGATCTCCTACAACATGTCCAGCGTCATCGGCGCGGGGCCGGCGCCCTTCGCCATGGTCGCCCTGTGGCAGGCCGAAGGCGGAACGATCTTCTACTGCGGCCTCTACATCATCGGGGCGGCGATTCTCACGCTTATCGCCCTGTTCCTGGCCAAGGACACCTCGGACCTCGACATGGAGGCTCAGCTGAGCTGAAGCAGACAGTGGCCGGTCACGGCCCATTGCGCGCGACCGGATTGGTGGTCGTGGACTCGAGAGAAGTCTCCAGTCTGCGGCCACCTTTCTCATCTCCGAAACCTCGGCGAACCTCGGGCCAAATAAAGGAATCTCAACACTACGATTTGGAAACAACCACCTCGGCGGGGTCGGGCTGGTCGCAAGTGTGACTCAGCACACTGTACGATTCCTTCCAGACGTTGCTCAGACATTTCCGTGCGAGCGACACCGGCTTTCTGACATCGATGTCAGCGACACCCCTGGAGGAACCATGAAACGACGCCTGACCCTGGCCACCGTGGCCGTCGGCGCCATGCTCGCCCTATCCGCATGCGGCGGAGGCGGCGATTCCAAACCCGAGGCGACCGGTGAGGGCGGCGTTCCTCTCGTCAAAGAGGGCCAGCTGACCACCTGCACCCACCTGTCCTACCAGCCGTTCCAGTTCGAGAAGGACGGCAAGGTCGTCGGCTTCGACGTCGACATCGTCGATGCCGTGGCAAAGAAGCTCGGCGTCAAACAGGAGATCATCAACACCTCCTTCGAGACGATCACCTCGGGAGCCGAGTTCAACCAGAAGAAGTGCGACGTAGCGGCAGCGGCAACGACGATCCAACCGAAGCGCGAGGAAGCAGCCGACTTCTCCGATCCCTACTTCGATGCAAACCAGGCGATCTTGACCAAGGGCGACAAGAAGGCCAAGGACGAGGCAGCGCTGAAGGGCTTCAAGGTCGGCGCACAGGCGGGCACCACGGGCCTCGAATACGCGACCGAGCACTTCAAAGACTCGGAGGTCGTCACCTATGAAGACCTGCCGCTGTCACTCGAAGCGCTCAAGACCGGGCAGGTCGACGCCGTCATCAATGACAACGGCGTGCTCTACAACTACAACACCGAGAACAAGGGCTTCGCCATCGGCTTCGATATCAAGACCGACGAGCACTACGGCATCAGCATGAAAAAGGGCAACACCAAGATGAAGACGGCCGTCGACGACACCCTCAAGGAGATCAAGGGCAACGGCGAGTACGACAAGATCTACAAGAAGTGGTTCGGCGACGCTCCCAAATAGAGATCGCTGATCGGGCGGTCGATCTGAGCCCTCGAGGCCGGGTCGGCCGCCCGTTGACCTGAGCAGATTCGGCACACCACGCCACCACCGTTGAAGGACGACACCCATGTCACCAACACCCGCGAACGGAGACAGCGGCCCCATCGGCCCCGCAGTCCCTCTCGCCACAGCCACCCCCAAGGCCAAGATGAGCAAACGCCAGAAGGCGAAGCTCTCCCGCGGAATCCAGTACGCAATCCTGATCCTCATCGCCGCCGTCATCGCCTTCGTCGCCGACTGGCCGACACTCATTGATACTTTCGGACGTGTCGACATCGCCGTCGGCATGTTCCCTGAGGTCATCACCGGTGCGCTGAAGAACACAGTCATCTTCACGGCTCTGGGCTTCGTCCTCGGGCTGGCCATCGCTCTGGTCGTTGCTCTCATGCGACTGTCCTCGGTCGGCGTCTACCGCTGGCTGGCGACTATTTACATCGAATTCTTCCGCGGGCTCCCAGCCCTCGTCGTCTTCCTCGTCATGGGCTTCGGGCTTCCTGTCGCGTTCCCCGGCTTCCTCCTGCCTCAGTTGGTCATCATCATGATCGCCCTGGGCCTCGTGTCCTCGGCGTACATGGCAGAGACCATCCGCGCCGGCATCCAAGCCGTGCCGAAGGGACAAGTCGAGGCGGCCCGCTCACTGGGCATGTCCTCCTCAAGAGCAATGGTCACGATCGTGCTGCCGCAGGCGATGCGCATCATCCTGCCGCCGCTGACCAATGAACTCATCCTGCTCACGAAGGACTCCTCGCTGGCCTACATCCTCGGATCCTCTGTCGACGGTCGCGAACTTGCAGCACTCGGTCGAGCTGAGATCGTCAACACCGCGAACCTCACCCCGTTCATCGTCATCGCAGTCTGCTATCTCATCATCACGATTCCGCTGTCCTATCTCTCACGCGTCCTCGAACGCAAATACGGTTCCGCCGAGCCAGGAGCAAAATGATGACCTCTCCGATCATTGCGATCCGCAACCTCAAGAAGAGCTTCGGGACGAATCAGGTTCTCACCGACATCAACCTCGATGTCGGCAAGGGCGAGGTCGTCTGCGTCGTCGGCCCCTCAGGCTCGGGTAAGTCCACGATGCTGCGCTGCATCAACACGCTCGAGACCCCGACCGGTGGGTCCATCGTCGTCGACGGCATGGACATGACCGATCTCGACCTCGACATCGATGCCGCCCGCACCCGCATCGGCATGGTGTTCCAATCCTTCAACCTCTTCGCCCACCTCACCGTGCGTGAGAACCTCACGGTCGCCCAGACGAAGGTGCTCAAGCGACCGAAGTCCGAGGCCGACAAGGTCGCCGAGGCGAACCTGGCCAAGGTGGGACTGTCTGAGAAGATCGAGGCCAAGCCCGGTTCACTCTCCGGCGGGCAGCAGCAGCGCGTGGCGATCGCTCGAGCGCTGAGCATGGATCCCGACGTCATGCTCTTCGACGAGCCGACCTCGGCGCTCGACCCGGAGACCGTCGGTGACGTTCTCCAGGTCATGCGCAAACTCGCCGAGGCAGGAATGACCATGGTCGTCGTCACCCACGAGATGGAGTTCGCCAGGCAGGTCGCCGACCGGGTGATCTTCATGGACGGAGGAGTCGTCGTCGAGGCTGGTCCAGCCAAGGAGGTCATCGGCAATCCGCAGGAGCAGCGGACGAGGGACTTCCTCTCTCGCGTCCTCAATCCCGGACAGCTGGGGTAGATTCGTCGGCGAATCAACCACGCCCGGTCGGCAGGACGAGCGGCAGCAGGACTTCGTCGACGATCGCTTCGATGCGTGTCCTCTCCACTGGATTCGGATCCATGAGAATGTCGTGTCGCACCAGGTCGACGGGCATGTCCAGGACCGTGCCCGAAATCTTGTTCAGATCGATCTCTCCGCGGTCATGCGCACGCTGATAGATCATGATCAGGTTCTCGGTTCTCTGCGCGCCCAGGATCCTGTCCCGGAACTGCGTCAATGACAGTCCTGTCGAATTGAGCAGGCCGGAGAATGCACCACCGAAGGCGATCGAGAAGAAGCCGGCGCGCTGACGCCCCATTCTCTCCAACAGTCCGATCAGGTCACCGCGCAGACTGCCTCTGTCCGGCACCGTGATCGGGTGGGCCTCTCGGTAGTGCTCAAATGCGGCGAGAGCCAGGTCGTCCTTGTTCGACCAGCGTCGGTACAGCACGGCGATACCGGTACGGGCACGCGTCGCCACCGACTCCATGGTGAATCCCGCATAGCCGACGTCCGAGAGTTCGTCCCATGCTGCCTGCAGCAATGCGCTCTCAAGCTCCGCACCTCGTCGACGGGTGCGGGCGGGGCTGGGCATCGAGGATTCGCTCACCTCAGCATCGTACGACACAAACCCTCAAGGAATGTTTGCATCTCTTATTAGATGGGTTTATCTTTAGAGAGGAAAACCTCTCTAACCTAAGGTCCTGCCCATCATGTCCACCTCCCAGACCGGATCACCCGCTGCCGAAGCGAACGCCGCAGCGCCTCCGCTCCCCCGAGCAGCGAAACTCGCCATCACCACCTTGGTGATCGGCGCGATCGCCGCCATCCTCGACTCCACGATGGTCACTCTCGCCATCCACACCCTGACTGTCGACCTGCACTCCACCACTGCAACCATCCAATGGGTCACTACCGCCTACCTGCTCGCACTGGGCGTGGCCGTTCCCATGACCGGCTGGCTGGAACGGAGAATAGGAGGCAAACGCGCATGGATGCTGGCGCTGCTGATCTTCGGAGCCGCTTCAGTCCTCTGCGCACTGTCCTGGAATGATGCGAGCCTCATCGCCTTCCGCGCCATGCAGGGACTTGGCGGCGGCCTCATCATGCCACTCATGCAGACTCTGGCCATCAGAGCCGTCGGCCACCGGCCGAGCCCCAATCTCATCGCCACCATCAGCATGCCCGCAGCTCTGGGCCCCATTCTGGGACCGGTCGTCGGCGGCGTCATTCTCAACTGGCTCAGCTGGCGGTGGCTGTTCCTCGTCAATGCCCCGATCGTCATCGTCGCCCTGGTGATGGCGTGGAAATATCTTCAATCGGATCGACCCGCCGCAGACCAGAAACGACCACGGCTCGACTGGGTGGGCTTGAGCCTGCTGTCCCCGGCCGTGGTCGGCATTCTGCTGGGCTTCTCGCAGACCGCACAGCACGGAGGTCTTGACCATCCCGGTGTTCTCATCCCGCTCAGTGCCGGAATTCTCCTGCTGGTCGGCTTCATCATATGGGCGCTCCGCAGCGCAGACCCACTCGTGAACGTGCGGCTGATGCGGGTCCGGTCGATGTTCACAGCCTCGTCGACACTCTTCACCGCCGGAGCGGCCATGTACGCAGGCATGTTCCTGCTGCCCCTCTACTTCCAAGTGGTGCAGGGGCGGTCCGTGCTCGAAGCCGGCCTTCTGATGATCGCTCAAGGAATCGGCGCGCTTGTCATCCGCTTCGTGACAGGCAAACTCGTCGCCCGCTTCGGCGGTCGGACCGTGACGGTCGCCGCCTTCCTCGTATCAGTCATCGGCACGCTGCCGTTCGCGTTCGCAGATCACGACACGAGCCTCGTCTGGCTGACACTCGTGCTGTTCGTCCGGGGACTCGGAATCGGCGCGGTCCTCATCCCGCCGATGACCCTGGCCTACCAGGACCTCGGGCCGGAGGATGTCGCACATGCCAGCATGAATACGCGCATCATGCAGCAGTTCGGAGCCTCATTCGGCACCGCGATCGTCGCGGTCGTCCTGCAATTCGTCGCGCTCCACTCCACCTCCGGCGATGCCGCGCTGCAGGCATTCCACCTGTCCTTCTGGTGGGCGGTCGGCATCTCGCTTCTCGCGCTGCTGCCCGCACTCGCCCTCCCCGGACGGAAACCGGACGCCGAGGCTGCGCCGTAGCTCCAGAGTCCGGTTTCGTGGGTTCGTCCTACTTCTTGGCTTCGGCCTGATCCTTCTTCAGGATCACCCGGTAGCCCAGTCGTGGGTCGTAACCGTGGATCTCTCTGGTGTCGAGGGCAGCCATGAAGTCGAGCACCTCGGCGGTGATGACCTGGCCCGGCACCAGCACAGGGAATCCTGGCGGGTAGGGGGTGACGAATCCGGCCGAGACCGGCTCGTCACCGGACTCAACCCGATGGCTGAGTTCCTCCGGCAGCACATGTTCGATGTTCCACCGACGCAGACCCGCATAATAGGCCGTACGCAGGTCACCGTCGGGCAGCTGCTTCGACGGATCCTCAGCAGGCACCTCGGCGGCATAGGCAGGAGCGAAGGCGGAGAAATCGGGCAGCGGAGGCATGAGCGCGGCCGGCTCCGCCACGGTTTCGTGAGACTGGATTTCGTGCGGGTCGTTGAACTTCCCGGCCAACTTCACCAGGACCTCGATGAGGTAGGCGATGGATGAGCGGGAGGTGCCGATGTTCGTCATGAACAGCACCGTGTTGCGGCTCGTCTTGTTCACCTGGATGCCGTAGCGGTCCATCAGGTGTTCGTGTTTGAACGTGTCTCCATCGACGCCGGTGCCGCTGATCTCGACGGTGATGCGGCTCGGGTCGACGACGAATTCGTCCTTGTCCCACGCTTCCCAGAAGGTCGCCATACCGTCACGCAGCGGCATCGTCCGTTCGGTCTCCCGGAATTCCTCCGGGATCAGGTCTGCAGCGGTGAGCACGCGGAAGGTCTTCTTCAGCAGCGGGTGCCGTGAGACCGCCGATGCCAGACTCATCGCCAGGTCCAGCTGCTTCTGGACGAGTGCGAATCCTTCCATCTCGACCTGCCGGCGGCCCAGATCCAGGGAGGCGAGGATCTGGTAGTTCGGCGAGGTGGAGGTGTGCGTCATGTACGCCTCGTGGAAGGACTCCTCGCCGCCGTAGGCAAATTCCTGATCGTAGACATGGATCATCGATCCCTGTCGCAGAGCGGTCAGAGTCTTGTGGGTCGACTGGGTCGCATACACGCGAATCCGCGAATCCGGTGGCGGCAGCAGCGTCTCGTTCAGCCACACCTCATCGGGTGCCGGTTGTCCGGTCTCGGAGTCGAAGAGTCGTTTCTGCTGATCGAGGTAGGCCGTGGCATGGGCGTTGGTGGCCAGGAGATCTTCCAGGTGCTCGGCCGCGACCATGGCCGTGCGCTTGCGGGTGACAGGGTGGAACCGGGCGAAGGCGAACCAGGCCTCGTCCCACAGGAACACGAGATCCTTCTTGATGGCCAGGCACTCGGCCATGACCTTCTCCGGGTCGTAGACAATGCCGTCGAAGGTGCAGTTCGTCAGGGTGATCATGCGCACCTCGTCGAGGCGACCGGCGGCCCGGTAGTCCAAAAGGAGCTGCTTGATCCGGTTCAGCGGCACCGCACCGTAGAAGGCGACGTCGTTGAGCGGGTAGGCCTCGAGGTAGGCGGTTCGGGCACCGGTGAGCATCAACGCGTGGTGGTGGGATTTGTGGCAGTTGCGGTCGACCATGACCACCTCGTCGGGTGAGACGACGGCCTGGTGGACGATCTTGTTCGCCGTCGACGTTCCGTTCGTGACGAAGTAGGTGTGCTTGGCACCGAATGCGCGGGCCGCCAGAGACTGGGCCTTCTTGATCGTGCCCACCGGAGCGAGCAGCGAGTCGAGCTCGCCCGAGGTGGCACTGGTCTCGGCGAGCAGCAGGTTGAGGCCGTAGAAGTCAACGAAGTCGCTGATCCACTTCGACCCCACAACCGAGCCGCCACGGGAGACTGGGAGCGCGTGGAAGACTCCGGCAGGGCGGCGGGCGTGCTCACGGATCGCGGTGAAGAACGGGGTGTCATAGAGGTGCTGAACGCGACGCAGCAGGGACAAGTGCAGTTCGAACTGGTCCTCGCGCCGGAAGACACGGCGGAAGCGATGAGTCAGCGCACCAGCCAAACTCTCGATATGGGCGCCGGCCATGAGGTAGAGGTCGAGCTCCGGGCGCAGACCCGCCAGAGTGTCGGCCAGGCGCAGCACCCGACGGACCGAGTTGAGCGGGCTCATCGGCGCTGTAGGCGACATGGCTGTGCCCTCGTGGGCGAGCGCGACGGTGCTGCGCAGATCGCGGCTGAGCACCTCGCGGGTCCGGTCGGTGAATCCGGGGCGGATGACGCAGGCGAGCAGATTCGGGTTCGTCAGCGCCGCGACGACTGCGTCATCAGCAGTCGGGACGATGACGTAGTCGTAGATGAACTGGTCGGAGGCGTTGCGCAGCTTGAGCAGGTCGGTGTGCAGCTCATCGCGGCCTCCCTCGGTGGTCTCGTCGACGATGAGGACCTCGAAGCGAGGACGTGGGTCCTGCCGGTCCTTCTGCTCGGCGCGCTCTTCCTCATTGAGATGGTCATCGTCGGCCACATCGGGGACTGTGTTCCCGCGCAGGCGGTTGACGGCTCGCGTGATCATGTCGTGGGCCCGATCGAACTCACCATCGGAGAGCAGCTCGGCAATGTCTTCGACATAGCGCTGACCGAATCCGCCCCAGTACAGTTCGATCGTCTTCAGCGAGCGCAGCGAACGCCAGACCTCACCGTCGGCGGCGATCATCGAGAAGTCGCCGCCGCTGATGGCCAGGCGTTTGATCGCGAACTTCAGGTACTCCCAGGCGTCCGAGCGCAGACGCCAGGTGCTCGCCGGCATTCCCGGGTCGCGTTCGAGCTTGGATTGTTTGGGCCGAGACCGGAATCCGTTCTCCGAAACATCCGCGTCCAACCGCTTTCGGGAGGTCCCTCCGGCAGCTGACGGTCCAGGCATGAATGATGCCTGTGCCGGGTGTTCGTCGGAGTCGATGCCGGTCATACTTGAGCCTCCTGGCGATGAAGTATCTCGATGTCGAGCGGTTCCCTGCGGAATCCGTTGTGCCAAGATCATACGGCGTTGCGCGACCGAATGTTCAAGAGTCTGCCCACATGAGACAAAAGGATGATAAGCATGAAGCCATGGACAACTCAGCACCACTTTCCGCCGGCCATCTCCTCGTCAAGGAGCTCGAAGCCCACGGCGTCCAGCGTTCCTATCTGGTCCCCGGCGAGTCCTATCTCGACGTTCTCGACGGGCTCCATGATTCGACTATCACCCCGATCGTCTGCCGCCAAGAGGGTGGCGCCGGCTACATGGCCGTAGCCGAGGGCCGCATGACCGGCATCCCCGGAATCGCCATGGTCACCCGCGGCCCCGGAGCCTCCAACGTCATGGTCTCCCTCCACACCGCCTACCAGGATGCGACACCGCTCGTCGTGTTCGTCGGCCTCATCCCCACAGCCCAGCGCGGCCGTGAGGCCTTCCAGGAATTCGATTTGGCAGGCTGGTTCTCCACCACCACGAAGAAGGTCCTGACCCTCGATGACCCGGACAAGGCCGCCGAGGTGGTCGCCGATGCCATGCACACCGCCGTGACCGGCCGGCCCGGTCCCGTCGTCGTGGGCCTGCCCGAAGAGGTGCTCGTCCAGTCCAGCGCCGGAACGGTAGTGCCGCCCCGTGTCCACGGTTCTGCGGCGCCCTATGCCGGCGACGTCACCGAGCTGCGGGCTCGCATCCTGCAGGCCGATCGTCCCGTCCTCATCATCGGCGGCGAAGATTGGTCCCAGGCCACCTCCCGCAGAATCGCCCAATGGTCCCGTGATCGCGGCCTCGGCGTCATCGGCACCTTCCGCGCCTATGACGGCATCGACCACGACTCCCCCAATTTCCTCGGCATGCTCGGCTTCGGTGCCTCCGCAGTGGCCAAGAGGACCTTCGCCGAGGCTGACCTGCACATCTTCCTCGGCTGTGTCCGCACCGATGTGGCCACGGAATCCTTCACCATCGGCACCGATGCAAAGACAGTCGTCATCAACCCCGACCCGGACGCCCACGGACACTTCGGCAGCCTCGACCAGCACATCGTCACCTCGGTCAACCGATTCGCCCAGGCACTTTTCACCGCCGACGGGGCTCGCGCATATTCGGTGTCCTCCGATGGCTCCGTCGATGAGCCCGCCGTCGGTGATGAGCATCTGGCAGGCACCGACGAACCGGTGGAACTGCCCGACTGGATCCTCGATGCCCGCGCCGAACTCGACGAATGGCGGAAACCGGTCACCACCTCGGCGGGCACCGGCGATTCCACCTTCGTCGATATGGATGAGGCGTTCGTCCACGTCAAGGAGCTGCTGCCGGACAACGCGATCATCACCTACGGGGCCGGAAACTTCTCCGGCTGGGCCACCAGGTTCCTGCCCACGCACAGCTTCCCCTCGGCGCTGGGACCACGGAACGGGTCGATGGGCTTCGGCCTCCCGGCCGCCGTGGCCGCTGGGCTCGTCCATCCCGAGCGAGCCGTCTTCTGCATCGCCGGCGATGGAGATTTCCTGATGAACGGCCAGGAGTTCGCGACCGCGGCACAGTACGGGGTGAACCTCACCGTCATCGTCAACGACAACTCGGTCTACGGCACGATCCGGGGCCACCAGGATCGTGAGTACCCGGGCCGGGCGACAGGCACATCACTGCGCAGCCCCGATTTCGCAGCGCTGGCCACAGCCTTCGGCGGCCTGGGTCTCACCGTCGAACGCACCGAGGACTTCAGAGACGCCTTCGAGAAGGCACTCGCCCATGAGGGTCCTGCCCTCGTCCGCTGCCTCACCGACCCCGCGATCCGCGGAGCCCGGGCGTGAGCACGCCGCCGGCGGTGTTTCGGCCGCGGCTGCTGCGAAATCCCACACTCTCACGCTGCAATTGCCCCTCAAGCTGTAACTGACTCTGACGCTGCAAAGGTGACTGACATGAACATCGACGCGATCTTCACCGATCTCGACGCCCACACGCTCGACCCGGCACGTCCGCGGGCGCAGAAGATCGGCGTCTTCGCCGGACGCATCATCGGCTTCGACGAGGAGCTCGACGGGATCACCGCGGACCGGGTCGAATCCTTGGGCGGGGCCACCGTGCTGCCGGGCTTCAACGACGTCCACTGCCACACCGCTTGGTTCGGACTCACCCTGGCATCGGTCGATGTCACCGCCCTGCCCGGCGGTCTGCCCGATGTCTACGCCGCGCTCGAGCAGGCCGCTGCGACGACGCCAGCAGGTGAATGGATCAACGCCACCGGCTACGCTCACCGCGACTACGACGGACAGTACCCGGAGCTGTCCCGCCTCGACGAGATCACCGGCGACCGTCCACTGTTCATGCGTCAGACCTCAGGGCATGCCGCGATCGTCAACACCGAAGCGATGAGGCGAGCGGGAATCCTCGAGCCCGGTTTCAGCGACCCGGTCGGCGGCAAGGTCGTCACCGATGCGGCCGGGCACCCCACCGGGCTGGTCGAAGAGACCGCGCAGGGACTCGTCCAGGACCTCATCCGCCCCTATTCGCTCGACACGATCGTCGAAGCCATCGATCTTGCGACTGCCTACTACGCGCAGGAAGGCATCACCTCCTTCGGCGACTGCGGCATCGCCTACGGGTGGATCGGTCACTCCCCCATCGAGGTCACCGCCTACCTGCGCGCCCGCGAAGAGGGCAAGCTGCGCGCCCGCGCCCAGCTTCTGCCGCAGGCTGATGGACTCCACGAGATCGCAGCGAACTCCGCCGACGGCTTCGGAATCGGCCTCGATGCAGGAGTCCGCACCGGCCTCGGCGATGACCTCGTGTCCTTGGGCCCGGTCAAGTTCTTCATGGACGGCGCGCTCAGCGGGGAGACCGCAGCCCTGCGAGAGAACTATGAGGGCAAGGATCATCCCGGCTACCTGCAGGCCGACGCCGAGGCGCTGCGCAAGCAGATCCTCGACACCTACGCCTCTGGATGGTCCGTCGCGGTCCATGCGATCGGCGATGCCGCCATCGACGAGGCGGTGAAGAACATCGTCGATGCCCAGGCCAGATACGGGCGCCGAGCGGTTCCCAACCGGATCGAACACGCTGCCCTCGTCCACGACGAGCACCTGACCACCCTGGCCGACAACGGCATCGTCGTGACCCCGCAGTCCGCGTTCGCCGAAGGGATCGGCGATGGCATGAACGCCTCACTGGGCCCGGCACGCCGGTCACTGATCTACCGTGCGAAGTCCTTCATCGACGCCGGTGTGCTGCTGGCCGGAAGCTCTGATCGTCCCTGCGCCGACGGCAACGTGCTGCGCGGCATCGAGGCCTTTGTGACCCGCGGGACCCGCGATGGCGACATCATGGGTTCGGCCGAAGAGTGTCTGACTCCCGATGAGGCGATCGCCGCCTACACCTCGGTTGCGGCCGAGGCTTCCGGGCATGGCGCTGACAAGGGAACACTCTCGCGCGGGAAGCTCGCGGACTTCGTTGCCCTCGATGCTCACCCCGCCGAGGTGGCCCCGGACAAGATCTCACAGATCCCGGTCCGCGCCACCATCCTCGGCGGAAAGTTCACCCACGACGCCCGCTAAACCTCCCCGACGTCACTAATAGCGCCCGGCGCCGGGGGTATTTAGTGACGTCGGGGAGGTTTAGCGGGAGAAGTCGAGGTCGGTGAGGACCTTCTCGAAGACGCCCAGGCCTGTTTCGAGGTCCTCTTCGCTGATGTTGATCGGCGGGACCACGTGGAGGCGGTGGTAGTTGTTGAAGGGCACCACGCCGCGTTCCTTCAGCGAAGACACCACCGAGGCGACCTCGGGTGAGCCTCCGCCGTAGGGCGCCAACGGTTCGCGTGATTCCTTGTCCCAGACGAGTTCGATCGCCCAGAAGGCACCGACCCCGCGGACCTCACCGACGTGCTTCGAATTCTCAGCGATCTGGCGCAGCCTGGGTCCGATGATCTCCTGGCCGATGCGCTCGGCGTGCTCGATCATGCCTTCCTCATCCATAGCCTTGAGCGTCGCCACGGCTGCTGCACAGGCCAGAGGGTGACCGGAGTAGGTGAGCCCACCGGGATAGGGCTTCTTGGCGAATGAACCATAGATCGCGTCATCCATGATCACCCCACCTAACGGCACATACCCGGAGTTCACGCCCTTGGCGAAGGTGATGATATCAGGCACGACGTCGAAGTGTTCGAAGGCGAACCATTTACCGGAACGGCCGAACCCGGCCATCACCTCGTCGGCGATGAAGATGATGTCGTACTGATCGCAGAGCGCGCGCACCCCCTGCATATAGTCACTGCCGGGCAACATGATGCCGGCAGTGCCGGGGATGGATTCGAGGATGATCGCGGCGATCGTCGACGGGCCTTCGAGTTCGATGGTGCGCTCGAGGTGACGCAGAGCCCGCTCGGTCTCCTCCGCCTCGGTGGTGGCCGAGAATTCGGTCCGGTAGAGGAAGGGTCCGAAGAAGTGGACGACGCCGGAATCACCGCGGTCATTGGACCAGCGGCGCGGGTCACCGGTGACGTTGACGGCGGTCTCGGTACCGCCGTGATACGAACGGTACCGGGAGAGGATCTTGTGTTTGCCGGTGTGCAGCCGGGCCATGCGGATCGCATGCTCGTTGGCGTCGGCACCGCCATTGGTGAAGAACACGTGGTCAAGACCGGCCGGGGTGCGGTCGGTGATGAGGCGGGCGGCCTCGGACCGGGCGGCGTTGACGTGGGCGGGGCTGATCGTGCACAGCAGGTCGGCCTGATCTTTGATGGCCTGGACGACCTTCGGATGCTGGTGGCCGATGTTGGTGTTGACCAGCTGGGAGGAGAAGTCGAGGAATGACTGTCCCTGACCGTCCACGATATGTGAGCCCTGCGCCCGCGAGACGGTCATCGGGTCCAGCAGCTCCTGCGCCGACCATGAGTGGAAGACGTGCGCCCGATCGAGTTCGTAGGCTCGGGCGGATTCGTCCTTGATCGCTGAGATTTCAGCGTCGCTGAGCTGCTGCACTTTCCATCACCCTTTCACCATTGTTCAGGTAGTCCGCTCATCGTAGATCAGATTCCGGCGAAACGGTCCGTGACAGTGGCCCCCGACCCCGTGTCCATGGTCTTCGGTAGAGTGATTCGCATGCCCTACCGCACGATCGTCGCCCCCGCCGAAACCGAGATCGAGATCAAGAAGTCACGCTTCATCGGCTTCGTGGCGCCGGTCGCCGATGAGGCAGAGGCCAGGGAGGTCATCGCAGAGCGCAGAACCGCCCACCCGAAGGCGCGTCATCATTGCACGGCGTTCGTCCTTGACCCGGATTCGCGCACACAGCGCTTCAGCGATGATGGGGAACCGGCGGGCACGGCAGGCGCGCCGATCCTCGACGTCGTCTCCGGTCACCAGCTGACCTTCGTCGTTGCGGTCGTGACCAGATACTTCGGGGGAACTCTGCTGGGCGCGGGAGGACTCGTCCGCGCCTATGGACAGGCCACCTCGGCGGCATTGGAGACCGCACGCATCGTCACCAAGCATGAGCTGGTTCCGGTGCGCGCCGACGTGGACTATGCCCAGGCCAACGCCTTGGATCGGGCGGCCGGGAACAGGGGGTGGACGACACGGTCGAGCTACGGTGCCACCGTGGAGATCGACTTGATGGTTCCCGTCGCCGAGGTGGACGCGGCCTTGGCCATATACGCAGACGTCACCGCCGGGCAGGCAGAGCCCGCCGTCGGTGACATCGAATGGGTGTGAGCAGTGCCGGACTGATCAGTCCAGGGCTGCGATCTTCCCGACCTGCGCATTGGTGAGCATGACGAGGTCTTCGGGACGGATCTCGATCTCGAGGCCACGCCGGCCTGCCGAGACGAAGACCGAGGAATGCTCGAGTGCGGTGCGGTCGATGACGACCGGCACAGCATGGCGCTGCCCGAACGGGGAGACGCCGCCGACTGGGTAGCCGGTGCGTCGCTCGGTCTCGGCCACGCCTGCCAACTGAGCCTTCTTCGCTCCGCGTGCAGACGCGAGGCCCTTGAGGTCGAGCTGTCCGGACACGGGAACCAGGGCGGTGACGGGTGCGCCGTCGACCTGGATCATGAGGGTCTTGAACACCTGGTCAGAGCCGACGCCGAGCTTGTCGGCGGCTTCGGACCCGTAACGGCGGGTGCTTGGATCGTGATCGAAGCTGTGCAGGGTGTAATCGATGCCTGCCAGGTTGAGTACACGGACGGCCGGGGTAGCCGCGCTTGTCGGTTTGGATGCCACTGTCATAAAGGGGTCGTGCCTCCTGCCCGTAAATCTGCGGGGACACGCGAGGCACTTCTGCCCGGGGCTTCGCCCCTGTGGTCCCGCGTCGATACGGACGGAATGTTGTATCGAATGCTGATGGGTACCCGCCCACAATAAGCGAAGTCCAGGCTCCAGCGCCAATCAATGACGGCCGATGAAGCACCAGATTCCACCTACGACCTGGGGCGACGCTGGACTTCACGGTCAACTTCGGCAGTTGTAATGCTCAGCCCCAACCGATCTCGTGGAGTCGTTCGTCGTCGATTCCATAGAAGTGTGCGATCTCGTGAACGATGGTGATGACGATTTCGCTCCGCAGGTGATCATGGTCCTCAGCGTATGCAATGAGGTTGTCGCGGTAGAGGAAGATGTTGTCCGGCAGTTCGAGACCGGAGATGCCTCGCTCCCCTATAGGTGTTCCGTCATAGAGTCCCAGCAAGTGGGTGTTGCCATCCTCGGGTCGGTCCTCGACGAAGAGAGCGACATTGTCGAGCTCATCGGTCACACCCGAAGGAAGCTGGTCGATCGCCTCATCAAGGATCGACTCGAACTCTTCTTCACTGAGGTACTCCATGTCTGCCAGCCTAGCGGGATGGTCTCCGAAGGGGCTGAGGGCGGCGCCCCTGGCACGCTCCTGCTGCCCCTCTCGGAGGCTCTCAGGGGCTCTCGAATCGGTGTGACCGAGGACACGGATCATCGGTTTGCACTCTGCGAAATGGTTGGGCTAGGATTAACGACGTTGCCCCGGGGAATCCGAGGACAACCTGGGCCCCCATCGTCTAGAGGCCTAGGACACCGCCCTTTCACGGCGGCGACACGGGTTCGAATCCCGTTGGGGGTACGGTGTAGGATTGAGAAATCCGACATCGGATCAGATGCAACACAGTAAGGCCCTGTAGCGCAGTTGGTTAGCGCGCCGCCCTGTCACGGCGGAGGTCGCCGGTTCGAGTCCGGTCAGGGTCGCGGAGCACAAGGCTCTTCTTCGGAAGGGCCTTTGTTTCTCTCAACATACTTGACGTATGTTGGCGACCTGGCTCTGTAGCTCAGTTGGTAGAGCGTTCGACTGAAAATCGAAAGGTCACCGGATCGACGCCGGTCGGAGCCACCACACAACGAAAACCCCTGCCACGGCAGGGGTTTTCGTGTATCCGAAGCCAGCCTCCCCTGCACAGGGCACCCTTTGTGATTGAAAACACATGTACTGTACAGTAACTTTGATTCGACACAATCTTAGTTGAGAGCACATGATGCAAAGGAGCAACCACATGACGCGTGGAACAAAGATCGCCGGCTCACGAGTACTGATCACCGGTGCGGGCAGCGGTATCGGACGTCTGATGGCACTCGACGCTGCCTCGCGTGGAGCTGCGGAAGTTCTGATCTGGGATCTCTCAACAGAGGCCGGACAGCGTGTTGCCGATGAGATTTCGGCGACCGGATCGCAGGCCCGTTCGTTCACAGTCAATGTGGCCGACGCCAAACAGGTCGCAGTCATCGCCGAAGACACCGGACCCGTGGACGTCCTCATCAACTGCGCCGGAATCGTCACCGGTACGAAACTGCTCGAAGCCGATGAAGCCGCGATCCGACGCGTCTACGATGTCAACACACTCGCCCTCTACTGGGTGACGCGTGCCTTCCTCCCCGGGATGATCGAACGCGATCGGGGCTCAGTGGTCACCATCTCCAGCGCTGCCGGATTTGTCGGCGTCGCCCGTCAGACCGACTACTCGGCGAGCAAATTCGCCGCGGTGGGCTTCACCGAGTCTCTGCGCGCCGAACTGCGCGCCGATGGCCACAACGTCAATACGCTCGTCGTCTGCCCCTTCTACATCAATACCGGGATGTTCGAAGGCGTCACGACCAAGTTCCCTCGTCTGCTGCCCATCCTCGAGGAAACCAACGTTGCCACCAACGTTCTCGACTCCATTGAGTCGGGACGAGAGCAGCTTGCCATGCCTTCACTGGTGCGCATTCTGCCCGGAGCCCGGATGCTGCCCACCCGGGCCTTCGACAAGCTGATGGACTTCCTCGGAGTCAACAAGACCATGGACCATTTCACCGGCCGACGGCCCGTGGTCGCAGAGCGCAACACTGCGTCGCCGGCCGCCGAGATCACCGATCCCGCCCCGACGGCGCGCTGACAGGCGAGACGGCTTTCTCCTCTCGTTGCCCCTCCTGCGGGTAGACAATGAGAGGAGTCCCCTCGGCACGAGCGTCGTCGGGACACCGAGATTGCCCAAGGAGGAGCGCGTCATGGCCGTGACCGATCTGGTCCTCGAAGGCGGGGGCGCCAAACTTCCCGGGCTCGTCGGCGCGGTCGATGCGATGAGCTCGGCTGACTACTCCATCCACCGCATCGCTGGAACCTCGGCCGGTGCAGTCGTGGGAGCGCTGACAACTGCAGGAATCCCTCCGGAGAACCTCATCGAAACGATTCTTCGCAAGGACTTCACCGACTTCGAAGACCTCAGCCCGACCTTCTCTCTTCTGCCGTGGCTCGGGAAGATCCAAGGTCTTCTGTTTCACAAGGGCATGTACCTCGGCACAGCCCTCCACGACTTCCTGGCCGACGCCCTCGCCTCGCAGGGCATCCGCACCTGGGGCGATCTTCGCCTGCACGACCCGCACAGTGCGCTGCCACCGGAGCGTCAGTACCGCCTCATCGTCATCGTCTCCGATGTCTCCCGCGGTCGCATGCTGCGCCTGCCCTGGGACTACCAGTCTGCTCTCGGCGTCGATCCGGATTCGCAGTCGGTCGCCGAGGCGGTCTGTGCCTCGGCCGCGACACCCTTCTTCTTCCGACCCCGATCGCTGCGCGCAGATCCGCGCGTGGCCGGCGGTGTCTCGGTGCTCGGTGCAGACGGCGGTCTGCTCTCGAACTTCCCCGTCGACATCTTCGATCGGAAAGATGCGCGTCCTGCCCGCTGGCCCACATTGGGCGTGATGCTCTCGGCCAGGACAACGGCTGAAACCCAATGGCGGCCCAATGCGAACACCTACCAATATGGGATCTCGCTCCTGTCGACCATGATCAACGCCCACGACCGGCGTCATATCGATGAGCCCTCGGTCACCGATCGAACGATCTTCGTCGACACCGCTTCGCAGAGCAGCACCGACTTCGGCCTGAGTCGAGCCGATAAGCTCGAACTCATCGACTCGGGCCAAACCGCAGCCACAGATTTCCTCAGCACCTGGGACTGGCAGGCGTGGAAGGAACGCTACGAGCGACGCTGAACCAAAACACCTGCGAGCGGCCCACTGCTCGTGCAACAATGTGGGCGTCGACAGACACAAGCATCGACCACCACCGAAGGAGCGACCATGAGCGACAACCCCACCGATCCGACACAGTGGCAGGACGAACCCGAGATGGGTGCACCGCTGATGGATGACCCCACCCTCGACGAGCCCACGGCCGATGAGCTTGATGACCCGGAGCTCAATGCCGCCGAGGCCGAAGCCGATGATCTCGACACGGACCTTGATGCCGATGTCGCCTCCGCTGCAGCCGTCGAGCCTGGTGCCGAAGGCCCGGAGGGAATCGGCATCGAAGGCGCCGACGATGAGCTCTTGGATGCACAGGGCTTGGAGTCTGGGAACGGTACCCCCGACATTCCGGAAGAGTTCTCCACAGATGCCTCGCCAGCTGCCGAACAGGGCAACCGTCGCAGCGATCACATGATCTCCGAATACCAGGACGATGCAGAAGTCGCCCAACTCGCCGGTGATGACCTCGATGTCGACGCACTCGCCGACGACGGGGTCGAAGACTGAAACCCGTCTGCCCCGCGGCAGGCTAATCGCCCAGCGTCGAGACCGCCCGGTAGGACAGCACATTCGCCGTCTGCGCCGGGCGGTCTTCGTTCAGCCCACTCAATGAGTGCACTGCCGCAGAAATCGCGGCCCGGTAGAGCAATGAGCCGGTGCTGATCCTGGCCACACCCGCCTCGGCGAACTGGTCACGTGAGAAGCGCGGACTGGCGAGCACATTGACCGGAAGTGGGCAGGCCCGAACGATCTGTGCGATGGTCTCCAGATCCAGGTCCCCGGGTACGAAGATCCCATCGGCCCCGGAACCGGCGTAGCGGCGCATCCGCTCAAGGGTCTCCCCGAGCTTGTCCTGACCAGTCCAGTATGTGTCGATTCGTGCGTTGACGAACAGAGACGGGAATGCCTCCTTGATCGCGCTGACCTTGGCGGCGAGTTCCCGCGGTTCGACGAGATGTCCGCGAGCGGAATCCTCGATGTTGAGTCCGTCGACGGCAAGTCCGGCGAGGCCGGGACCCTCACCTGTTGCAGCGTCTCGCCGCACTGCGAAGGCGTCCCGGAGGATGTCGACGACTTCTGCCGGGTCGCCACTGTACCCATCTTCGAAGTCGCAGGTAAGCAGCGATTCGGGCAGGGCCCGTCGGAGGTTTTTCAGCAGATCGACCATGGCGGTCATCGTTTCCCGCTCCTCATCGGCGGCTCCGATGCCGGCGGCCACCCCCAGACTGCTCGTACCCACGGCAGGGTGACCCGCCTCGGCGAAGAGTCGGGCACTTGCCACATCCCAGGCACACGGCAGGATGAACGGGTCCCCCGGTCGGTGCAACCGGTGGAAGGGTGGGTCCTGGTCGGTTGTTGTGCTGTTCATAGCTGTGTCACCTCTGTGTCGAGTATCCAGTCGAGTTCGTCCCGACCAGTCGATGTGAGTGTGAGTGCGCGACTGCTACGACGGCGGGTGATCCACGTCCGGTCGAGGAATTCCTCGCACACGGCATCTCCAAGCCATCCGCCGAGGTGGGTGCGGCGTTCCGTCCAATCGAGGCAGCGGCGAGTCAGCGGGCGCGAGCCTGAGGCCATGGAGGCGACATCGATCCCCCACACCTTTGCGAAGCCCGCAACTCCTGCCTCGGTCACGGTCGCGGTGTCATCGACCCACCCTCGCGCCGTGACGGCCGCCCATATCTGCACGCCCAGACGTCCAGCGATGTGCCTGTAGCAGGTCCGTGCCTCGAGGAGGTGTCGGTCACGAGTCTTCGCCGCCAGGGTCGGAGCCGATTCGACTCTCTCCCCCGCGAGCGCACCGGTGTATTCGAGCCAGCAGGCGATGTCTGCCGAGGCGAGTTGCACGTAGCGGTGCCTGCCCTGCCGACGTTCGGCCAGTACGCCGCGCTCGATGAGGATGCTGGCATGTTCAGAGGCCGATGACATCGGTACCGCGAGAGCTCGTGACAGCTCCGTCAGCGTCCAGGCTCTGCCGTCGAGGAGACTCGTGCAGATCATGACGCGGGTAGGGTCGGCGAGCGCCGAGGCCAGCGCGGCGATATTCGGTGCCGATTCCGGGTGGCTCCTGGTCATAGCTTCGATGGTATGCCTCCTACTGTTCGGGACGGGCCGAAGTGTGATCTTCACTTCTCAGTGCGGGCAAACCGCCCTCAGCAACAACGAACCGTGTTAGAACGAGAGAGGAAAGGAGTCATCCATGTCTGCTTTGCCTGATCGCGCCGAGAAACAGTTCGACCTGCCACATGCGGGTTCGGGTAAGCCTGTTCACCGCCTCGGCATCATCGCCACAGTGGCCACCTTCGGCGGTCTCCTGTTCGGCTATGACACAGGCGTCGTCAACGGCGCACTCGAACCGATGAGTCAAGATTTCGGCCTCACTCCGCTGTCCGAAGGACTCGTCGTCGCCAGCCTCATGATCGGTGCCGCATTCGGTGCTGTGTTCGGCGGTCGCGTCGCCGACGCCCACGGTAGGCGGCACACATTCATCCTCGTCGCCGGCGTCTTCATCCTCGGCACGCTGGGCTGCGTGTTGGCCCCGGGTGCGGAGTTCCTCATCGGCGCCCGCTTCGTCCTCGGCATCGCGGTCGGCGCCGCTTCTGCCATCGTCCCCGTCTATCTGGGCGAGATCGCCCCCTCAGAGAAGCGCGGCTCCTTCGTCACTCGCAATGAGCTGATGATAGTTGCGGGGCAGCTCGCAGCGTTCATCATCAACGCCGTCATCTTCAACGTCTGGGGCCATGTCGACTCCATCTGGCGTTGGATGCTCCTCGTCGCACTCGCACCGGCCATCGCGCTGCTCGTGGGCATGATCTTCCAACCAGAGAGCCCCCGCTGGCTGATCTCGAAGGGCCGCACGGAGGAGGCTCTCGAGGTGCTCAAACAGGTCCGCTCCCCCGAACGCGCCGAGGCGGAGGTCGCCGAGGTCACCCACCTCGCATCCCAAGACGCCAAGCAGTCCACCGGTGGACTCTCCGATCTCGGAACCCGTTGGGTGCTGCGATTGGTCATCATCGGCGTGGGCCTCGGCTTCTTCCAGCAGCTGACCGGCATCAACTCGGTCATGTACTACGGCACGCAGCTGCTCACCAATGCCGGTTTGGACTCCGGTGTCGCGATCATCGGCAACATCGCCAACGGGGTCTTCTCGCTGCTGGGCATCTCGCTGGGCATGTTCCTGCTCAACAAGCTGCCGCGTCGGGTCATGTTCCTCACCGGTTACGCCCTCATCGCGTTCTTCCACATCCTCATCGCACTCACCGCCGTCGTGATTCCGCCGGGACCGGGACAGGCGTGGACGGTCCTCGTCTTCCTCGTCCTCTTCGTGTTCTCGATGCAGGGCACGGTCGGACCGCTGACCTGGCTGATGCTCTCCGAGATCTTCCCGATGAAGATCCGCAGCTTCGCCATGGGCATCTGTGTGTTCGTGCTGTGGATCATGAACGCCATCGTCGCGCAGTTCTTCCCGCCGCTCATCGAGGCGATGGGGATGACGGCGACATTCAGTATGTTCGCCGGCTGCGCCGTGATCGCCTTCATCTTCCTCTACACACTTCTTCCTGAGACCAAGGACAAGGACCTGGCGCAGTTCGAACGCAAGTTCAAAGCGAAATACGGCCGGAAATGACAGAACAGGAGCCACCATGTCAATCGCAGTCGCCGTCACCGACAGCCCCGAAGGACGCACAGCGCTGGAGAACGCCGTCGCCGAGGCGCGAGCCCTGGACACGGGCCTGCTCCTCATCAATCTCACCCTCCATGACTTCACCGATGATGAGATTCCTCGTAACCTCGAGGTGAAGCTGATCAACCGGTCCGGGCGCGGAGATCGTGATCCCGTCACCGCAGTCCTCGATGAGCTGCGCGATCACGTTGCCGAGGTGGATCGCCTTGTCCTCGGGGTGCGCAGTCGCTCCCGGGTGGGCAAGGTCCTGCTCGGCTCCGTGGCCCAACGCCTCATCCTCCGCTCCCCTGTCCCGGTGCTCACCGTGCGGGTGCCGGAGGCCGCGAAGAAACGCTGATCGGCGACGGGCTGAGCTCAGCCGGCTGTCAGGGTTTTCTTGACGCCGATGATCGTCGCGAGTGCCAGCCCGAGAATGCCCACGATGAAGGCGGGGACGCCGTAGCCACCCCAGGTCGAGATCGCCGTGCCGACGTAGATGATGAGCAACGACGCTGACACCCACACCATCATCCGTTCCGACTCACGGAAGATCCGCTGCGCGTTCGTCTCAGTCACGACGATCGGGAAGTTGAGGACCTGCGGCCTCGTGGACAGCCAGGACGTTGCGCCGATGAGGACACAGAGCAGTCCGACGATGACGAAGACCGTCGACCTCGGACCGTAGCTGTCGGCCTTGCCGACGAAGTTGAAATGGGTGGGAATCAGCTCAGGCAGCTTCGGGTAGCTGGCAAGCAGAATTGCTGACAACAGAACAGTCGCAATCAGCGTCACGCGTCGGATCCATGTGGTGAGTATTCCGGTTTCGAATGTCGTCGCATAATTCTGTTGCCCAACCATAGGACGATCGTACCTGTGATGAACGGGCCGCTTTCGGCTCTGCCTCCTGCCGTGGCATAGGGTGGATAGCGATCATACGGGCAGCGGACGCGAAGGAGCAGTCATGACAGACATGACGGTGGACAACTCGGCGGTGGACCGCCTCGAATCCGCACTGACGGGACGAATCGACCGATCCGCGATGGACACGATCTCCGAGCTGGCACATGAGGTCCCGTTGCCCGAGCTGACCCGGCTCGTCCACACGAGCACACCCGTGGAGTCAGCGGTCCTCTTCCGCATCCTGGACAAGGATGATGCGCTCGCTGTGTTCGAGAACCTTCCGCCGGGTTACCAGGCCGAACTCATCCAGAACCTCCGCGAACCAGATGTCGCCCACATCGTCGAAGGCTTGGACCCCGACGACCGCGCCGAACTCTTCGGCGAACTGCCGGCCAATGTCGCCCGCAGGCTGATGAGCGGCCTCAATGCCAAGGAACGCGAGATGACCACCGCGGTCCTCGGATACCCGAAGTCTGCGATCGGACGGTACATGTCCCCGGAGGTCCTCAGCCTCCACGACGACTGGACCGCCGGCGAGGCGATGGAAGTCGTCCGGGCCCGCATCGACGGTCCCGAGACCGTCTATCTCCTCCCCGTGGTCGGCATCGGACGCGTCCTCTCCGGCGTTGTGTCCCTGCGTAACCTCATCGCGGCAGACGCCAAGGACCTGGTCAGTGACTTGGTCCGAGATTCGATCAGCACACAGGCGCTGACGGACCGTGAGGTCGCCGCTCGTCAGTTCCTCTCCCACCGGCTCATCGCGATGCCCGTCGTCGATCAGGAGGACCGCCTTGTCGGCATCCTGACCATGGACGACGTCCTCGACATCGTCGATGAGGAGGACGCCGAGGACATCGCCCGCGGCAGCGGTTCCGAACCCCTTGACCGTTCATACCTCTCGAGCACCATCTTTCGCCTGGTCAGGAGCCGCATCGTCTGGCTGCTGGTCCTCGCCGTCTCCGCGATCCTCACGGTGCAGGTCCTCGAGGTCTATGAGGACCGCCTCGATCAGGTCGTTATCCTCGCCTTGTTCATTCCATTGCTCACCGGCACCGGAGGCAACACCGGCAACCAGGCCGCGACCACCGTGACCCGGGCGTTGGCCGTGGGCGAGGTGAGAATCCGCGACCTCTGGAAAGTCATCTGGCGCGAACTGCGTGTCGGAGCGATGCTGGGAGCCGTGCTCGGGCTATTGGGATTCATCGTCGCCGGCCTCGTCTATGGGTGGCCGATCGGTCTGGTCATCGGACTCACCCTGCTCTCGGTGTGCATGATGGCCGCGACCGTGGGTGGGCTGATGCCGATCATCGCGAAGAGGGTCGGAGCGGATCCAGCAGTATTCTCCAACCCGTTCATCTCCACCTTCTGCGACGCCACGGGCTTGATCCTCTACTTCTCGATTGCGACGACGGTTCTGGGACTGAGCTGAGAACTGCGCCCTTGGGCTGCGCTCAGGCTGACTGCGCTCAAGCCGACCAGGCTGCCCACAGCTGCGAGTAGTGGCCACCGGCTGCGACCAGCTCTTCGTGTGTGCCCTCTTCAACGATTCGACCGTGCTCCATGACGAGGACACGGTCCGCAGTCTCAGCCTGGCTCAATCGGTGGGCAACGACGAGTGCTCCGCGCCCGTTCAGCGCGGCCTTGGCCGATTGTTCGAGGACTTGGGCCCCGGCCGACCCGGCCTCGGCCGTCGCTTCATCGAGGATCGCGAAGTCCGGGTCGGCGAGCACCAGGCGGGCCAGTGCGATCGACTGTTCTTGGACCGCGGTGAGTCTGGCACCGCCATCGCCGACCTCGGTCTCCAGGCCTCGAGGAAGTTCGGTGGCCCAACCTGCTCCCACTGTGTCCAGTGCAGCCGCGATCTGTTCGGCCGTGGCATCCGGGACCGGCAGAGCCACGTTTTCACGCAGCGTGCCGTTGAAGGTGTGCACCTCCTGAGCAACCATCGAGATGTGGCCGCGCAGTATGTCTTCCGGCAGGTCGGTCAGCGACGTTGACTGTCCCGCTTGCCTCGCCGAGGTGGTTGTGAGTCCGGCCCGACCGCGGGTGGGTGAGGACAGGCCAGCAGCGATCCGAGCCAGCGTGGATTTCCCGGCCCCCGTGGTGCCGACGACGGCGACGACCTCGCCGGGACTCAGGCGCAGACTCACACCTTTGAGGACGTGCTTGCTCGAGTCCGGGTCCTCATCATAGGTGAACCACAGGTCCTCAAGAACCATTGCGGGTCGGTCGATGCTGATGTCGGTCGTCCGCCTCGGCGAGGTCGATGCTTCGTCGATGACGCCGACCATGCGAGTCAGCGAGGCTCCGGCTGATTGGATCTGGTCGAAGAGCCCGACGAGGGCTCCGATGGGGTTGAACAGGCGGTGGAAGACAAGAGCCGCAGTGGTCACGGCACCAGCCGTCGTCTCACCGGCGAAGACGAGAACGAATCCGGCGATGAGGAGCAGGGAGAGGACGACAGCCTCGGCGCGGTTGTTGCGTCCGAAGGCTCGGGTAAGGAAGCTGAAGACGCCGATCGAGAGGTCTCGGGCCTGCCCGGAGGCGGAATCGATGCGCGTCAGCTCCCCAGATTCGGCGCGGTAGGCACGCAGTGTGCTGGCACCGGTGAGGCCGCCGAGGAGACGTCCCGCGCGACGGCCGAAAGCTGCGCGCTCTTCCTTGTAGATCGGCTCCGAGCGGGGCAGATACCAGCGCAGGGTGAGCCAGTACATCGGCAGCGCAACGAGGCCGACGATGCCCAGGCGCCAGTCGATGGCAGCCAGACCGGCGGCGGAGACGATGACGATGAGAAGCGATTCGACCACGAGCGGCAGCACCTGCGCCGCCGCCTCGCTGATCTTGCGGGAGTCGTCGGCGACCCTCGAGACCAGATCACCTGTTCCTGTGGATTCGATGCGCTGGGATTCGAGGCTGAGTGCGGATTCGACGACCTGTGTACGCAGGTCAGCGACGATGGGCATCGCGATATGGGCCAGTGCCCAGGCTCCGATCCAGGTGCCCAAGGCCATGATGACACCTGCGATGGCCACGGCGATAGCACAGGTGATGACGAGGTCTGAACCGGCTCCGGCGGGCAGCTCGTCGACGAGGCGGCCGATCGCCCACGGTCCGACGAGTCCGGCACCGGCATTGGCGACCCCGGCGAGAACGAGGACGAGCAGCCACCCCCACCGGGCCCGAAGCAGAGGCGCCAGATGCGCAAATGAACGGCGCCTGGAGGCGATGGACAGGGTGGTCTGGGTGGTCTGCTCGCTCATCGGGTCACCGCGTTTCGGTAGGCCTCGGCGGACTTGTTGTCGGCGGCGAGGAGATCGGCATGTCTGCCGACGACGCTCGAGCCTGTGGCGGGTACGAACACAACGGTCTGTGCCGCGGCGAGGAATGCCGGTGAGCTGGTGAAGATGAGGGTTGCGGCGGTGCCGCGTGAGCTGCGCAGGTCTTCGAGTCCGGCCGCGATCCGTGCTTCGGTGACGGCGTCGACCGCGGTGGTCGGTTCGTGGAGGACGAGAACCCGGGGGTCGGCGTTCAGGGCCCGGGCCAGGGCCACACGTTGGCGCTGGCCGCCGGAGAGGTTGCCGCCGAGTTCCTGGATGCGGTGGTCGAGTCCGGTGTCGACGAGGTCGAGGAGTTCATCTGCGCCCGAGGCCGCCAGCACCTCGGCGGCCACAGGGGCATCGTCGGTGCCGAGAATCATGGTGATGTTGGAACGGATTGTGCCCTCGAACAGGTCGACGGTGTGTGGGGACACGATCATCTGGTCCAGTTCTGTGCCGCGAGCGTGGGTGCTCAAGGCTGCGATCAGTGCGGCCTCAGACTCGGATCTCTCCACGACGATGCAGGTCAGGGAGCCTGTTGGAGTGTCGAAATCGACGTGTCGGCCCTCCCCCACCTCCCAATCGCGGACGCTCAGATTGTCCTCGCCGAGGTGGATCTGAGGCAAGTTGGTCACGTCCGACCCGAGCTCCGACTCGTCGATGTCCAGCAGGAGCCGGGAGATCCGCTGGGCGGCTCCGTGTGATTGGGCGAAGAGGCCGACGATCTCGGCCAGGGCCCGCATCGGTTCGGTGAGGAATGCGGTCATGCCGAGGATGCCGATGAGTGCGCCCACGCTCATCTGACCCTCGATGAGGCGCAGCCCGGCGACGATGAGGACGATCGCGAGCACGACCGACATGACCAGTGCCCCAAGCCCAGCGAGCCGTCCGGTTCTCTCACCGGTGGCGATGCCGGCGGTGGCGGCCTCGTCCGAGGTGGTCCGGTAGCGGCGCACGGCCCAGGGTTCTCCGCCCATAGCCTTGATCACGCGCAGTCCGTGCATGAGGTCGGAGGCTGACCTGCCCGCTCGTGCCACGGCTTCGAGCTGTGCGCGGGCCTTGGTGGACACCGATCGTCCGGGCAGGGCCACGATGACAAGTCCGATGGGGACGGCGATGAGGACGACGAGTCCGGTCACGGGGTCGGCGATGAGGAGGAAGACGGCGGCCGTGATCATGCCCAGCACCGAGGCGATTCCACGCCCTAACTGGGCGAAGGACTGTGCAGCCGTGTCCGCGTCCGCCGAGGCGATCGAGAGGACTTCGCCGGAGGCACGGTCGGATGGCAGGTTCGCCGAGGTCAGAGCCGCGTGGGTGATCTCGACACGTAGTGCGTGCGCTTCATGTTCGCGGGCGGAATTGCAGAATCGGGCGCCGAAACGGTAGCCGAGGCTGAGCACGGTGAAGAGCAGACCGAGGCCGATGATCGAGACGATGAGCATCGGAAGGGACAGGGGAATGATCGCACGGTCGACGATGATTCCGATGGCGACGGGCACGAGGGCTTCGCAGACCTGCCACAGCGACATGGTGATGACGCCGGGGAGGAGGAGACCGAGGCGCCGACGAGCGGCTCTGCGGAGGAGGAGCGAACCTGATGTGGGAGTCTGCGACACGAAGGCTACCCTAACATTTCGCAGCGAGACATGACGGTCCCACTGAGGTTTAACATGGCTTCATGGGCAAGAGACTTGATGGCAACATCGCATCAGCGGCTGACCGCACCATCGTCATCACAGGTGGCAACAGCGGGATCGGCCGGGCGGCAGCATCCATGCTTGCCGGCATGGACGCTCGAGTGGTACTTGCGGTGCGCAACCTGCGCAAGGGTCGGACCGCAGCACAGACGATACGCGGCAACGTCGAGGTACGTCACCTCGATCTCGCCGACCTCAGTACAGTGCACGACTTTGCTGAGGAGTTCAGCGACCCGATCGACATCCTCATCAACAACGCCGGGATCATGGCCCCTCCCCTCGCGCACACCGCTGACGGATTCGAATCGCAGTTCGGGACCAACCACCTCGGCCATTTCGCTCTGACCAACCTTCTTCTCCCTCAGATCCGCGATCGTGTCGTCACGGTCTCCTCGATGGCGCATCGGATGGGCAGCATCGAATTCGATGACCTCAACTGGGAGCGCAGAACGTACAAGCCGATGGCTGCGTACGGCCAGTCGAAGCTCGCCAACCTGCTCTTCACATCCGAACTGCAGCGACGGCTCACCGAAGTGTCCTCCCCTATCATCGCGACCGCAGCTCATCCGGGCCTGGCCGCAACGAACCTTTATCGACGGCAGGGGAACCGACTGCTCGCGTCGGTCGCCGAGGCGGTCATCGGCCTAGTCTCGCAGAGCGAACAACAGGGTGCCGTACCGACACTGTGCGCCGCCACAGCCGATATCCCAGGCAACAGCTATGTTGGCCCACGAGGCTTCAAGGAGACTATGGGTCAGCCGAAGCTCGTCGGACGTTCTGCTGCCGCTAAGGACACTGAGGTGGCGCGGCGTCTGTGGACGGTGTCGGAGGAACTGACGGGCGTGGAGTTTCCGCTGTAGGCTCAGCAGTTCTGCGTACTGTGCCGACTTTCTCCGTCTTGCTGGGTCATTCTTTCGGCTAAGTCATTCATCGCCTCGGCGATCGACCGCGCTGCTTCGCTGAGTTCAGTGGCTTCTGCTGAACTCTTCGCATCAAGACTGCCGTAAGGAGTCGGAGTCTGCTTGGGAGTCGATCGGACTCGCGTGCCTGCAGGATCCGAAATCGCATCGACGTCGAAGATGACACGATCGGCGCGGTGCCAGGTACAGAAATACTCAATCACTTCACCCTTGTCATCACAGCTGGTTCCTTCGAGGACCAGAAGCGGGGCCGCTGAATGCAGCCCAAGCACAGCGGAGAGCTCTTCCGAAGCTGACACGGCCCTCACCTGGCGGTGGCCAGCAGTCACCGGCACTCCATAACGCTGCCGCAGGGTGTCATGGAGTGAGGAATCCACCAGATCCTTCGCTTCGAGCCCCGGTACTAGACGACGAGGGAGCCATGTGTGAATGAGGGCGATCGGCTCACCATCAACGCTCCGGCGACGATTGAGAGCAAGCAGATCTGACGTGCCCAACGCCTGTTGCGCACGAGGGTCCTCGCCGCGTTCAAGCGAGAGGACTTCAGTTGTCACCGAATCACCTGAACTCGAGAACTGGGTCGAGAGTCCTGACATCTTCTGCACGGCGCGGTGATGCTCGTGCTGTGGAGCTACTACACTTCCACGGCCGCGGCCGCGTTGGATGAGATTGTCGTTAGTCAGCGCTGCCATCGCCTGGCGGACGACGGAGCGCGAAATGCCGAACTTCTTCTGAAAGTCCGCTTCTGTGGGCATCCGCGTGCCAGGAGGCAACGCACCGCCGGATATTCCTTCTCGGATGACTTCGCTCAACTGCCGGTGGAGAGGCTCGTCGTGAGCGGAGTCGAGGACGTTGGCATTCAGGTCATCGATCCACATTTCCGCTCCTCTCCGTTCGGCAGACTCAGCGTAACAGCCGCTCACATGGCTTGGGCTGCATCCCAAACGACGTTCCATTCGGGAGCCAAGGTTGCGGCCCGCTCGATCGACAGGACGAGGCTGGCTTCGCGGGCGATGCCCTGCCCGGCGATGTCGAACGCGGTGCCGTGGTCGACCGATACACGGACAACGGGAAGTCCGACTGTGATATTCACTCCGTCATCACCGTAGACGGCTTTGAATGGGGCATGTCCCTGATCGTGATAGCACACGACTACGAGATTGTAGTTACCGCGCACAGCGGCTGGGATGAGTGCGTCTCCGGGCAGCGGGCCGACCACGTTGAGGCCCTGTTCGCGTGCTGCTTCGACTGCTGGAGCAAGAACATCGGCATCCTCGTCGCCGAACAGGCGGTTCTCTCCCGCGTGCGGATTGAGTCCTGCGAGTCCGATCGTTTCCTCGGGTTTGCCCATGGAGTCTGCGAAGGCGCCGGCCAGTCTGAGGACACTCAGTGTGCGATCGAAGGTGATGTTCTCGATCGCCTGGCGCATCGACACATGGGTGGTCAGGTGGAAGAAGTAGAGATCTCCGGCAGAAAGAACGAGTGAATAGTCTTTGACACCGAATTCATGAGCCAACAGTTCGGTATGACCAGGGAAGTTGTGACCGCCGGCATGCATGGCCGCTTTATTGAGAGGTGCTGTGACGATCCCGTCGACTTTTCCTTCCCTGGCGAGCCTGCAGGCTTCGACGACGAATCGGTAAGAGCCGTCCCCGGCTGCCTCGCTGAGTTCGCCTACGCCGACATCGGCCAGGGAGGAGCCGACTTGAATGACCTCGATGGTGCCCGGAATGTTCTTCGCTTCTGCCGGGGCTCCGATCTCACGCACGGATCCAGCGTCTCCACCGACGAATTCGACGCCTCGTTTGAGGGAGGCGATGTCGCCGATGACGACCGGGGTGCACTTCTCTCTCAGGTCATCATGTCCTATAAGGGACTTGGCGGTGATCTCCGGCCCGATGCCTGCGACATCGCCGAGGGTGATTGCCAATACGGGGAGGGTCATTGCGCTGGTCCTTCGTTGTTGTTGTGCAAACTATTGTGCAGAAGCTCTTCTGCGATATCTGTGACGTCGGTGGGACGTCCGAATCCTCCGGCTTTCGTCACGACTGTCGTGCCATGAGCCGATCCGCCCTCAATGGTTCCGATCGGGATACCTTCTCGGATGGTCGAGTGAATGCGGAGCCGCACCGCGCCGAGGCGGTTGAGCACGGCCCGTGCACCCTCGCCTCCCAGCAGCAGGAGACTCGTGGGAGTGGTGTCGTGCATCAGCAGTTCGGCCGCGTCGGCGAGGAGAGCCGCGACGAATTCGGTGGAATCTGTCCTCTCTTCGGGGGCGTTGACGATCACTATCGGCGCATCTGAACTGCTGGAGGAGAGGGCTTGGAGCCAGGCGAGCCGAGCCGAATCATTGAAGACTGAATCCAGATCAGGAGTCCACATTGCAACCTCGTTGCTAAGAAGCTCGGACAGGGTTGCGACTTGGTCTCTGGTGACGGTGTGCAGCGAGCTGGCGACGACGATCACCCGTTCTGAACTGCCCTGCGCCTCAGCCGGGAAATCGAGACCGCTCCGCCACACTCCAGCCAGCGCGGCGGCGAGACCTGCCGAGCCGACCGGGACGATATCGTCACCGAACTCAGCGATTGCCTCGGCAATGGCGTCCAGGTCAGCCGATTCAACGGCATCGATCGTGATGACGGATGACGTTGAGCGTGCGGCCCTGATCGACGACACCAGGGAGTCACGCGTGAAGACGCCACCATGTGGAACCCTCACCCTGATGCTCCCGGGAAGGAAATCGGACATCGAACTCGTCGTGACCGGAGTGACCGGGTCACGCCCAATCGCAGTTTCATGAACCGCAGTCCCGTTGACCTGCAGCTGACCGTCAACGACCGTCCGACCCATCGCAGGATAGGCCGGACAGACAAGGGCGAAGGCCTGCGGATGATCTGATTGCCAGGCGGCCAGAGCGCCTGCGATCTGGGAGGAGACTGTTCCGCGCATGGTCGAGTCGATCTTGAGATAGACACGAGTCGCGATGTGCCTTCCCGACAGGACAGCTCTCTGCGTCCGATCCTGCGCATCTGCACTGGCCAGTGTGCGAGAGTCGGTGACCCGCGCGTTGACGGTTCCCGGTGGCTGCTGATCATTGTCATCGTCGCTGAGCACGAGCGCCGTCGTCCACCCTGCGTGGGCGAACTGCACTGAGGAGTCGGTGGCCCCGGTCAGATCGTCGGCCACAACCAGCACAGACGCAGCTTCCGAAGGCAGTTTCGAAGCCGAAATGGATTCAGAAATCGATGCCACTGTCACAGACCCTCAGCCCGCAGCGGCTGCGCGTGCTCGCCCGAACCCTGGTTCTGCTTTTTGATGCCGCCCTGACGCTTGAGTACCCAGGCGGCCAGTAGCGGAGCGAGGACCGCAGAGACAAGGACAGCTGAGGCCACCTGAGCCGTGGCAACTTCCATATACGGTTCGAAGCTCGGATCGGCTCCCGCGATGATCGCCGGGGTTGCGATCGCATTGCCGGCCGTTGTCGCCGAGGCGATTCCGATACCTGACTGCTTGCCTCGTCGCAGAATCCAGCGGTAGCCGAAATAGGCGAGTGTACCGGTGATGACCGTGGCGATCGCGCCGACGAGGAGACCGGAGAGTCCACCGGTGACGACGTTGCCTAGGTCGATTCCGGTACCGAGTGCGAAAGCGAAGAACGGGATGACCATGTTGGGGATGGGACGCATGATCTCGGTCCACTTTTCATCGAGGTTTCCGACGATGATGCCGATGACAAGCGGAATGATCGCCGCAAGCAGAAGTGTGTAGGGAATGTCGGCCAGTCCTGCTGCTCCGAGGAAGAGCATCGAGAAGAAGGGGCCATCATTGATCGCTGAGGCCATGTAGGCACCTCGGTCGCGTGCGTCTCCGTAGCGGCCGGTGAAGGCGAGCCACAATCCGCCATTGCTGTTGTCCATCGTGACGATAAGCGCCAGGATCGAGACTCCCAAAATTCCCTCGATGCCGACGAACTGACCCAGCAGCACGACGAGGCCGGCCGGAATGATCGACTTCGTCAGCAGAATGGTACCGGTCGTCGCCAACACCGGCCCCGAGGTCTTGAGCGTGATCTGCATGCCTGTGGCGAAGATCAGAATACCGATGAGCGGCAGCGCGCTATCGCGGAACAGCGCCGAGGTGAAGTTGCCCAGTTCGAGGAACCCGGGGAAGAACGTTCCGACGACTGAGCCCAGGATGAGCGGGATCAGCATGATCCCGCCCGGAATCCGGTTCATCCCGTCGAAGAGTGGAATGCGACTGGTGATCTGTGATTCGGCAGCCATGGCGAATCCCCTTTTTAAGAGCCGTAGTGAGTACATAATCGTCTATGTAGGTACTCAGTGTACGTACAAATGATCTGATCGCCAATACCCATCTGAGTTCACTTCATGGGCACCATCACATGACCGGGCCGAACTCGGGTTCCGAGTTCACTCAGTACTCAATCATCGATCCGTACAGTGGGCACATGACTGTACTGCGCAATGTCCACGTAACCGATACCGAAGGCAATTGGAACAGCGAGCTCGTCGACGTCGAATTCTCTGCTACGATCATTTCGATCCGGCCTGCCTCAGAACCCGACAACAAAACCGCACGCTTCCTGGTGCCGGGTCTCATCGACACTCATCTCCACCTCGGTGAACGAGAGAAGCTGGTCACAGCGCTGCGTTCGGGACTGACAACGGTGTTGGATTTGGGTACCCACCCTGATTCTCGCGTGCACGAGCTGCGAGCCGATGCCGAACTGCCATCGATCTTCAGTGCCGGATCTGCCGCCTCGGCGCCGGGGAGCACTCAGATCGAGATGATGGGCTTCCCCGCAGATTCAGGTGTCACCGGCCCGGCCGATGCCGCACGATTCCTTGACTGGCGAGTGGACAACGGTGCCGATCTCATCAAGATCATCACCGAGGACCCGGACACCGGCGAGGTCCCCGCGCTCGACATTCCAACGTTGGTGGCCCTCGTCGCCGGCGCCCACGAGCGTGGACTGCTGACCGTGGCCCACGTTGTCACCGCCGCGGCCTTCGACCGTGGCTTGGAGGCCGGAGTCGACATCCTCACTCACGCCCCGATTGATCGGCCACTCGATGACCACACCCTCGCCCGCATGGAGGAACAGGGCACCATCGCCTCCCCCACACTGGTGATGATGCGCGCCATCGCAGACGCCCGCCTCGGCGAGCATGCCGACTCTGCCTTCGGCATCGCACTGAACAACGTCCGCGCCATGATCGACGCCGGGATCACCGTCGTCGCCGGCACCGATGCGAACGAAACTCCGTTCGCCCCGGTCCACCATGGGTCCTCGCTGCACGACGAACTCGACTACCTCATCACCGCCGGGATGACGAGCGCAGAGGCGATCCGGGCAACCACATCCTCAGCCGCCGAGGCGCTGAGCCTGCATGATCGCGGTCGGATCGTCGAAGGTGCCCGGGCCGACCTCGTCCTCGTTGACCACGATCCGCTCAGGAACATCGGCGCTCTGCGCACCCCCGCCGAGGTATGGGTGGCAGGAGTCTCGCGGCACCGCTCCTAGGGTCGACCGTTCCAAATCAGCTCCTACCGAAATGCCTGCTCACCGGTGATGTGGCGGCCCAGGATGAGCGTGTGGACCTCGTCGGTACCTTCGTAGGTGCGCACCGATTCGAGATTGTTCGCGTGCCGCAGCGGTGAGTATTCGAGTGTGATGCCGTTGCCGCCGAGCATCGAGCGAGCCTCCCTGCAGATGGCGATCGCCTCGCGGCAGTTATTGAGCTTCCCGACCGAGATCTGGATCGGGTCGAGCGTGCCGGCATCCTTGAGTCGCCCTGTCTGCACAGCCACGAGAATGCCCTTCTGGATCTCCAGGACCATATTCACCAGCTTCTGCTGGGTGATCTGATAGCCGGAGAGAGGTTTGTCGAACTGCATCCTCTCCTGCGCATACTTCAGAGCCACCTCATAGGAGTCGCGGGCGGCACCCATCGCGCCCCACATGATTCCGTAGCGGGCCTCGTTAAGGCAGGAGAACGGACCCTTCAGTCCCGTGACATCGGGCAGAACCGCCTCAGCGGGTAGATGGACATCGTCGATGTCGATGTCGCACTGGATGGAGGCCCGCATCGAGAGTTTCTGCTCAATCGGAGTCGCGGTGAAACCTGCGGTGTCGGTGGGGACGAGGAAGCCGCGGATGCCCTCGTCGGTCGCCGCCCAGATGACCGCGATGTCAGCGATGGATGCCAGGCCGATCCAGCGTTTGGCTCCGTTGAGGGTCCACGAGCCATCATCATTGCGTACTGCTGTGGTGGCCATGGATCCGGGATCGGATCCGGCCGTGGGTTCGGTCAGGCCGAAGCAGCCGATGATCTCGCCCTTCGCCATGCCCGGCAGGTACTGGTTCTTCTGCTCTTCGGAACCGAATTTGTGGATCGCGGACATCGCCAGCGATCCCTGCACGGAGACGAAGGTCCGCAGACCGGAGTCTCCTGCTTCGAGTTCCAGTGCGGCGATTCCGTATTCGACGGCCGAACGTCCGGGGCAGCCGTAACCGTGCAGGTGCATTCCCAGCAGTCCGAGCTCGCCCATCTCCCTCACGATCTCGCGGGGGAAGACCGCGTTCTCGTACCAGTCGGCGATGTTCGAGCGGATCCGTGCGTCGACGAACCCACGGACCTTGTTACGGAGTTCGATCTCGGTCTCGCTGAAGAGCCCGGCGAGGTTGAGGAGATCGGATTTATCGATGTCGACGCTGTCCTGCGCAGTGGCGGTGGGCGTGGTCATATCAGGCTCCTTGCGTGGTCGTGGTCGGTGATGTTGAGGCTCCGAGGAGGTCGTCCGTATCGGCCCCGAGCTCCGGTGGCGCCGAGCGTACAGGTGGGCGGACGCCGTTGAAGTTGACCGGGAAGGCCACCTGTCGCATCGGTCCGGCGGTGGGATGTTCGACCGTCTGGACCATCCCCAGAGCCTCGGTCTGCGGATCGGCATAGACCTCGTCGAGGTGTTTGATCGGTGCGGCGGGAACACCGGTGGTCGAGAACAGCGCACACCAGTGGTCAACAGTATTCGTGCGTAGGGTGCGGGAGAGCTCCTCGTTGAGGTATTCGCGGTTCTCGACTCGACCGCGGTTGACCGACAAGCGTTCGTCACCACCGAGGTCTGGCCGATCGATGGCTGTGCAGAGCCGCTGCCAGAGGGAGTCGTTGCCGATGGCGATGACAAAGTAGTCATCGGCGGCAGGGTAGGCCTGGTAGGGCACGAGGTTGGGGTGACCTGAGCCCAGAGCCTGTGGGCGTTTGCCGTCGGCGAAGTAGTTCGTCGCCCAGTTCACGTGCAGTGCCAGCTGACCCTCGTAGAGCGAGGTCGTCAGGTATTGGCCCTTGCCGGTCCGGCTGCGTTCGAAGAGCGCGGAGACGATGCCGATGATGCCGAACAGGCCCGCCCCCAGGTCACCCATGGCGAACCCGGACTTCATCGGGGGGCCTCCGGCCTCACCGGTCAGGGACATGAGCCCACCCCGAGCCTGGGCAACCATGTCGTAGCCGGGTTCATCGCGCATCGGCCCGTGGTCACCGTAGGCGGAGATGTGGAGGATGACGAGGTGCGGGAACTTCGTCGAGAGCTCCTTGTAGTCAAAGATCGTCTGCAGGGAGCTGCCAGGCCTGAAATTCTCGACAAGGACATCGGCCCCAGCCAACAGTTCGTGGACCTGCGCCTGTCCCCGAGAGGATTTGAGGTCGATCGTCACGGACTTCTTGCTGTGATTGGCTGCGTGAAAATAGGTGGCATCGGCCCCGACCATGGGCGGGCCCCAGGCACGTGTCGGGTCTCCCCCGTCCGGATGCTCAACCTTGATCACCTCGGCACCGAGGTCCGCCAGTGACATCGTGGCATAGGGACCGGCGAGGATCTTCGAAAGATCGATGACGCGCACGCCGGCGAGTGGCCCTTCGAAGGTCCTACCTGCCGCGGTGGTCGCATCGGGGGTGGGCTCTGTGTCTGTGGTTCTCACGAATTTCTCCGGTGTCGTGTGTGGCTTCAGGCCACGGGTGCAGGGAGTGAGGACAGCGCTTCGCGGGTCACGCTTGCCCCGTCGACGATGTCTTCGAAATGGGCGAGCGTGTCGACGACGGCAGTTTCATCGGCGCTGATGTTGCCGCCGATGAAGGCCTTGGCGACGAGCAGCTTGCGGAAGTTGGTGTCGCGGGTGACTTCGGCATCGGCCTGTTCGAGCAGCAGGGTAGCCATGATCAGCTGTGCTAGATCGTCGGCATAGCCGCCGATGAGAGCCTCAGCAACATCCGGCTCAGCACCCAGGATCACGTCACCGCGGTCGACGATCGCCGTCCACCGGGTCAGGAGCTCACGGACCTCAGGGCCCGCCTCGGCGAGGGTGATGGGGGTCAGCTTCTCTTCCATCGTCTTCGCCAGGAGGCGGTGGGTGTCTTGTTTGCGCATGCAACGCAGCACGTCGAGGGCGATGACATTGCTCGAGCCTTCCCAGATGGAGCCGAGGTGGGAATCGCGGACGAGGCGAGCATCGGGCCATTCTTCGATGTAGCCGCGACCGCCGCGAATCTCCATCGCCTCTCCGGTGACGAAGCGAGCCCGTTTGCAGATGTAATGTTTGGCCAGCGGGGTGAGCACACGGATCTGCGCGGCCGCGGACTCGTCGCCGGCGTCACCGCGCTGAAGCATGTCACCGCAGTAGAAGACGAGCCCGAGGGCGGCCTCGGCTTCGGCCTGCAGCGGCAAAAGGGTCATCCGCATCAGTGGCGCCTCGATGAGGGGCTTGCCGAAAACCACCCGTGTGCGGGCGTGGGCGAGCGCTTCGTTGATCGACCGGCGCATGAGTGCGGTGGCGCGCATCGCATTGGACAGGCGGGAGGTGTTGACCATCTCCGCCATCTGCCGAAAGCCGCGTTCGAGCTTCCCGACCTGCACGGCGTAGGCGCCGTCAAGGGTGACCTCGCCGCTGGGCATCGATCGGGTGCCCAGCTTGTCCTTGAGACGGTCGATGACATAGGAGTTCTTCGACCCGTCCGGGCGACGTTTGGGCAGCATGAAGAGTCCGACACCGCGTGTGGTGTCATCGCCGCCGGGGAAGCGGGCGAGGGTGAGGATAATGTCTGCGTCGGGATTCGAGGCGAACCATTTGCGCCCGGACAGCTTCCAGTTCTCACCGTCGCGTTCGGCCACCGTCGAAGTCTGGGCGATGTCCGTGCCCGCATGGATCTCGGTCATGAACATCGCACCGGTGAACCGATGATCGGGATCAGTTGAGATCAGACGATCGATCGCCTCGGTGATCTGCTGACCTTCACCGAACTTCCGCAGGGTCCTGGCAGCGGCATCGGTCATCGACACGGGACAGGCCAAACCGAACTCGGCCTGGACGAAGACGTAGGAGAGGATGTACTTCACCAGGTGAGGGGGCAGGTCATCCCAACCATGGAGACCGCGATGGGAGAGCGCGGAGAGACCGTACTCCTCGTAGGCGGCCTTCTGCAGCTCTTGGTAGCTGGCGTGGTAGTCGATGGCATCGACCCGGTCGCCCTCCCGATCGAACTGGGCCAGAGTCGGCGGGTTCTTGTCGGCCACGTCAGCCAAGGGTGCGAGCCGCTCGGCCGCATCGGCGCCCAGGGCAGTGAGCACGGGGGCCAGGCGATCCCGATCCGCCGGCTCGAGATAGGACTCGATGAGGGGCTGCAGGGCTGGGTCGAGATCGACGTAGTTCATTGTTCCTTCTCTGGTCATCGGTGGCTGCTGTGCTGATCGGTGAAATCGGTGGTGATCAGATGCTCGTGGTGGGTATCGTGACGGCGGGTTCTGTTGGGGTCGCCGAGGTGGTGCTTGCTTTCGCCTGGTGCCCGGCTTCTCCTTCGCGGTTGATCCAGGATTTGCCGCGCAGCAGGAGCGACATGCAGACAATGGAGATGAGGACGTATCCGAGGCCGAGGCAGACGACGACCCAGATCGATCCGGTGGTGCTGAGCAGGAACTGGCTGAGGAAGGGTGCGGTGCCGGCGAACAGCGCCGTCGAAACCTGGTAGGCAACGGAGATCCCGGTGTAGCGGATGGTGGTGGGGAACAACTGGGCGAGGACGCCGGCTAGTGCCGCGTAGTACATTGCGTGGGGCGCGGTGGCCAGGACCATGCCGAGCATCGCCAGCCCGAAGTTGCCGGTCTGGATAAGGAGGAACATCGCCGGCAGCAGCACCAGTTCTGGCAGCAGCATGACGAGGATGGCTTTTTTGGTGTCGATCTTCGACGCAAGGATGGCTCCGAAGGGCTGGATGATCACCTGGGCGATGAGGGCCACAGTCACGATCTGAAGGAATTCGGTGCGCCCGAAATCCAGGTCGGTCGTCGCCCAGGACAGAGCGAAGGTGGTTTTGACGTAGGTGATAGCCACGCCGGTGACGACGGCACCGATGGCCAGGCCGACGACCTTCCAATGGTCGCGCAGCAGCTCGACGATCGGGGTGCGCGTCTGCGGTGCTTTCTCCGTCGCCGCAATCATCTCGGGAGATTCGGTGATCTTGAGTCGAATGTAGAGTCCGACGAGGATGAGAATGGCAGAGGCGAGGAAGGGAATCCGCCAACCCCAGGAACCGAAGTTCTCCGCGCTCATATAGGTCAGTCCGAGGAAGGAGACGGTAGCCAACAGGTTGCCCACCGGCGAACCCTGCTGTGCAAAGGCACCGTAGAGGATTTTCTTGCCCGGAGGTGCGAACTCGGTCGCGATGAGGACCGCACCGCCCCATTCGCCTCCCATGGCGACTCCCTGGATGATGCGGAGGAGGACCAAGAGGATCGGAGCCATGAAGCCGATCTGCTCGTAGGTGGGCAGGAGGCCGACGCCGACCGTGGCCATCCCCATCAGCAGGAGTGTCGTGATGACGGTGTTCTTCCGACCGAATTTGTCGCCGAAGTGACCGAAGATGACGCCACCGAGTGGCCGGGCGATGAAGCCGACGGCAAACGTGGCGAAGGCAGCGAGTGTGCCCATGGCGGGGCTGACTTCCGGGAAGAAGAGTTTGCCCAGCACCAGCGCCGAGGCGGTGCCGTAGATGTAGAAGTCGAACCATTCGATGGTGGTGCCGACGAAGGCTGCGGTGCCTGCGCGGCGCCCCTGCTTGGGATCGACTGTCGAAGCTGGTGTCGCGTCCGTGTCGCGGATCGACGCTGATCCAAGATTGCTCATGTCTGCTCTCTAGTTGCTGGAGGTGGTGGCTCAATCTGTGCCAGTGATCACTGTTCCACTTGTATTACTCAGAGTCCAAGACGTAATCTCTAGGTTATTAATTGGATATTTTTATCAATGAGGCATCGGCGATCGACGAAGGAAGCTTCGCTGCCCCTCGGAGGAAGGTTCATCGGATGGAGCTGCGGCACTTCGCGGCGTTCACTGCCGTGGCACAGGAGCTGCATTTCGGTCGGGCCGCCGAGACTCTGCACATCGCCCAACCAGCGCTGAGCCAGATGATCCGCTCGCTGGAGAAGGACATGGGCGTGCAGCTGTTCGAGCGCACCACACGCAGAGTCAGACTCACCTCCTCCGGTGAGGCGCTCCTCGAACCGGCTCAGGGGATCCAAGCCCAGGTCGACGGGGCCCGTCGCATCGCCCGGGCCGCGCAGGAAGGCGTGGTCGGTCGGGTGAAGATCGGCTTCGGCGGGACCAGCGGCTATTCGATCCTGTCCCGACTCTCCCGTGAAGTCGCCCACCGACAACCAGGCATCAGTCTCGAGCTGCACCCGCAGACATATTCCGGCGAGGCGGCGCTGGCGATCCGTGACGGAAGAATGGATCTGGCAGTGGTCAGCCCACCTTCACCTGCCGGGATCGACGTCCATGCCATCCGCCAGGAGCGGGTGATGGTCGCCCTTCCCACCGACCATGAACTCGCCGACAAAGAGATCGTGTCGATGACCGATCTGGTCGATCAGCCATTCATCTCCTATGCCCCGTCGCATGGCTCCCAAGTCCGTGAGGTGATGATGCGCCTGGCCGACGAGGCCGGCTTCCTCCCCCACATCATGCAGGAAGCACCCGACCCCTACAGCCTGCTTGCACTCGTCGGCGCCCAGGTCGGCATTGCGATCGTCGTCGAATCCTCAGACCACATCCACATCGACGGAGTCACCTATGTTCGCCTCGCAGAGGGCGGGGATGCCTTCACCCTCGCGTTGGGCTGGCGCCGCAACAACCCCTCGGAGGCCCTGGCCCGGGTGATCGAGGTCGTGCGGGAGATCCTGCCCGAGGCCTAAGCAGGCGACTTGCCTCGCCGACTACTTGAGCACAGGCAGCTGGAGGTAGGAAGCATTCTCTCCACCTGTGTGGATCACATGCTGACCGCTGTTCGCACCGACGTACTCGTGGATTCCCGGCATCATCGTACCCAGCAGGTTCCGTGAGCTGATGACGAAGCGCAGCTGCTCACCCGGATGGAAGGCCAAGCCGATGGGCAGCAGTTCGATCTCGACTTCAGCGACCTGACCAGGCTGCAGCTTCTCGACCCGGTCGAAGGTGTGGGCGGGCACGTCCTCGGTGGCCAGCGCCTCGTCGAGGTGGCGCATCGAGACGCGCAGCCGTCCGTCAGATCCTTTGTACTTCAAGATCGTCGCCCCATGATCGGTGGCGTCGTGGATCCGGGCATTCTGGTTCGGCACGGTGAAGGCCTGCAGCGGTGTTCCGTGTGCGTCGAGCTTCTGGATCAGGACGAACAGGTCCATGTCATCGGAGCCGCGGGCCTCGACCCACAGGTGGGCCTTCGGGTATCCGACCAGTTCGGTCTCTTCGTCGAATCGGGTGATGAAGGAGACCGCGTTCGGGTTTGCTGCCACGTCGTAGCTCGCCTCCGCCGAGGCGGTCGGTGCCGATAGTGTCAAGCTCCGCGAGTTCGCCTCGAGGTAGAACCTCGTCGAGTCCACTTCGGCAGGTGGGAAAGACTCGGCAGGAATGCCGGTGCGGTCACCACCTTCGAGGTCGAGGACCGAGTAGCGCACCCGAGGTGTCTCTTCCCATCCGTTGTCTTCACCCCTGAGGTAGTGGTCGAAGAATCGGCGCAGATCCTCGACGTTTGCCTCGTCGTAATAGTCAGGCCATTCCTGGGAGTTGTGGATCCGCAGCCATTTCTCTTCGCCGGCCATCCGCCTCCAGGCACGGAAGGTTCCGGCCGTATGCAGGGTGTTGGAGTAGCTTGCCACGACGTAGGCGGGCACATTGATCTGGTCGAACTCGGGGATCTTATTCTCCCACAGCTCGTCCATCAGCGGGTGGGCATCAGTCTCGGCGAGGATGTCTTCCTTCTGGTCCTTGCCGAAGAAGCTGCCTTCCTGGAGCTGGCGAGCGAACCCGGTGTCAGGCATTCCGCCGCGCATCACGAGGTCACGGTAGACGTCGCTGACTCCTTCCCAAGGGTTGATCGCGGCCAGGTGCGGGGGCTGCTCCGCCGCGGTGAACCACTGCGAGACAGCCAGGTAGGACGTTCCGCTCATGCCGACCTTTCCGGTGCACCATTCCTGCTCGGCGAGCCATTCGATGACGTCAAAGCAATCGCGACCTTCTTGACGATCCCAGAGCACACTGTCTCCGTCGGAGTCGACGACGCCGCGGATATCTGGGTTGGCGATGGCGTATCCGCGAGCACACCAGTACACCGGGTCCGGGCCTTCGAACTTCTCCAGACCGGAGACGACGGAGTTGTCGAGTCCGGCGAGGCCGAAGACTCCCATTACGCTCGCCGAGGTGCCCTGGGCCTTGCCGTAGGGGCTCCAGGCCACGATGACCGGTACCTGCTCAGCTCCCGCAGGGCGGAAGATGTCGACGTGGACGGTGGTGCCGTCGCGCAGCTGGACGGAGGTGTCCTTCTCGAACACGATGTCGACCGGCAATTCTCGGAACTGCGGTGCGATTCGGAAGCCGGCTTCAAGGGTTCTGGTTCCTGGATCGAAGGCGGTGAGAATGCCGGTTCTGGCCTCCGGCAGCGGGCTGGATGGAATGTATGCCTTCTGGTCATCGCTCATGATGAGAGCCTACGTCCACACTGCACCCAAACTCAACAGGTGTTGAGTTAAATTTCTCTGGGAGATACATTTGTCCCATGAGCAAGGAAAAGGAATCGTCGTCACCGTCCAAGCGGGGCAGGCGTCCCGGGTCTGGAACCACCCGTCAGGCGGTCCTTGATGCCGCACGGACTCGGTTCGCGAACCAAGGATTCACCGACACGACGATCCGCCTGGTCGCCGCCGATGCGGGGGTCGACGCCTCCCAGGTGATGCAGTTCTACCGCTCGAAGGAGGAACTCTTCGCCGCGGTGATGGCGGTGCCGGTTTCGGCGCTGGAGCGTTTCGACACCGCTTTTGAAGGACCCGACGAGCACCTCGGCGAACGTGTCGTGCACGCGTTTCTGCGCGCCTGGGAATCCATCCCCGAGGAGTCACAGCCGCTGATGGCGATGCTGCGCGGCGCCATCGTCAATGAGAATGCCAGCAACCAGCTGGCCGATTTCATCCAGTCCCGACTGCTGAAGGGCACTGCGGACAGCAGTGATGCCAGTGCCGCATTGCGCGCAGCACTGGCATCATCGATGCTCGTCGGCATCGTCACCGGCAGATCAGTCATCGGAGTGCCCACCCTGTCCGAAGCGGAGGTCGACGACATCGTCGCGATCACCGCCCCGGCGATCCAGGAGATCCTCGGGTAGGTCTTACCAGCTGATCACGTGAGGAACGCTGACGTGCTTGAGTCCTTCGAGTCCGAATTCGAGGCCGAAGCCTGACTTCTTCACGCCGCCGAAGGGGATGCGCGGATCCACGGCACCGTGCTTGTTGATCCAGGTCGAGCCTGCTTCAAGCCGCGCTGCGACCTTCTTGCATTCTTCGAGGTCACTGCCCCATACCGAGGAACCGAGCCCGACCTCGAGCCCGTTGGCCCAGCCGATGGCCTGCTCCAGGTCGGTGTATTTGATGATCGGCAAGGCAGGCCCGAACTGTTCCTCGGCGACCAATGGGTTGTCATTGTCGATGTCGGCCACCAGCGTGGTCGGGTAGAAGTACCCGGGCTGACCCGCGACGGGATCTCCCCCGGTGAGCACACGCGCACCGGAGTCCTTGGCCGCTTGGACGAGGTTCGCGACGATGTCGTACTGCTGCTTGTTCTGCAGCGGGCCCAGCACGTTCTCCTCATCAAGGCCCACTCCCATCGGGGACTGTTTTGCCACCTCGACGAGGGCTTCGCAGACCTGGTCATAGAGGGATTCGGGCACGTAGAGGCGCTTCATCGCCGCACAGGTCTGACCGGTGTTGATGAATGCACCCCAGAACAGGTCGCCGGCGATGGCCACGGGGTCGGCGTCCTCGAGCACGATCCCTGCATCGTTGCCGCCCAGCTCCAAGGTCAGCCGGGCCAGAGTATCGGCGGCCGAGCGCATGATCGCCTGGCCGGTCTTCGTCGAACCGGTGAACATGATCTTGTCGACGTCCGCATGCGAGGTCAGTGCGGCACCGACTTCGCCGCCGCCGGGGACGACGGTGAGGGCATCGGCAGGGAGGGCCTGATTGACCACTGCGACGAGTGCCTGCACGGACAACGGCGTGTATTCGGAGGGCTTGAGGACGACGGTGTTGCCCATCTTCAAAGAGGGCGCGAACTGCCAGACGGAGATCATCATCGGCCAGTTCCAGGGGCCGACGGCTCCGACGACGCCGACGGGTCCGTAGTGGAGTTCGGCATGGGTCTCCTCGTCGTTGACAAGAACTTCAGGCTCGAGCTCGAAAGCGGCGTTGGCCCGCAGCCATGCGGCGCAGGCGCCGACCTCGAAACGGGCATTGGGTCCGTTGAGCGGCTTGCCCTGCTCACGCGAGAGCAGCTCGGCCAGAGCCTCGGCGGAGGCCTCGACCGCGTCAGCGGCCTGGTTCAGCAGATCGCTGCGCTCCTTCGACGTCCGCGACGCCCATTCCGGCTGAACCTTGCGTGCAGCTGCAACGGCGGTGTCGATGTCGGCGGTGCTGCCCTCACGGGTGCGACCGACGACCTCGCCGGTGGCAGGATCGAGCAGTTCGCGACCGTTCGGGTCATCGATCGATGTCAGCAGTCCTGCGAAAGTGGTGAGGTCGGTGCTCATGATTCTCCTTTTTCGGGGGTGGAACGAGTGGTTGAGGTGTGGACGAGAGGCACGGATCGAAGCTGGGTCATGGATCGGACGGGTCGGGGCCTCACCCCAGGCTTCCACCTGTGCCGATGCCTGCATAGAGCTGCGGGCGACGCGACCGGAGGACTATGGCCCAGATGGTTCCGATGATTCCGGGCACGATCACGATGGCAGGCAGCAGCCAGGACAGCACCGAGGTGCCTTCTAAGCCGATGAGGACGTTGAAGTTGATGACGATGGACACGAAGAGGGCGATCAGTCCGATCGCCGAGAGCCCCGGTGCAATGGCTCGCGTCCACAGCGAATATTCCAGAGAGTGAGAGCGCAGGTATCCGACCACGGCCAACGCGGTCAGCGCCATGAGGAGCACGAGGCCGAAGGCGCCCATGTTCGTGAGCCAGGTGAACAGGGTGACGACGGGGAAGAGCGGGTCCTGGCTGCCGGCGCCGACGATGGCGAAGACGAGGATGACGATGAGACCCAGTCCCGACTGGGCTAGGGACCCGGCAACAGGGGCACCGGAACGGCGAGAGGTCGCGGCGAGGAATGCGGGCAGCACCCGGTCACGGCCGAGGGCGAAGAAGTAGCGGGCCACGATGTTGTGGAAGGCGACGAGCGCAGCCAGCAGAGAGGTGAGGAAGAGAAGGTTCGCGAGGTCGACGAACCACACCGGGGCGTGCTCACCGAGGAAGACGAACATGAGGTCAGGTCCGAACTCCTGGGACCGTCCGACCACGTTCGATGCACCTTCGGCCACGGTCATCGCCCAGGCGGAGAACGCATAGAAGACGGCGATGACGCTCACCGCGATGATCGTCGCCCGCCCGGCCGTGCGCTTGGGGTCCTTGACCTCTTCGTTGTAGATCGCACCCGATTCGAAGCCCATGAATGCTGCGATCGAGAAGGCCAATGCGGCACCGACTCCAGGAGCGAAGAGCTGATCCGGAAGCATTCCGTCAGCCGTCACGCCCTCGGGGCTGTGTGCGAATCCGATGATGTCGAAGACGATGACGACGAGGAACTCGGTGCCGACGATGATCCCGAGGACCTTCGCGGAGAAGTCGACCCGGCTGATGCCCATGAGTCCGACGATCGCCCAGGCGACAAGCGCACAGATCCACCAGGAGACCTGTAAGCCGAACAGCGAATCGAGGAAGGAGGAGAAGACGAAGCCGAACATTCCGGAGATGCCGATCTGCAACGAGTTATACGCCACCAGAGCGGTCAGTGCCGCACCCATTCCCACGGGCTTGCCCAGCCCCTTGGAGATGTAGGCGAAGAAGGCACCCGCATTGTGCACGTGCCGGCTCATCGCCGCATATCCGATCGCGAACAGCACGAGGACGACGCCGAGGACGATGAACGACAGAGGGATCCCCAGCAGCCCGGTCACTGCGAAGTTGCTCGGGACTCCGCCGGCGACAACCGTGAGCGGCGCCGAGGCGGCGATGATCATGAAGACGAGGGCGAGAGTTCCGATCCGGCGGGAGTTCAGCCCCAGACTGGCAGCCTCCGGCACTGTGTTCTTTGCATAGAAGCCTGGTTCGCTTTTCACTTCCATGTGATCCACCTCTGAGATTGACTGTATGGTCAGGTTCTCTCATCAGAGTGTGACGCGTCTTGGCTCTGGGGGCAGGACTCTTGACTTTCGGCGCAGTCAGGTCAGCGAGCTGCTGCGGTATTGGGCCGGCGGTGAGCCCACGACATTGCGGAAGAGCCTCGAGAAGTGGGCAGGGTCGCTCAGACCCCACCGGGCGCCGATCGCGGCGACGGGCACTTGAGCCTGCAACGGATCAGCAAGGTCCTCTCGGCAGCGGTCGATGCGCAGGCGACGGATCTCGCTGGAGACCGTCTCACCGCTGCCTTCGAAGATCTGGTGGAGGGCACGCACCGACATGAAATGTGCGGCGGCGATCGTTGAGGGGGTGAGCTGCGGATCGGTGAGATGGTCCTTGATGTAGGTGGTGATCTGCGACCACAGCCGCTGCCTCTCCCCTGGCGCTTCTGTCGCAGACAGCTCATCGGCCATGACCGTGGCGAGCAGGTCGACGACGTTGCCGGCCAATCTGATGCCCACTGATCGGCTAAGGGTAGGCAGCATGGCCCCGGCCTGGGTGATGAGCTGGGTGGCGGCGACTCCGAGCTGATGCTCAGCACCGATCGAGGTCGCCGTGAGTTGGCGGACGGTTTCAGCGGGCAGATTGACCCGCGATTGCGGGAACATCATGACATAGGAGGAGAAGTCGCAGTCGAAGCTGAGCGTGTACGGCCGCGAGGTGTCATAGATGGCCAGTGACCCGGGTGCCAGGGACACTTCCCGTCCGTCTTGGACGAGCAGCCCGTGCCCCTTGAGCTGGAGTGACACCTTATAGTAGCTCGACCGGCCTGCCCCCTGGCCGCCGGTGCCGGCGCCTGTGCCGGTATCGGCGGAGATGAGGCTGGGTGTGCGCAGCACGGCGTGAGGGTTGGCGCTGATATAGGACATGACCACGGAATCGTAGTCACGGGCGCTGATCGCCCCTCGGAAGCCGCCGCGGCGTTGAGGTTCGGTGTCCAGCGGCACAAATGAGTCCGAGACGAGGGATTTCCACCCGTCGAAGTCTGAGGCTGTGCTCTCAAGTAACATCTTCGTCCTCTGCAGAAACGATCGGTCGGCGACGTCAGCGTCGACGACCGCTTGGCGCTCACTCTATCCCCAACCACGCAGGGAGTCACGAGCCTGTCAGGTTTTACCGACCGAATGGTCATGAACGGCGCTCAGCCGTACGATGACGTAGTCGAGCTGACCTCGGAAGCCTGCGAAGTCGAAGGTGTCACCGCCGATGATCGCGGTGGTCTGAGCGCCGAGCAGATACGTCAGCAGCACATCGGCCGTGGGCTCGATGGCCACCTCGGCGGCCAGTTCCCGGTCACTGTGGGCCTGGTGCAGCCAGCTGAGGATCCACGTGCGCCACAGGCTCATGGTCGTACGAGTGGTCTGGGCATGGTCGGGACTCTGGGCCACCTCGGCGAGGAACGACAGGACGACCCGGGCTTCGTCGTGGAGTTCGGGGGTGACCGGGAGGACTTCGTGGGCGAAGGCCCGCAGTGCCGCGATGCCTCGCAGGTGCGCAGTCGAGAATTCGACGCGACGATTCGTGGCCTCGAAGACGAACAGATAGGTGGCCGCCAGCAGATCGGATTTGGAGGCGAAGTAGGACTTGATCGCCCCGTTGGCGAAGCCCGCCTCGGTGGCGATGTCGCGCATCGTCGCCCCTGCCAAGCCCTGCCGAACGATGATGCGCAGGGTCGCCTCGACGAGCTCACGACGACGCTGGTCGTGGTCCACAATCTTGGGCATGCTTCCTCCGGCCGCTCTTGACTTTATTTTCTACAAGCGTAGGTTATTACATGACTCAGCACACATTTTACGTTGCAAAGGTGCACCCATGTCTTGCCATTCCGCTCCCGCCGAACCCTCCACCTCGACCACTCTCACGCCGTTCTCACTGCCCACAGAGGACGAGATCACGTCCGTGACCTCGGTGCTGCGCGAGGCCGGGCACTTCCCTGCCGAGGCGCGCCTGACCTACCTCGGCCTGCTTGATCCCGTCCGCGGGCAGGCCCGGAGTGCCGCCGAGGTGGATCGTCGTTTCCGTGCCTTCATCCTCGACAAAACCGCTGGCAGTGCCCGGGACATCATCGTGTCCGTGACACATTCGCGGATCGATTCCGTGACCGAGGTGGATTCCACCTCTCAGGGTGAGTTCCCCGTCATGGAAGAGGAGTTCGAGCTCGTCGAGGAGGTGCTGGCCGCCGATCCGAAATGGCAGTCGATCCTGGCCCGTCGCGGCCTGCCCGTCGAGGAAGTCCGTGTGGCACCCCTGTCGGCCGGTGTCTTCGAATATCCGGAGGAATCGGGCCGGCGCATCCTGCGCGGTCTGGCCTTCCACCAGCAGTATGAGAGTGATTCCGCGTGGGCGCACCCGATCGATGGCCTCGTCGCCTATGTCGATGTCACGAACAAGACCGTCGACCAGATCCTTGATCTCGAGGACATGCCGGTGCCCGCCGAGCACGGAAACTACACGGATCCGGAGCTGACAGGTCCGGTGCGCACCACGCAGAAGCCGATCGAAATCACTCAGCCAGAGGGTCCGAGCTTCACTGTGTCCGAGGGCAATCACATCGAGTGGGAGAAGTGGTCCCTCGACGTCGGCTTCGACATGCGTGAGGGCCTCATCCTGCACAACATCGCCTTCACTGACGGCGAGCGCACCCGAACGATCCTCGATCGGGCGGCCATCGCGGAGATGGTCGTGCCCTACGGTGACCCGTCACCAGTGCGGTCCTGGCAGAACTACTTCGACACCGGGGAGTACCTCGTCGGGCAGTGGGCGAACTCCCTCGAACTCGGGTGTGACTGCTTGGGCGATATCACGTATCTGTCTCCGTGGGTGGCGAACAACCTCGGCGAACCACGGCAGATCAAGTACGGGATCTGCATGCACGAGGAGGATGCCTCGATCCTGGCCAAGCACTCGGATCTGTGGTCGGGAGTGGCCTACACCAGGCGCAATCGCCGGTTCGTCGTCTCCTTCTTCACCACTGTCGGCAACTACGACTACGGCTTCTACTGGTACCTCTACCTCGACGGCACGATCGAGTTCGAGGCCAAGGCCACCGGCGTCGTCTTCACCTCGGCGTTGCCGAACGGGTCAACGGACTTCGCCTCGGAGATCGCGCCCGGCCTCGGAGCCCCGTTCCATCAGCATCTCTTCGGAGCTCGACTCGACTTCGCCCTCGACGGCGGCCAGTGCCGGGTCGAGGAGGAAGACGTCGTGCGGCTCCCGGTCTCCGAGACCAATCCGCGCGGCAACGCCTTCAGCCGCAAGCGCACGGTGCTGGGAACGGAGCTTCAGGCGCAGCGCGATGCGGATCAGTCGAAAGCTCGGACCTGGGTCGTGTCGAACCTGGAGTCGACCAACCGCCTCGGCGAGCCTGTCGGCTACAAACTCCATCCGACGGGTCTGCCGACCCTGCTGGCGGCCGAGGATTCTTCGATCCACCAGCGCGCGACGTTCGCATCAAAGGCCCTGTGGGTCTCGCAGTATCACGAGGATGAGCGCTACCCGACCGGAGATTTCCCGAACCAGCATCCCGGCCATGCGGGGCTGCCTACCTGGACTGCTGCTGATCGCAACGTCGACGGTGAGGACATCGTTCTCTGGCACAGCTTCGGCCTCACCCACTTCCCCCGGGTCGAGGACTGGCCGATCATGCCCGTGGATACGGTCGGGTTCAAGCTGCGGCCGGAGGGGTTCTTCGACCGCTCCCCCGTTCTCGATGTGCCTGCTCCGGCCTCGGACGGAGACTGCTGTGGGTCCGGCGGCGACTGCTGCGAGGGGTGAGACTGCTGCGCGGCGCCCCCGCGCGGCTCAGAGCTGGCGGAAGAAGTCGTCTGTGATCGCGTTGAGGTGCTTCGCCAGGGGTGTGACCTTGACGTTCATATAGGCGAACATCGGGAAGCCCTGGAACGTCGCGTGCAGGAAGTCGAGGTCATTGACGTCGTAGATCGAGATATTGGAGTATTCTCCCACGATGCGCCAGATGCCCTTCATGATTCCGCGTTCCTGAAGTTCGGCGGAATAGGCCATCTCCTTGACCTGGAAATCAGCCTTGGTCTCGTCGGTCATCGATTCTGGAAATTCGACATCCATGCGTGCTGGGGACAACTCGGCCGTCCCACAACAAGCTTCCCGCATTGATCCTCCGTGCACAGACAGCGGTCCCGCTTGAGTGTGCGTGCAGAGTTCCGCCCCACCGCTGTTGTCTCGTGAGCCAGGTCACTAGCCTGGCGTCATGAACGCCTCAACTGCACAGAACAGCGCCGGCTCGATGAGCGAGCACAGTGAGAACTTCCCCACCGAACTGCCCGACACTGACTTCGACTATGTGATCGTCGGGGCCGGCTCGTCCGGCTGTGTCATCGCCAGCAGGCTCATCGACGCGGGCAAGACGGTCTGCCTGGTCGAGGCCGGCGGGGATGAGACGAACCCGAACATCGACCACCTCAACACCCTCGGCCTGATCTGGCATTCGGCACAGGACTGGGACTACTACACGACCCCGCAGCCATCCGCGATGAATCGCAAGATCCATCTGCCGCGCGGCAAGGTCCTGGGCGGATCGAATGCGCTCAACGCCGTGATTTGGGTCCGCGGCGATGCCTGGGACTACCAGCAGTGGGTTGACTCCGGGTGCCCAGGCTGGTCGTGGGACGAAGTACTGCCAGTCTTCAAGGCCATCGAGAACTTCGACGGCGACATCACCGAAGAGCGCGGGACCCAGGGACCCATGGATGTGCGCCTCAACTATGAGCGCAACCCCATCCAAGAGGACATGGTCACCGCAGGTCAACAGACCGGACTGAGCTACAACCCCGACTACAACTCGGGCAGCGTCGAAGGCATCTCCCGGATCCAGCTCAACGTGCGCGAGGGCAAACGCCTGAACACGTGGCGGGCCTACCTCAAGCCCCGCCTCGGCGCCGGAAATCTCACGGTTCTCACATCGACCCATGCTCGTCGTCTCCTCCTCGACGGCACACAGGTCACCGGTCTCGAGGTGGACTTCCGCGGACGGGTGGGGACACTGAACGCAGACGAAGTCATCCTCACCGCTGGAGCGCTGGCCTCCCCCGAGCTGCTCCTGCGCTCAGGAATCGGACCTGCCGCCGAGCTGCGTGAGGTCGAGATCGAACCTGTCCATGACCTGCCGGGGGTCGGCAAGAACCTGCAGGACCACTGGCTCTCCCCCGTCATCTTCACCACCGGATCCGAGCCGGTGCCGATGGGTGAGATCGCCCCCGCCGAGGTGCATCTGTTCTGGAAGTCGCATCCCGAACTTCCGGTTCCCGACACTCAGCCTCTGTTCTTCTCCGTGCCGATGTACGCCCAGGATTCCGCACCCAATGTGCAGTCGGGCCCCGACAACGGCTTCACCCTCCAGGGTGGACTCGTGCGACCACAGAGCCGCGGCGAGGTCACCCTGAGCGGCCCGAATCCGCAGGACCCAACACTGGTCAACCCGAATGTGCTCTCCGAACAGGCCGACGTCGATGCCCTCGCCGCCTCGGTCAAACAGTGCCGGGAGATTGGTCGCGCCGAAGCGCTGGCACACTGGCAGCCCACCGAAATCTTCCCTGGCCCCGAGGTCAGCGACGATGACCTCGAAGACTATGTCCGCGGCTCGGTCGTGACCTATCACCACCAAGTCGGGACCTGCCGGATGGGTCAGGACGATACCGCTGTCGTCGATCCGCAGTCGTTCAAGGTCCACGGGCTCGAGGGGCTGCGCATCGCCGATGCCTCGATCATGCCGCAGGTACCCACTGGCAACACCAACGCCCCGACGATCATGATCGCCGAACGCGCGGCCGCCACCCTCGTGGGCTCCAGCGTGGAGGGGATCACCGCTCCCGGGCAGTGACCGGCTCCCTCGCCAGGCCGGCTGCTGGTAGTCTTCGATTTCGTTGGCCGGCCTGCAAACGAGAGGGTGTGTGTGAGTGAACGAGGAAACCGATTCACCTGCGTCCGCCCAGGACCTGCTGGTCACCATCGGGGCCGGGCTGCTCGCGGGCGGCATCTCCTCCGTCGACGTCGAGGATGCCCTGACCGGCCTGGCCCGCACATTGGGGATCAGCAAACTCCGCGTCGCCGCCCTGCCCCGTGGCCTGTTCCTCACGTCGGGTTCCGGAGATTCCACGAAGTTCGAACGCATCGGGCCCGATCTGCGCTTCGATCAGACCGCGAAGCTGCTCGACATCGTCGACGCACTCCGAGCGCGGCGGCTCACCGTGTCAGCAGCCGCACGGAAGATCGAAACCGAAGTGCACGCGGCACCGCCACGCTGGCCCGGCTGGCTCTCCCACCTCGGCGCCGTGCCCATCGGCATCGGACTGTGTCTGCTGCTCGAACCCGGACTGGTCAATCTGGCCTTCGCCGCCTTCGGTTCGCTCATCGTCGCCGGCGTCCTCGCCCTCAACGGTCGCTGGCCCAATCTCAATCCGCTGCTGCCTGTGAGCTCTGCGTTCCTCATCTCCGTCATCGTGCTCATCGGCTACCAGCTGGGCTGGCTCGAGAGTCCCCTGCGCACGATCATCGCCACTCTCGCGCTGCTGCTGCCCGGCAGCGCCGTGGTCACAGGGCTGACGGAGATCTCAGCCGGAGCACTCTCGGCCGGCAGTTCACGCCTCGTCTCAGCCACGGTGCAGCTGGCGATGTTCATCGCGGGCGTTGCCGGTGCGGCCGCAATCACCGGCACCGGAGCCGAGGCAATGAGGAATACTCGACTGGCGGATTCGACCTGGCAGCTCTCGGCCCTCGGCGTCCTGGCTGCCACCATCGGGCTGATGATCTACTTCTACACCCCGCTCGAGCACACGGTGCCGATCGTTCTCACGATCGCTGCGGCCGCGCTGGCGCAGCTCGGCCTCGGTGCACAGTTCGGCGCCACAGTGGGTGGTCTCGCCGGGGCGCTGACCGCCTCCTTGGTAGCCGTCCTCCTCTCCCGTCTGCCGCGGGGACCGATCTGGCGTATCAGCTTCGTCCCCGCGTTCCTCATCGTCGCGCCCGGTTCATTCGGATTGCTCAACGCCTCGCAACTCGAGTTCGGCGAGGGCAGCGGAGTGGCGGGCGGTCTGCTCGCGGCAGGTGCGGCGTTCTTCTCGATTGCCATCGGCACCGTCATCGGTGCGGCGGTCGCCCACGCAGTCGAACCCAAGGACGAGATCGTCGCCTGATCCTGCCAACTGCTGGCTGCTGGCTGCTGGCTGCTGGCTGCTGGCTGCTGCGGAATTCAGCTCTTCGGGGCAGTGAATGAGGCTTCGTAGTCCTGCCGCTGATTCTTACGCGCTTCGAGCTGATTGGGCACCAGCGCAGCGAAGATCCGGTCTCGGATCGGCAAGGGCAGAAGATTGACGACCTTGACGCCGGGGCCGATGAATCCGGGAACCGTGACCTCGAACCGCGGTCGTGCGGCAGCCTTGACAACGGCGCGGGCCACCTCGGCGGGGGTGAGCAGTTTTGCCGCCCCGCTCGACGTTCCGGCCGCCAGTGCCGTGTCGACGACCCCGGGCATAATCGATGTGACCCGCACACCGGTGCCGCGCAGCTCCGCGCGGATGGCCTTGAGGTAGCCGAGCACACCGTGCTTCGTCGCGGCATAGGTCGCCTCACCCGGGGTCGGCAGAATAGAGCCCGCCGAAGCGACGGTGATGAGCTGACCGCGTCGGCGCGCGACCATGGCTGGCGCGGCAGCCTTGATCCCATTGATCACACCGAGCAGGTTGACGTCGACCTGCGCCCGAGCTGCGGAGTGCGGTTCCTGTGCGAAGGGACCGACCCACATCAGGCCCGCATTGTTGACGAAGATGTCGATGGGTCCCAGGTCATGGGCCACCTCGCTGAGGAACGCGCTCACACAGTCCGGATCCGTGACGTCGAGCCGGTAGGCGAGCACACCCAGTTCTGCACCGGTGGCCTGGGCCTGAACGAGGTCGAGGTCGCCGATCGACACCTTCGCCCCGGCCGCGGTGAGCTCGGCGGCAATCTCTCTCCCGATGCCACGGGCTCCGCCGGTGATAGCCACAACCTGACCTGCCAATGTTGTCGTCCGGCTCATGCCGCCACCTTTCCTCTGCGCATCTCGCGCTCAAGCTCCAAGAGATAGTGATCGAAGTCGACCTGCATCGTGTGCCGGGGCGAATCGTAGAACTGCCGTTTGTTTCGGCGGTCGTCTTCATGCATCTGCCGGGTCATGTCCCGGCGGCTCGGCAGTTCATAGTCCCCGGTCAGCGTCTTGACTGCCAGCTTGGACTGAGCCTCGGCCAGGGGCATGATCGCACCGACCGGCTGGAGCAGGCCGATGAAGAACAGCCCGGGGCGGTCGGGGTGGGCCATGCGCTTGAACAGCGGCAGATCATTGCCCTCTGCGGAGATCAGGTCCGGATCGAAGAACGGAAAATTCACCCGATATCCCGTCGCCCACACAATGAGGTCGGCCGGAGCCTCACTTCCATCGGTGAAGACCACACGATCCCCCTCGAGTCGTTCGATGCCCGGTCGCACCGTGATCGCACCCTCGTCGAGGCGGTCCCTGATCGCATCCGACTGCACCGGATGCGATTGGCCGGGCGTGTGCTCCGGGGTGGGCAGGCCGTATCTGCGCAGTCCCCCGGAGAGCATCGCGGCGATGCGCAGCCGTGCCGCTGTGGCCCACCAGGGAACCCAGCCCGGCAGTGCGATCTGGTCTGCCGCCTTGCCGAAGATGGTCTTCTTCATCACCCACTGTCCGCGACGGATGGAGAGGTTGACGCTCTGCGCCCGGTAGGAGCCCTCGACGGCGATGTCCATCGCGGAGTTGCCGGCGCCGACGACCACGACGTCGCGGTTCTCGAGCTGTTCGCCGCTGCGGTAGTCGTGGGCGTGGATCTGCCCGCCGTCGAAGTGACCGGGGTAGCCGGGGTCGGGCCAGCGGGCATCCCAGTGGTGGCCGTTGGCGACCATCACTGCGTCATAACGGCGAGTCTCGTACTCTGCCGTGTCGCTGTTGGCAGAAGATTCGGCGGAGGAACCTGTCGGGCGGATGTCGACATCCCAACCGCCGTTCTCGCCTCGGCGGACATGGGTCACCTCGGTGTTGAAGGTGATGGTGTGGCCGAATCCGAAGTGGTCGACGTAATCGCGGAAATAGGCGTAGACCTGATCGTGGCTGGCGTAGTTCGGGTAGTCAGCCGGCATCGGGAAATCGGAGAAGGCCATGCGCGGGCACGAGGTGTTGATCTGCAGGGTCTCGTAGCAGGCGCTGACGCCATTGGGGTTGTCGAAGAGCCAGTTGCCACCGAATTCGCTGCCCTTTTCAAAGCAGTCGAACGGAACGCCCGCGGTGTAGAGGGCTTTGGCTGCGGCGAGGCCCGAGGCTCCGGCTCCGATCACGCAGACCCGCGGCAGTGCGGGGTTCGGCGGGATGGGCGCGGTCACTTTCGGAGCACGATGCTCCTGCTTGACATTGTAAGGCATGTCACAATACTGCCATTGAAAATCAAAATTTTCACTACACTGGAGAAATGAATGATCATTCCTCCGGCGCAGCCTCGGCGGGACTGTGGCGTGGAACCTCACGCGCCGACCGTGACGGAGAACGTCGTGAGCGTCTCCTCGAGGCCGCCCTCGAACTGTACGGAACGCTTGGTTTCCGTGCGACCTCGATCCAGGCCCTGTGTCAGGAGTCCGGGGTCTCGAGTCGGTCCTTCTACGATCTCTTCCCCGCTCACAGATCGGGTTCAGTGCGAGAGTCGGGGGCAGTGCGGGAGTCGATCACTGCGCAGGAGTCGCTGCTCGAACAGCTCTACGCCGTCCTCAACGAGGAGATCGTCGATGCTCTGACGACGCTGACGATCCCGGCCGGCGCGAGTCTCGTCGAGGCCACCGTCAACGTCGTCTCCGCCGCGCTGATGCCGATGCTCGGTGATGAGCGCAAGGCTCGCGTCCTCGAGGTCGAGGCCGTCGGCGTCAATGAATCGCTCGAAGCGCGGCGGCGGGAGACGATGCGCATCCTCGCAGCCGCCGTCGATGCCGCATTCGTGCGCGTTCACACCACCTACGAGCTGCCGGAGATTCCCGCGCTGCAGAAGCCGGACGAGCTCGGGTTCACCAGCCTCATCCTCGTCGGAGGCATCACCGAGGCACTTGTCCAGCGGGTGCAGACACCGGCTGCGGACCGTACCTCGACAAGCGAATTCCTCACCCGCATCGCCGAGGTGGCCCTCCGCGCCTATGGCGTGTCCCCGACGAGCGAGGAATGACTCGATGGCGTCGCAATCGCAGATGGGGCGGGGAGCAGGAGTGGCTATCCTGGCCATCGTCGTGGCGCAGTGGTTCGGAACGTCGCTGTGGTTCAGCCCCAGCGGTGCCGTCGACGGCCTCTCCGCCTGGCTGGGTTCGACGCCGGCTCAGTTCGGGTGGCTGATCGCGGCCACCCAGATCGGGTTCATCGTCGGAACGCTGCTGAGCGCGGCGACCGGGATCGCCGATCGGTTCCCGCCCGAGCGGATCTTCATTCTCTCCAGCCTCTTCGGTGCTGGACTGAACTTCGTGTGGACGCTAGGTCCTTCTGACCTCGTCCTCGTGTGGATCTCTCGCTTCGCCGTCGGCGTGAGCCTCGCGGGTATCTACCCGATGGGGATGAAGATGATCGTCAAACGGGCGCAGGCGAAGTCCGCGCAGGCTCTGGCCTGGCTCGTGGCCATGCTCACCCTGGGCACCGCGATGCCACAGTTCCTGTCAGCCGTCGGCGCCGCCCTGCCCTGGGAGTCGATCATGTGGGGCTCCTCCGCACTGGCGGTGCTGGGAGCCGTGCTCGTGGCAACGATCTCCGGGCCCCGAGCGGCTCGGTCACATGCGTCCGATGCGACTTCCGGGCCCTCGAAGTCCGTCGGAAGTCCAGCGCTGCGGAGACTGTTCCGGGACAGGATGTTTCGCGCCGCCGTCTTCGGATACGTGGGCCACATGTGGGAGCTCTACGCCTTCTGGGCAGTCGTGCCCACACTCGTCATCGCGGCTTTGGCCGACGCGGACGGCCCGACGGGGTTTGCGACAACGAGTTTCCTCGTCATCGCCGCCGGGGTCCTGGGATGTGTGCTCGGCGGAATCATCAGCCGCAGGACCGGCAGTGCAGCGGTCGCCGCAACGGCCCTGGCTGGGTCGGGACTGATGTGCCTGATCTACCCTCTGCTGCCTGACATCGGCCCGCTCCTCATTGCGGCTCTCATGCTCTGGGGTCTCCTTGTCATCGCAGACTCTCCCCAGTTCTCGGATCTCGCTGCCCGTTACGCTCCCGCAGAGCTGACGGGAACGGGGCTGACGGTGATGAATTCGCTCGGCTTCGCCGTCAGCGTCATCAGCATCGTCATCCTGCAGAGCCTCATCGCCGTAATCGGAGTGGCCGCCGTCTGGCTGCTCCTGCCGGGGCCGATCCTCGGCCTGATCGCGATGCGCCCGCTCCTGGTCAGGCGAAAGGCGACGAGGCTCGATCGAGACGGGTGACCTCGTCATCTGTGAGCGTGATCTCCGGAGCGGCCATCAGTGCATCGAGCTGCTCGGGTGTGCGCGCCGAGACGATCGGGGCGCTTGCACCTTTGGCCAGCAGCCAGGCGAGCGCAATGGTTGCCGGTGCCACGTCGTGGGCTTTGGCCACAGCGACCAGCTCTTCGACGACCTTGAGCCCCTCAGTGCTGAAGTAGCCCTGCACCATGCCACCGCGGCTGGCTCCCTCGAGGTCTTCTTCGGTGCGGTATTTTCCGGTCAGGAATCCGGCGGCGAGACTGAAGTAGCTGAAGACGCCGAGGTTGTGCTCGCGTGCCAGTGGCGCCAGCTGCGTTTCGTATTCCTTCCGGAAGACCAGGCTGTACTGGGGCTGGATCGCCACCGGCTTGGCCAGGTTCTCCGCCTCGGCCACGGCCAACCATTCGGCGAGGCGGTCTGGGGAGTAGTTGGACACGGCGATGTGCTTGGCCTTACCGGCACGCACGATCTCATCGAAGACCCGGGCCACCTCGGCGATGGGGGTCACCTCATCATCTCGGTGCGCGTAGTAGAGGTCGACATGATCGGTCTGCAGGCGCTGAAGGGATGCGTCGATGGCGGTGCGGATGTAATCGGGATTCTGCGTCTTGTGATCCGGGTGGTCTCCGACCTTGGTGGCGATGACGACCGTATCGCGGTTGCAGCGGGCGGCGAGCCAGGTGCCGATGATGGTCTCGGATTCGCGGCCGGTGTTGCCGGGAACCCACGCCGGGTAGGACTCTGCGGTGTCGAGGAAGTTGCCTCCAGCGGCGACGAACGCGTCGAGGACGGCGTGGGATCCGGCCTCGTCAGCGGTCCAGCCGAAGGTGTTCGTGCCCAGGTTGATGGGGAAGATGGAAAGGTCTGTGCCGGGAATCGCTACCTGCTGCGTCATGATGCTCCTGTGTCGACTCGAGGTTCGTGGTCGGTTCACGCGTGGTTCGCGCGTGGTCTTTCACCTGGCATAACGACAGTCCCGGCGGTGAAAATTCCGCTGGCCGGGCCACCTCGGCGATGGAGGTCCTTCGCTATTTGAGGAGTCGGTCCATTCTGCGGTCGCTGAGCTTCTTGCCTCCGGTCTGGCAGCCGGGGCAGTACTGCAGCGACTTATCGGCATAGGAGACCTCGGCGATGGTCGACCCGCACACCGGACAGGTCTGACCGGCGCGGCCATGGACGCAGAACGTACGTTTCTTCGCCGCCTTGACCTTCGCCGGTGGCAGATCGAAGAGGGCCTCGCGGGCCTGGCCAAGCACTTCGCGAATCGTCTCCAGGAGTGCCGGGGCATCGACCCGATTGGCTGGGGCGAATGGGGAGAGTTGTGCGGTGTGGAGGATCTCGTCGGAGTAGGCGTTGCCGATGCCGGCGATGAGGTTCTGATCTCCGAGCACGGTCTTGATCCGTGCCGTCGAACCGGCCAGCGCCGCAGTGAACTCTTCGACTCCGATGGACAGGGCATCGGGTCCGGCGTTGGCGATGGCGGACACCGCGGCGCGGTCGGTCACGAGGGAGACCGCGGCGTTCTTCTTCGTTCCCGCTTCGCTGATGTCGAATCCGGCACCGGAGGCCAAGTGGATGCGCAGAGCCAAGGGCCCCTTGCCCATCCTCACCGGACCGCTGGGCACCTGATCGTGCCAGACCAACCAGCCGGCACGGGCGAACCGGCAGACCAGTTCGAGCCCGTCGAGCTCGATGACGAGGGCCTTGCCCACCCGGGAGGCCCCACTGATCTCGAGCCCGCTGATCGCCGCCAGCGGCGGATCCGCCGTCTTGAGGATGCTCAGCTCGCCGATATCGGTCCGGGAGATGAAATCCCCGACGATGTGCGAGCGCAGGAAATTCACGAGTGCATCGACTTCGGGCAATTCCGGCATGGAACCAGTATGCGCCCTTGCACACACAGTGGCACTGCCGCCGTGGATACCGCCCTTGTGAGTTCCCTGAACGAGGGCTAACGTGGACAGACCACGTGAGAGCGTGCTGCACCAGCAATTCGACCACTTCATAAGGAGGGTGACGATGGCTGAGAATGTCGCTCAGAAACTCATCGGCTCACATCTGGAATCCGGGACGCTTGAGCCCGGTAACGAGATCGGAGTCCGCATCGATCAGACGCTGACTCAGGACGCGACGGGAACGCTGGTCATGCTCGAGCTCGAAGCGCTGGGCATCGACCGGATCCGCACGGAGACATCTGTCCAGTACGTCGACCACAACCTTCTGCAGACCGATGAGAAGAATCCAGAGGACCATATATTCCTGCGTTCTGCCGCGCAGCGATTCGGCCTGTGGTTCTCCCCCGCCGGCAACGGCGTCTCCCACCCGGTCCACCAATCGCGGTTCGGCACGCCCGGTGCCACTCTCATCGGCTCCGACTCTCACACCTGCGCGGCCGGGGCCTTGGGAATGTTGGCCATCGGCGTCGGCGGTCTCGAGATCGCAATGTCCATGGTGGGTGAACCGCTTTACATCAGCGCACCCCAGATCATGGGCGTCGAACTCACCGGCACACTGCCCCCGTGGGTCTCGGCCAAGGACGTCATCCTCGAGATGCTGCGCCGTCACGGCGTCAAAGGCGGAGTCGGCAAGATCATCGAGTACCACGGTGAGGGACTCAAGGACCTGACCGCGATGGACCGCCACGTGATTGCGAACATGGGGGCCGAACTCGGTGCCACGGCCACAGTCTTCCCTGCCGACGACGCGGTCCGGGACTTCCTCGAAGCCAGCGACCGGGGCGAGGACTTCACTCGGATCGAAGCAGACGAAGGCGCGCAGTACGATCTCCACGACGCCATCGACCTCTCACAGCTCGAACCGCTCATCGCCGCCCCCTCCTCGCCGGGCAACGTCCGTCCCGTGCGGGAGGCCGCTGGCGAGGACGTCTTCCAAGTCGTCATCGGCTCCTCGGCGAATCCGGGGCTGCGGGACTTCGCCGTCGTCGCCGAGACACTCGAAGGTCGCCACATCCACGAGCAGATCTCACTCGACATCAACCCGACATCGCGAGAGATCCTCGCCGACCTCATCGCCGGTGGCTGGTTGACCTCGCTGGTCGGATCCGGCGCGCGCATCCACCAATCGGGCTGCATGGGCTGCATCGGCATGGGCCAGGCCCCGGCTGTGGGCCGCAACAGCCTCCGCACGATGCCGCGGAACTTCCCCGGCCGCTCGGGCACCGACGAGGACGCCGTGTGGCTGTGCTCGCCGGAGACTGCCGTGGCCGCAGCACTGACGGGCAAGATCACTGACCCTCGCGAGCTGGGCATCGAGTATCCGCAGGTGAAGCTGCCGGAGAAGTTCTCCGCCAACCGGTCCATGCTGGTCCCGCCGCTGCCGCTTGAGGAAGCACGCGAGGTTGAGTTGGTCAAAGGATCGAACATCTCCTCACTGCCCGACTTCGAACCGCTGCCTGAGGACATCGATCTCGAGATCATGCTCAAAGTCGGCGACAACGTCTCCACTGACGAGATCATGCCCGCCGGTTCCCGGGTCCTGCCCTACCGGAGCAATATTCCCAAGATCTCCGAGTTCGTCTACATCCAGATCGATCCGAGCTACGCCGAACGTGCAGCGGGCCATACCGGCGGCCATGCGATCATCGGCGGGGAGAACTACGGCCAGGGCTCATCCCGCGAGCACGCCGTGATCGCCCCGCGCTATCTGGGGCTGCGCATCGTCATCGCCAAATCCCTGGCGCGGATCCATTGGCAGAACCTCGCGAACTTCGGCGTCCTCGCCCTCGAATTCTCAGATGAGAGCGACTACGAGTCCCTGTCCCAGGGCGATGTCCTGAAGTTCCGGGGACTGCGCGATGAGTTGGCCGCCGGCAAGACCGTGAGCGCTGAGGTAGGCGGACGACAGTTCGAGTTCCGCCATACACTCTCGCCTCGGCAGGCCGACATGGTCCTCGCCGGAGGTCGCATCGCCCAACGTGCCCAGCAGGAGGCGGCCGAGAGGCGCTGAGGGGTCGGCTCGAGCCCACCCGTGATCAGGGCTCGGCGAGGAAGCCCCGCAGCAATGCGGCCGTGCCGTCAAGATGCTCGGCCATGGCTGTGCGGGCCGCGGCGGCGTCTCCCGCGAGGATCGCATTGTGGATCCGCTGGTGCTGTTCGTGCGAATGAGCCAGGTTGGGTTCGATCATGGGGATCCGTTCGAGCAGTTTGTTCGCCCGGGTTCGGCTTTCGACCATCGAGCGCACCAGGCTCGGAGACCCTGTCACCTGCGCCCAGGTCAGGTGCAGCTGGGAGTCCAAGCGCCGGTACTCGGCCAGGTTCGACTGCCGACTCGTGTCCATGGCCTCCGCCAGCTGACCTCGTTGGCGCGCGGTGAGATCCTGCCCGGCAGCCACCTCTGCGACTCCCATTTCGATGACACGGCGCCAGGCCAGTGTATCTTCGACCTCGACCGCAGAGAACCCTGCGCCGAGACCTGCGTCATCGCCATGAGCCGGGCTGTGAGCCCAGCCCCCTGCAGGAGTGCGGGAGACGAAGGTTCCGCCACCACGGCCTCGGCGGACGTTGACCCAGCCGGCGGTCTGCAGTTCCGAGATCGCCTCCCTCAAGGTCGCCCGGGAGACCCTCAGCTGCTCCGCAAGTTCACGTTCGGGCGGGAAGCGCTGACCAGGCGGAATGATCCCGAGGCGGATGATCTGGAGCAGACACTCGATCGTCTCCTCGAAGATGTTGCCCGAGCGAGCAGGGGCGATCGCCCGCAACGCCGTCACCTGGCTGCCGGTCTGCCTGCCCGCAGCTGGGGTACTCGCCATCAAACCATCATCACTCACAGCGGGGTCGTGTAGGCGTTGGACAGTCCCCCGTCGACGGTGAACGACTGTGCTGTGACGAAGGAAGCATCGTCACTGGCCAGGAACGCCACAGCCGCGGCCATCTCGTCGGCCTCGGCGAAGCGTCCCATCGGCACGTGCACCAGACGCCTGGCTGCCATCTCCGGGTCCTTGGCGAAGAGTTCGCGCAGCAGCTCGGTGTTGACCGGTCCAGGGCACAGGGCGTTGACGCGGATGCCTTCCTGTGCGAACTCCACGCCGAGTTCTCGTGACATGGCCAGCACCCCGCCCTTCGACGCGGTGTAGGAGATCTGGGAGGTCGCCGATCCCATCAGCGCCACGAATGAGGCCGTGTTGATGATCGAGCCGCTCCCCTGCTTGCGCATGTGCTTCAACGCCGCCTTCGAGCACAGGTACACCGAAGTCAGGTTGATGTCTTGGACCTTGCGCCACACATCGAGACCGGTCTCCGTGATCGAGGCGTCGGCCGGTGGGGAGACTCCCGCATTGTTGAAGGCGACATCCACGCTGCCGTAGGTGTCGAAGGTAGTCTGGAACAGCTTGCCCACCTGGTCCGGATCGGTGACGTCGGTGGACACGAAGAGGCCCCCGACCGCCTCGGCGGCGGCCGTTCCTGAGTCTGTGTTGGTGTCGGCGATGACGACGTTCGCCCCTTCGGAGGCGAGACGTTTTGCGGTGGCCAGCCCGATGCCGCTGCCCCCTCCGGTGACGACTGCGGTGCGCCCCGGGAGGCGGCGGCAGATGATCTGCTCTGCTGTCTCGTTCATGGTGTGTCCTTTGCCCGTTGGTGGTGGTGCTCGTGGGGAGGGTGAGTCTGCTCAGTCCGTGGCGATGAAGAGGTTCTTCGTCTCCGTGAACGAGTCCATCGCGCGGGGGCCGAGTTCGCGGCCGATGCCGGAGCGTTTGAACCCGCCGAACGGGGTCGAATAGCGAACTGCGGAATGGGAGTTCAGCGACAGCGCCCCCGAGTCGACACCGCGGGCGACCCGCAGTCCGCGGCCCACATCACGGGTCCAGATCGAGCCAGAGAGGCCATAAGGCGAATCGTTGGCCATGCTGATCGCCTCGGCTTCGTCACTGAAGCGCTGCACACTCACAACGGGCCCGAACACCTCTTCGGTGACGATGCGATCACGCGATGTTTTCGGGAGCACGACCGTCGGCGCCATCCAGTAGCCGGCACCGGTCGGGGCGCTGCCGGTGAACGCGATGTCGACGCCGTCGAGGAATCCGGCCACGCTCTCGTGGTGGCTCTTCGAGATGAGCGGGCCCATCTCTGCCTCCTCGAGGCTGGGATCGGTGACGACGACTCCGGAGACCGCGGGTTCGAGGAGTTCCATGAAACGGTCGAAGACGGAGTCGTGGACGAGGATGCGCGAGCGGGCGCAGCAGTCCTGGCCGGCATTGTCGAAGACCCCGTAGGGTGCGGTGGCCGCTGCGAGTTCGAGGTCGGCGTCGTCGAAGACGATGTTCGCGGATTTGCCGCCGAGTTCCAGCGTTGTGCGTTTCATCGTCTTCGCCGCGTCTACCATGATCTTCTCACCCACCGCAGTCGATCCGGTGAACACGATCTTCGCGATCCTCGGGTCATCCGTGAAGGTCTGACCGACAATGGAGCCTTTGCCGGGGATAACTTGGAAGACATCGGCGGGAATCCCTGCCTGCTGGGCCAGTTCGCCGAGGCGGATCGCCGTCAGCGGGGTCAGCTCGGCAGGTTTGAGGACCACAGTGTTTCCCGCGGCGAGCGCGGGCACGAAACCCCATCCGGCGATGGGCATCGGGAAATTCCACGGCACGATGATGCCGACGACACCGAGTGGTTCGTTGAACGTGATGTTGACTCCCCCTGCCACGGGAATCTGGTCGCCGAGGTGGCGCTCGACTCCGCCGGCGAAGTAGTTGAGGACGTCGCGGACGTTTCCGGCCTCGCCCCGGGCGTTGCCGATCGTGTGCCCGGCCTCTGCAACCTCAAGCGCGGCCAAATTGTCGATGTCGGCGTCGACGGCGCGAGCGAAGGCACGCAGCAGCTCGGCCCGTTCGGCCGGTGCTGTGGCCCGCCACCGTGTGAAAGCGTCGGCGGACCGGCCGATCGCATCCTTCGTCGCCTCGGCGCTGTGAGCGTCGACCGAGGTGATGAGTGCCTCTGTCGCGGGGTTGATCACTTCGGTCATCGCTGAGCCTCCGCTTTTGTCTGGGGTGTCGTGGGTGTCGTGGGCGTCGTAGCTGGCGTGGTGTTCGGTGGTGCTGTGCTCGCGCGTCGGGCCGCGGCTTCGACGAGGCCGGTGAACAGGCGCAGATCGTCCAGCGTCTCCTCCGGATGCCATTGGACCGCGAGCATCGAACCGTCTGGTGTCTCCAGGGCTTCGATGCAGCCGTCGTCGGAGCGTGCGCTCACGATCAGTCCCTCACCTGGGCGGTCGATGGCCTGGTGATGATGGCACCGGACCGTGGTCCCGTCTCCGATCAGGCCGGACACGGCGGTACCTAGTGCGGTTCGCACTGCCACCTCGGCGAATTCGTCCTTCTTCGGTGCCTCGTGAGCGTCGTAGCCGTCGAGGTCGGGCAGGTGCTGGTGCAGGGTTCCGCCGTGAACGGTGTTGACGATCTGGGCTCCGCGGCAGATCGCGAAGACCGGTACATTCGCGGTGCGGGCGTGACGGTACAGGGTGGTTTCGAAGGAGTCGCGACGCGTGTTCGCCACCTGGGTGCGGGGGTCTCGCTGCGCCTCGTAGAGGGCGGGATCGACATCATCGCCTCCGGTGAGGATGATGCCGTCGAGGTCGGCCACCTCGACGAGGCTCCAGGGATCTTCCGGAGGCAGGAGCACGACGCGGCCACCGGCCCGAGTCGCGGCAGTGACGTAGACGCTGGGCAGGAAGGCCGCGTCTCGGTCCCAAACCCCGAATTGTCCGCGCCCGTAGTAGGTGGGCAGTCCGATGAGCGGGCGACGCGTCGCAGGATCAAGGACCGGGTCAGAGACGCTCGAAGCCACGCCGGACCTCCCAATCGGTGACTGCAGCGTCGAAGGCTGCCATCTCAACACGGCCCGCATGGCTGTAGTGGTTCACGACCTCGTCGCCGAAGGCATGGCGAGCGACGTCGGAGGATTCGAAGGCCGCGACGGCGTCGTGGAGGCGACGCGGAATGTTGGGCACGTCCTGGGTGTAGGCGTTGCCGGCGAGCGCTTCGGGCAGGTCGAGTTTGTTCTCGAGTCCGTGGATTCCGGCGGCGATGAGTGCTGCACTCGCAAGGTAGGGGTTGGCGTCTGCGCCGGGCACGCGCTGCTCGAAGCGCAGTGCCGGACCGTGGCCGACGATGCGCACGGCACACGTTCGGTTGTCCCATCCCCAGCCGACGGCGGTGGGGGCGAAGGAGCCCTCGGCAAAGCGCTTATAGGAGTTGATGTTCGGTGCGTAGAGGTAGGTGAAGTCATGCTGGGTGGCGACGACTCCGGCGACGAAGTGCTTCATCGTCTCTGACATCTCGGTGCCGTGGCCGGTGGGGAAGACCGGTGTGCCCGCGGTGTCACTGAGGCTCATATGGATGTGGCATGAGCTGCCTTCACGGTCATTGGGTTTGGCCATGAAGGTCACCGACTTGCCCTCTTGATCTGCGATCTCCTTCGCGCCGAGCTTGTAGACGACATGATTGTCGCAGGTGGCGAGCATGTCGGTATAGCGGAATCCGACCTCGAGCTGGCCGAGGTTGCATTCGCCCTTGGCGCTTTCGGTGTAGAGGCCGGCTCCGTCCATCTCGTTGCGCAGACGGCGCAGATAGCCTTCGACCTGTCCTGTGCCGAAGAGGGAGTAGTCGATATTGTAGGTGCTGGCGGCTTCGAGGTTGCGGTAGTCGTTGGCCATGGCTTCCCGGTAGCCGGTGTTGTAAAGGGCGAATTCGAGTTCGGTGGCGCCGATGGGCGAATAGCCCAAATTCTCAAGTCGCTCCAATTGTGCTTTGAGGACCTGTCGTGGGGAGACGGTCAGCGGTGAGCCGTCGACGAAGGCCAGGTCGCACTGGACCATCACCGTCGCCGGGTGCCAAGGGATGCGACGCAGAGTCGAATAGTCGGGGACGAACATGAGATCGCCGTAGCCGCGTTCCCAAGAGGTGAGTTCGTACCCGTCGATGGTGTTCATCTCAACATCGGCAGCCATGAGATAGTTGCAGCCTTCGGTGCCGTTGTCCATCACCTCGTCGAGGAAGAATCGGCCCGTGATTCTCTTCCCCTGAAGGCGACCCTGCATGTCCGTGGCGGCGACGAGCACAGTGTCGACGCGGCCGGCGGCGATCTCGGCCTGCAGCTGCTCCAGGGTCATATCTGATGAAGTCACGCTCATGGTTCCTCTTCTCGGTAGCCCACCTTCGCGATGTGTACGCATCTTTGCGATGGACTGCATCCCGGTGGTGGTCACGCATCGTTGCGGTGGTCGTGCCTTGCGGCAGTTCAGGAAGACTCTCCCATTTAAGGTATGCCACCGAACCATTCATGCGCAATACATAAGGGAAAATTGATGACAGCGCGGCCTTGCGGTCAGAACAAATACCTATTGACAAACCATTTGCACGGTGACAGGCTCAACGTCAGAACAGAGTTGTGAACTGCATCACGCACTATTTTCGTGACTGCCGCACGCGTTCCACAGTCACGTTCCACAAGGACGCGCACGCTTGGGTCTCGGCATCTGCACCCGATAGACAACGGCCAGATTCCGACGACGCCGGTAGGTCAGCGACGACCGCTCCGGGTCGCAGATCTGGGCCATATGGGTTTGGCCCGCGGAAGCAATCATTTCGAGAAGAACGGTGTTCTCCATGAGCAATGAAGCCCCTCCACCCATTGACCCGACATCCGGGGCGGCTCCCGGGCCGACGCCTCCCGATGGCACCGGCGCTCAGGGAGGTGCGGCCCCGGCCCTCAGCGCTGACGAAGCCAGTCTTGCCGAGCTGGGGTACAAGCAGGAACTCAAGCGCGGCATGTCGGGCTTCGGCAACTTCGCGGTCTCCTTCTCCATCATCTCGATCCTCGCCGGCTGCATCACCTCCTACAGCATTGCGCTGGGTTCGGGCGGGCCGGCCGCAATCACGATCGGATGGCCGCTGGTCGGCATCTTCGTCCTCTGCGTGGCCCTGGCCATGGCTGAAGTCTGTTCCAAATACCCGACGGCGGGTGGACTCTACTTCTGGGCCGGGCGTCTGGCCAAACGCAACAAACGACATTGGGCCTGGTATGTCGGATGGTTCAACTTCCTCGGCGAGGTAGCTGTCACCGCTGCTATCGACTACGGTGCGGCGACGACCATGATGGCCTTCGCGGCACTGACTTTCGGCGTGGTGCCCACCGCGTTGAACACCTTCATCCTGTTCCTCGTCATCATCACCTTGCACGGTCTGCTCAACACCTTCGGCGTCAACCTGGTCAACCTGCTCTCCGGCGTCTCCGCCTGGTGGCATATCGTCGGTGTGCTCGTCATCGTCGCCGCCCTGTGGATCATGCCCACGAAACATCAGTCGTTCAGTTGGACCATGACGGCGTGGCACAACGAAACCGGGTTCACGTTCATGCCGTTCGTCTTCCTCATGGGTCTGCTCATGGCGCAGTACACGTACACCGGGTATGACGCTTCGGCTCACGTGGCGGAGGAGACGAAGAACGCTTCCACTGCCGCTCCCAAAGGCATCGTGATGAGCGTCCTGATCTCGATCATCGGCGGCTGGATCCTGCTGTACTCGATCACGGCCGCAATTCAGGACGGTTCCGAAGCCGGACTGACCGCGCTCAACGCCACCGCGACCGGCCTGCCGCCTGCGCAGGTGTTCCTCGATGCCTTGAACAACCCGACGATGGCGAAATTCCTGCTCTTCATCGTCTGCGGTGCCCAGTTCTTCTGCGGCATGGCATCGGTGACGGCGAATTCGCGGATGAGCTACGCGTTCTCCCGTGACGATGCGATCCCGGGATCCAAGTACTGGAAGAAGGTCAACCCTCGCACCGGAACACCAACCAACTCGATCTGGCTGTGCATCGTGCTGTCCTCGATTCTGACCGTGCCGGCGCTGTTCAATGAGACCGCCTACCTGGCGGTGACGAGCGTAGCGGTGATCGGGCTCTACATCGCCTACGTTGCACCCGTTCTGCTGCGTCGGCTCAAGGGCAAAGGATTCAAGGCCGGCCCTTGGAACCTGGGACGGTGGAGCGCAGTCATCGGGTGGGTCGCTGTCGTCTGGGTGATCTTGATCTGCATCCTCTTCGTGCTGCCACCCACCCTGCCGATCACGATCTCGACCTTCAACTACTCCCCCATCGCTGTCCTCGGGGTGCTCGTCATCAGCGTCGTACTTTGGTACGCCCGGGGCAAGAAGCACTTCATGCAGCATCTCGACAAGGAGCAGCTGGCCATCGATGAGAAGAAGCTTCTCGACGAGATCGACGACTGAGCTCGCACATACTCGCACACACAAGAAAGCAACCCTCCAGGCGCTGACCACTCCAAAGCGGAGTTGTTCAGCGCCCGGAGGGTTGCTGAGTTCTCAAAGAAGGACGGCAGCGGCCTCAGCGCTGGGCTGATGCCGCTGCCGCCAGTCAGATCACGCGGTTTCGGACTTGTACTTGTCCTCGATTGCGCGGCCGACCTCTTCATCGATGTTGCGCCAGTACGCGAAGACGTTGGAGAGCACGGGCTCTTCAACACCGTCCTTCAGTGCACCGACGACGGTCTCGATGAGGCCCTGGCGCTCTTCTTCGGAGTAGACCTCACGAACCAGGGTGTGCGCCTGGCCGAAGTCGTCATCCTCGGCGTGCAGAGTGGCTGCGCTGCGGACGAGCTCGCCGTCGGATTCCCACCGTGCCTCGACCTGAGTCTCTTCGGCCTGGTATGGGCGGCCGTAGGAATTCGGGGCATAGTTCGGAGCATCACCTGAATGGTGGTACTCCATCTGACCTTCCTTGTCATAGGAGTTGGTCTTGGTGATGGGCGCGTTGACCGGCAGCTGGTTGAAGTTCGTGCCGATGCGGTTGCGCTGCGCATCTGGGTAGGAGAAGACACGGCCCATGAGCATCTTGTCGGGCGAGATTCCGGTGCCCGGCACGGTGTTCGAGGGGCTGAACGCAGCCTGTTCGATCTGTGCGAAGTGGTTCGACGGGTTCTTGTTGAGCGTGAACTTACCGATCTCCATGAGCGGGTAGTCCTTCTTCGACCAGGTCTTAGTCAGGTCGAAGGGGTTGAACCGGTAGGTCTTGGCCTCTTCGTAGGGCATGATCTGGACGCTGACGGTCCAGGACGGGTAGTCGCCGCGCTCGATCGCGTCGAACAGATCGCGACGGTGGATGTCAGCGTCGTCACCGGCGAGCTTGCCGGCTTCCTCGTTGCTCATGTTCTCCACGCCCTGATCGGTGTGGAAGTGGTACTGGACCCAGAAACGTTCGCCGGCTTCGTTCGCCCACATGTAGGTGTGCGAGGAGTAGCCGTTCATGTTCCGCCAGGTCTTGGGCAGACCGCGGGGCCCCATGAGGTAGGCGACCTGGTGTGCCGACTCGGGCGAGAGCGACCAGAAGTCCCACTGCATGTTGTTGCTGCGCAGACCCGAATCAGGGGTGCGCTTCTGGGAGTGGATGAAGTCGGGGAATTTCATGGGGTCGCGGACGAAGAACACCGGGGTGTTGTTGCCCACCATGTCGAAGTTTCCGTCTTCGGTGTAGAACTTCAGTGCGAATCCGCGCACATCGCGCCATGAGTCGGGTGATCCGAGCTCACCAGCAACGGTGGAGAACCGTGCGAGCATCTCGGTCTTCTTGCCCTGCTGCAGGAACTTTGCGCGGGTGTACTTGGAGACGTCTGCGGTGATCTCAAGCTCACCGAAGGCACCGGAGCCCTTGGCGTGGGGGCTGCGCTCGGGAACGCGTTCGCGGTCGAACCGGGCCAGCTTCTCAACGAGTGCGACGTCGTGGAGGAGGAGTGGGCCATCTGCTCCGACGCTCAGCGAATGCGCGTCGGACTCTCGAGCGGCACCCGACTCGGTCGTCGAGGGCTTCGTGCCGTCGAATCCTGGATGTTCATGATCAGCGTGTTTTGTCATAGCTTCTCCTTCAACCGATTGAGCGACGGGGGGTCATTCTTCCCGGTCCACTACATCCATCATAGGACGAGCAGCACGCATCAGCATGCTGATGCGAAAGGTCGACATCGACTCCCCTGATATCGAGTTCCTGGCAGCGGACAGAAAACTGTCGTCACCAATTTTCACGCTAGCCACGTCCCTCACAGTGTTCAACCAAGGCCACCCTCCCAAATATTCCAGACCGGCATTTCTGGTCTGACCACAGGGGGGAGTGTCTTCAGCCCTGCGCGGTCGCGGCGCTTCCGTCTCCGCCTGAACTGGATCCCCCACCGGCATCGCTGCCAGAGCCTGATCCAGAGCCTGAGCTGGAGCTTGATCCGCCGGAGCCGCTGGAGCTGCTGCCCTGTGAGTCGGAGCTGGATCCCGAAGCGTCACTCGAACTCGCGCTTCCCGAGGTGTCTGCGCCAGTGCTGCTGGAGCCGCTCGAGTCGGTGCTCGATCCCGAAGAGCTGTCACTGCTGCCGGTGTCTCCTGCCTGCTCGGTTCCCGTCTGATCAGCGGTCGCGGAACTGTCGGAACTGGCGGAGCCGCCGTCGCTCGCCGAGGTGGACTGCCCTTCGCTCGTCGTCGAGCTCTCGTTCCCGCTTCCCTGATTCGGGTTCTGGCCGGACTGGGAGGCCGACCCAGAGGAATCCGAGTTGGAGGTTGACCCGCCGTCCTGCGAGGTGCTGGACTCATCGCCGGAGCTCGAATTCCCCGTGACGGACCGCGAGATCTGCGAGGTGCCGGGCGAGATGTCGGCAGCGGTGAATGATTCGGCCATGACGACGGCGCCCAATCCGATTCCGAATGTCGCCACTCCAATGGCCACCGGGTAGAGCACCCGTTTGCGACGCAGCTTCTGCCACCATGACTTGGCGTCACTGCCTTCTGTCTCCGATTCAGCGGCTGCTGTATCGGCATCAGGCGAGCCGGAATCTGGCGCACCTGCGTCACTTCTGTCAGCGGCCGTTTCATCGCTCAGATGACCGAAGGTGCTGGTAGCCCGAAGAGCTCCTGAGGCCTGGTCGCCTACCGCGGCGGATCGCTGCGTCTTGGCGCCAGGCGATTTCGCCTTGACCGCTGGGGCGAGCTTCGAGCCGACTTCCTTGATCTTCTCTTTGCCCTTGTCGAGGCTGCTGGTGTAGAGCGTCACAGCTAGCCCGGTGATGATGCTCGCGACGCCCGCGCCGACGACGGTTCCGGCGACGCCCAACTGTCCGCCGATGACCGATGAAGTGGCCGCGGCCGCCGCACCGGCGAGAAGCTGGGTCGCTGAGACCCTGCCTTCGTTCTTCTCCTTCTTCTCGACCACGTCGTTCTTCGCCGTCGAGTCACCGTGATCAGCAGTGTCGTTCACGACCGTCGCGGTTGCGTCTGCTGCCGTCGCAGGTGTGCCGACGGCAGCTGTGTCCTCCTGCCTCATCCGAGTCGCCGACGCCGGCGACTCTTCGCGTCGGATGGGATTCGGCGGCATCACCGGTGTGGTCACATGCGGGGTCGTCGTCGGTGTCGAATGAGCATTCTCGGCGTGGGCGGCTGCAAATTCTTCGGTGATCAGAGGCAGGGTCTGAGATGCCTGCACGATCATCTCGGAATCACCGACTCCGGAGGTTGATCTGTGGTGATCTTTTGCTGATCCGTCGTGATCGGACGCTGATCCGTCGTGCCCATTCAATCTGCTTGACTCATTCTGATTCGACCCCAAAGTTCCTCCGATGACTGGTCCCTGAGTCCAGTATCGTCCGTCGATTTCCGGAGTTCCTGACCCACCCCCGTAGAAGCTGGGACAACACTGTGAACAGGAAGTCGCCCCAAGGCCTCTGACCTGCAACGATGATGGTCAATGTGACGCACGGGACATGCGCTTCGCATGATATTCGCAGGTCCGGATTCGGTGTCTGCGACGACCTGTGCCTCAGTGCAGGACGGCCACGCCGAGGTGGTCCGGAAGAACGTCCGATTCCTCGAGCTCCAGCAACTGGAATCTCGGGTACCCGGGGACCGAATCCAAGGTCACTGCGAACAGCCCGGTGCCGGTGAATCGCGTCGACAGCTCCAGTCCACGCTGACCTGAGCCGAGCCTCTTGTTCATCTCGACCATAAGATTGAGCGCGAAGCACGGGGTGCCCAATCCGACGAGGGACACCTTCTGCTCACCACGGAATAGTGCGGGCTCGGCCGGCGTCACCGGGTGCCTGTGACCGTCGATCTCAAGGACCACCTCGGCGCCGGTGGGAAGAAAGGTGCGCGCCATGCCGGGCAGAAGCGAGAACTCAGCCGGACGGTCCAGACGCGCGATGCTCAGGCGCCAGCGCCGAAGGGCCGGTGTCAGGACCTGCGAATCGGTGAGCGAGACGAGCTCGGTCGTCTCCCCCGCGCCATTGGCCCAGGGAACCGGTTCGAGGTCGTCGAATGAAGTGATCACGCGCATGTGATCACTGTAGTCGCGGCGCACCACTTGCCAAGTGAGCGCAGAGGACTAGCCTTGGAACGTGCGTTTTGCCCATAACGATCGGGTTGCGAACAGATACAGCGGAAACATCACCCATACAGAAGAGAGGCACGCCGGGGTTTCCTCCGCGTGATTCTCAAGTGCCCTGAACAGCAGTTCTCGTGTGTCTCTCCCCCGGCAATCGGAAGGGAAAAACATGTTCGGACCAGACAACGTCCGCAAGCGCTGGCGCCCAGAAGAGATCACCGTGACGAAACCCGATGTCACGAAACGTGCCATCGGAGCAGCAGCGATCGGAAACGTCACCGAGTGGTACGACTTCGGCGTCTATGGCTACCTCGCCGTCGTCATCGAGGGCATCTTCCTCCCCAAGGACTCCGGCCCCATCGGCCATGTCATCGTGGCCGGGCTCTTTGCAGTCGCCTTCCTTGTCCGCCCGCTCGGCGGAATGTTCTTCGGCCCCTTGGCGGACAGGATCGGCCGCAACAAGGTCCTGGCGATGACGATGATCATGATGGCAGCCGGCACCTTCCTCATCGGCGTGATCCCTGACTATGCGACGATCGGTCTGTGGGCGCCTTTCCTTCTGCTTGCCTGCCGACTCCTGCAGGGATTCTCCACCGGCGGCGAGTACAGCAACGCGATGACGTTCATCGCCGAATACGCACCGGATCGGCGCCGAGGATTCCTCGGCAGCCTGCTCGAGGTCGGTACCTTCACCGGCTACGTCCTCGGCGCTCTGGTTGCCACGATCATGCAGGCCGTATCCACCACAGGCTTCCTGGAGACCTGGGGCTGGCGCATTCCCTTCTTCGTCGCCCTGCCGTTGGGTTTCGTCGGCGTCTACCTGCGGACGAAACTCGCCGACACCCCGGCATACAAAGAGATGGAGAAGCTCTCCGAACAGGAAGAATCCAGCAACCGCACGAAGGGCGAGTTCAAGAAGATCTTCGCGCTGTGGCCCAACCTTCTGGCCTGCTGCGGTCTGGTCCTGGCGTGGAACGTCACGAACTACATGTTGACCTCATTCATTCCCCTCTACTTCCCGATGGTCCAAGACATTCAGGGCAGCGGCGGGGTCTCAGAACTCACGTCCCAGATTCTGCAGATCCTCGTTATGGCGGTCTGTCTCGGACTGATTCCGGTCATCGGCAAGGTCTCTGATCGGGTGGGCCGCAAGGCAGTTGTGCGCGCGGGATCGATCTCACTCATCGTGCTCTCATTCCCGTCTCTGATGCTCATCCGCGGTCATAGCGACATCATCGTGTTCCTCGGTCTGCTGATCATGGGGCTCAGCCTCATCTGCTTCAGCGCGACGATGCCCTCGACGCTGCCTTCCCTGTTCCCGACGATGGTGCGAGCAGGTGCGCTGGCGATCGCCTTCAACATCTCGATCTCACTGTTCGGCGGCACCACCTCGGTCGTGATGACCAGCCTCATCAGCGCCACCGGCTTCCTCATGTGGCCGGCGATCTACCTCGTGGCCGCGGGAATCATCGGACTCGTTGCGATCCATTTCGTGGAAGAGAGCAATGGTCGTCCGCTGTGGGGATCGACTCCGTCGGCGGCTTCGGAGGAAGAGGCCGAGGACTTGGCAGAAGAGCTCAACCAGGAGACCGAAGCGACCTGAGCCGGTGCTGTCTCCTCAGGGTCTGAAACACCCAGAGGGCGAGCGCACCCAGGGGCGGCCCACCCTGGTGACAACCTCAGTTCAGAACGATGCAGAACGGGTGACCTGCCGGGTCGAGGAAGACGCGGAAGGTCTCGCCTGGCTGGTCAACTGCCTTCCCTGCACCGAGTTCGACCACTGCTGCCTCGGCGACATCAAGGTCATCGACGACGACGTCGAGGTGCATCTGCTGTGGGTGGGCCTGGCTCGGCCAGCTGGGGGCGTGATAGTCCTCGACCTGCTGGAAGCAGATCGGCGGCCAGGAATCTGATGTGATCTCTGCCCAGGTGCCGTCGTCATCGACTCTGACCTGCCAGTCGAGGAGTTGACCGTAGAACTCCGCGAGTTCGCGTGCGTCAGGGGCGTCGAGAACGACGACGGGCTGCTTTGCGATTGCCATGCTGGAAGTCTACGCGCCACCGGTGTCACGGTGAAGGGCACAGGTGCTTCGCCGGTGCTAGGCTCGAAACACCACAGGGGAGCGCCGACGAGACCGGTGCTGAGAGTGCGCAAGCAGACCCTTCGAACCTGATCCGGTGAGCACCGGCGGAGGAAGTGAGAGATGACAAGGATGAACGACGTCCCACAGCAGACCAGCACCAGTATTCACCTGAACCCAGGCGGGCCGGTGGCGACATTGAGAGCGGCGACCGCTCCCACCTGGGACGCCGCGGTCGGGCACAGGTTCGTTAAGGAACTGTTCGCCGGGACCCTCGACGATTCCGTGATGAAGAAGTATCTGATTCAGGACTATCAGTTCTTCGAATCGTTCCTGTCGATGCTCGGCGCCTGCGTCGCCCACGCCGATGGCATCGGCCCCAAACTCCGGTTTTCCAAACAGCTCGGATTCCTCGAAGCAGATGAGAATTCCTACTTCCTTCGGGCCTTCGCCGAGGTGGGTGCCAGTGCCGATGAATACGACGATCCGGTGCTGACCGATCCGACCGCGCGGTTTCGCACCATCATGTATGACGCGGTCGTTTCTGCCTCTTACCCGGACCTGCTCGTCGTGCTCGTCATCGCCGAATGGCTCTACCTCGACTGGGGCGAGCGCGAGCAGCCGATGCCCCGTCGCCACGTTCACACCGGATGGATCGAGCTGCATCATGGTGTGGACTTCCGTGCCTGGGTGCAGTTCCTCGTCGACGAACTTGAGAGGGTGTTTCCCACCGGCGACGAGGCTGAATCCGCCACGGCCCGGGCCCGGCTGGCGCGCCTCTGGCAGCGGACGGTTGATGTGGAGTTGGCGTTCTTCGAGGAGGCCCATGTGCTCGACTGAGGGCGGCACCAGGTGAGTACCCGTCGTGCGGTTCTGCGGCAGCTGCTTGCACAGATCCGCGAGATCAATTCTGGTGGGCGGAGCCTCATCGCCGTCGACGGGGTCGACGGAGCGGGCAAGACCGTTCTCGCCGGGGAGCTTGTTCGGCTGGCTGCCCAGGATGGGCTCCGCTCTGTTGCTTCGCTGAGCATCGACGGCTTCCATCACCCACGTTCGACCCGGTATGCGAGGGGGCGAGGACCCGAGTCGTTCTACCGTGACTCCTACGACTACCCAGCGCTCAAGCGGTCAGTCGCGACTGCGTTCAAGCAGGGGCTGCCTGTTGTCACAGCCGTTTGGGATGTTGTTGCCGATGCCAGTATCGAGAGTGCACATTCCAGTCTCGACTTGCCACAGGATTGCGTCCTTCTCGTGGATGGCATCTTCCTCCATCGGCCTGAGCTCCGTGAGTTGTGGGACGCCAGCATTTGGGTGCAGGTACCTTTCGCGGTCTCTGTTCCGCGCGGGAACGAGCGCTTTTCCGGGCAGTACGATCCTGATCCCGAGGCAGAGTCCAACCATCGCTATGTCGGCGGGCAGCGGCTCTATTTCGCACAATGCTCGCCGTGGGAGATGGCGACATGGGTCCTCGACAACGAGGATCTGGCACACCCCCGCCTTGCCGCACGAGCAGGGCCACCGATAACTCAGTAGCCGAGAACTAGAAAGGGGCAGGCAACGCACCATCTGCCTCACACAGGGGCATGCTGATTGTGCTTGACGATCTTCGCAACGATCGCAGCGACGGCGCAGCCTACTGCGATGAGGAATGGCACTCCGACAATCACCGTTTCGACGATCATGACGAAAGTGTGCTGGAACATGTTCGCCAGAATATTCACAGCGGCGAATGCCACCATGCTGAAAGCGAGGAAGAAGCCGGCTGTCTTCACCAGCCGAGTCGGCAGCGTCCCCCGACGCTCCCGTATGTTCAATGTGCTCATCGCCGATCACCTTCGATCCTGATCACCGTCGACGCCGTCTGCGCAACTCGCGATGTACTTTGAGGCTACGCCTGAAAGCTTGGCGAGCCATGGGGGTACCTGGGATGTTCGATGCAAGAGAAAGTCCACCGCTCGCCCCTGCTCATGCCGGTCCTCGCCCTGGTCGTGTCAGTCCTCTCCCCTAGAATGAACCCATGAGCAATCCCCAGGTAGATGCGGTTGTCGTCGGATCCGGGCCCAATGGCATGGCCGCCGCGGTCACCATGGCTCGGGCGGGCCTGTCTGTGGAGGTCTATGAAGCCCAGTCCACCATCGGCGGCGGCGCACGCACCCTCGACCTGGGCCTGGCCCCTGGCATCACCCATGACATCTGCTCGGCCGTGCATCCCTTGGCGATCTCGAGCCCCTTCTTCGTCGACTTCGACCTGCGCTCCCGGGGCCTCGAGTTCACCACTCCGGAGGTCTCCTACGCTCAGCCTCTGGACAATCAGCCCGCCGCGCTGGCATTCCACGATCTCGATACAACGGTCGACCACCTCGGCGCGGCCGGACCAGAATGGCGGCGCTTCTTCGCCCCGCTGCTCGAACGCGTCGATGATGCGATCTGGTTGTCCCTCGGTGACAAACGCTCCATTCCGGAGACGCTGCGCGATGTTCCCGGCATCGCCAATGTGATGAGATTCGGGCTGCGGCTGCTGTCCCAGGCCAGCCCGGCCTGGAACATTCCGCTCTCACATGAGACCTCCCAATCCCTGTTCACCGGTGTCGCCGCGCACGCGATCGGCGGACTGCCGGCCATGGGCACAGCTGCCACGGCCACCATGCTCTCGACCGTCGCCCACGCCGCCGGATGGCCGTCGCCTGTGGGCGGTTCGCAGGCGATCATCAACGCCATGGTTGCCGACCTCGAAGCCCACGGCGGGTCTGTGACGACGAACGCGCGCATCGATCATGTCTCCGATATGCCGACCGCCCGGTCCTATCTCCTCGACACCTCCGCCTTGAACGCGGCACAGATCTTCTCCGGCCTCATCCCGGCCAAGGTCGCCAAGTCGCTGCGGTCCTTCAAGCAGGGCAACGCCGCAGCCAAGGTGGACTTCGTCCTCAACGGACCCGTGCCCTGGGCCGACCCTAATATCAACCGCGCCGGCACCATCCATGTGGGCGGAACCCGGGCACAGATGGCCGCAGCCGAGGCGGATGTGATCGCCGGGCGCATGCCAGCCCACCCGGTCAGTTTGGTCTCCGACCCGACCGTCTTCGACCCAGCGCGTGAGGTGGACGGCCTACGCCCACTGTGGACATATGCCCACGTCCCCTTCGACTGCCCACTCGACCCGGCCGACTACATCATCAACCAGATCGAACGCTTCGCACCCGGCTTCCGCGACACGATCGTCACGTACAACTCCATCCCGGCTTCAGAGATGGCTGGTCACAACCAGAACTACATCGGCGGCGACATCGCCACCGGGCTCGTCTCCTTCTACCGGATGATGGCTCGCCCGCGCACCAGTTGGGACAACTACAGCCTCGGCGTCCCCGGCGCCTACCTGTGTTCGGCCGCGACCCCACCGGCACCCGGCGTCCACGGAATGAACGGGTGGTTCGCGGCTCGGCGAGCGTTGAAGACGCAGTTCGGCATCAGCGAGGCCCCGAGCCTGGCTCCCTGATAACCTGCCGGTGCCGGTGCGAACGCATCCGCCACACTCCGTTGGCCACGGCCACCGCCACGACGACGAGGCCCGCACCAAGCGCCTGCCCCAGAGTGAGCTTCTCGCCCAGGATCAGGGCTGCGAGCACAAGGGCGAGCACAGGTTGGATGAGCAGCAGGCTCGCCGTCATCGACGGCACCAACCGGGCACTTCCCCTGTTGATGAACAGCCACGCCACCACCTGCCCCAGCAGAGCCAAGGCGATGAGATACATCCACGACCTCGGACCGATCCCCGCGAGGTGGATGCCGCCGGTGAACTGGGCGATGACCGCCGCGGTCAAAGCCGCCGAGGCAGTCGCCCAGGCCAGGGGCTGAATGGCCCCCTCGGCCTTACGCCTGGTTCCCCGGCGGGTGAGGAACATGTACACCCCGTATCCGATTCCGGCGATAAGCGCGAGAACGGTGCCGAGAACAGCGTTCTCCCCCACCGCGGCCAGAGACACGATCCCACCGACCAGGCCGACGCCGATGAGCATCAGCGGCAGGGAGATGAGGAAGCGTACGCTCACACGCTCCCGGTCGATCAGCAGGGCAAGCAGGGGCAACACGATGACCTGAACGTTGACGAGCACAGTGGCGACGCCGGCACCCACGAGGTAGATCGAGGCCGTCCACGCAATGTAGTCGATGCCCAGCGCAACGCCGGCCGCGATTGCCCAGAGGATGCCAGATCGTGAAAGACCACTGTGGCGCCTGCGTTCGAACAGCGCCAGGGGCACGAGTGCGATGACGGCGATCGCGCACCGCAGCACGGCCGTCGTCGCCGCGTCCACACCCGCAAGTTTGACCAGGATCGCCGAGATCGACAGGCACAGCGCACCGGCAAGCACCGCCGAGGCGGCGAGTGCGGTTGGCGGCTCCGGCGCTGGAGCGACCCTGGGGGCGACGGTCATATGTTGACCGTAAGCCCGCGGCTGCGATTTGGCACTACCTCCGGCACATGTCGCTGCAGCCCAGGGACGCAGCAAGGACGATCAGATGTGCTCGCGCAGGATCGTGCCCAGTCGGGTCAGGGCGTCGACCATGTCCTCATCCGACTGACCAGAGTAGCTGAACCGGGCGAAGTTGCTGCGCTGTTCGGTCGGGAAGAACGATTCCCCGGGCACGTAGGCGACTCGGGCTTCGGGCAGGGCGTGTTCGGCCATGAACGCGGTCGTGTCGAAGTCGTCGGGGAAGGTCACCCAGGTGAAGAGTCCACCTTCGGGTCTGGTCACAGCCACCTCGGCGGGGAAATGTTCGGCCATGGTCGAGAGCATGAGGTCACGTTTGGCGCGGTAGACCTCACGCATCTCCGAGATGTGGTCGTCGATGTCGACGGTCTCGAGGAACCGTGTCACCGCGGTCATGTTCAGGGTCGACGACTGGGTGTCGGCGGCCAGTTTGAGCAGGCTGAGCTTGTCCAGGATCTCCGGTGCCGCGCTCACCCACCCCAGGCGCACGCCTGGAGCAAGGATCTTCGAGAAGCTGCCAAGGTGGATGACTCGGTGCTCGGTGTCGAGTGAGGCCGGGGTGGGCAGCTGTTCGCCTTCGAAGCGCAGCTCGCGGTAAGGCGAGTCCTCGAGGATGAGCACATCGAACTCATTGGCCAATTCGATGATGCGCTTGCGGCGCTCGAGGCTGAGGCTCACGCCCGTCGGGTTCTGGAAGTCGGGGATGACGTAGATGAACTTGACGTTGCCTGTCTCCCGCAACGTTGCTTCGAGGGCGTCGACGTCCATGCCATCGGAGTCCATCTCGACGGCGACGTACTCAGGTTGGCAGGGGTTGAAGGCGATGAGGGCGCCGAGGAAGGTCGGGTTCTCTGTGAGGATGACGTCGCCGGGATTGATCAGCAGCTTCGCGACGAGGTCGAGGCCTTGCTGGGCTCCATGGAGGATGAGGACATCATCGGCATCGGTTGCCGCTCCCGCATTCGACATTCGCTTGGCGATTTGCGCACGCAGACTCGGCAATCCCGCCGAGGCGGTGTACTGCAGAGCGGTCACACTCTCCGTGGCCAGGACCTCGGTATAGATCCGTTGGAGTTCGGCGGCGGGAAAGAGCGCGGCATCCGGGTAGCCACCGCCGAAGGAGGTGATGGAAGGGTCATCGCCGTACTTGAGCAGCTCGCGGATGGCGGACGGCTGTACTCGGTCGATGCGATCGGCGAACTTGCGAGACACTTCTTCTCCCTTGAAACGTGGTGGCGAACCTGCAGCCCCGCTCACGGATCCGTGTGGTTCACCAGTGGTGATGAGGTGATCGTAGCGTCGAATCGTGAGCGCGGTCACCGGTGTCCGTGTGGTGGTTCAGCAGCGATATCAGAAAAGCGAGTCAGGCTCGCATCCAGTCGTCGGTGTTGCCTGTCGTCGGCAGAGACGACGGATCGTCGACCAGGTTGTCGTCGCCGACGTCGACGGCCGCACCGGCAATGCACAGGTATCCTGCGTGACTGACATTCACACAGTCGAACTCCTCGGCCACCTGTGACCAGTCACGGATTACCCAGCGCCCGCGGCGCCCGGTCGTTTCGCCCCAGTCGTAGCGGTGCTGAGTGACATCAAGTGGATAGCGTCGACACAGCCCGGCTCAGCCGTCGGGCCGGTTGATCTCCAGGATGCCGGATGTCTTCTCGGATCCACAGGCGGCAAGCGCGCACTCAGACCCGAAGCTGTCTTCGACGCTGGTCATAGTCCCACCTTATGCGCCGGGTCCTCCTCTGGGCTCAGTGTGTGAAAACGGGTGGTGATGCGCTGGCTCGGATCAATGGTGTGAACAGCCAGCCCCGGCAGTGCGCTGTCATCGGCGATCTGGTCCGGCTGTTCCACCAGGTGCATGGTCGATACGATTCCCGGCGCCCCCAGCATGGGCCGGCCGGCGAAGGTCGTTGCTACGGCACAGTGCACGTGCCCTGTGAACATCCCGATGACCGAGTCATTCGCCTCAATGAGATCCCTGAGATCGTCGGCGTTGCGGAGCCCAAGGCCATCCATGACCGAGTGTCCGATCGCGACGGGTGGGTGGTGGAGCGCCAGCACGACAGGCCCGGGACTGGCGGCGGTTGCCTCGTTCGCAAACTCCACGGTCACCGCGTTGAGATATCCCGCGTCTTCGCCTTCGATGAGGCTGTCGAGGCCGATGATGGTCACATCGCCGACTGTCTGCACCGAGTCGAACCGCTCCTGCCGCGCCGGCGTCATGAAATGCGCCATGTCCTGACGTCTGTCGTGATTTCCGGGAACGACAAGCGTTGGAAGCTCGGTTTCCATCAGCTCAGAGAACTGCTGGTATTCCGCGACTTCCCCGTGGTCGGCGATGTCGCCGGTCACGACGATGGCATCGATATCGGCGAGGTCGTGGACCGCGTCGAGGACTCTGCGCAGGCGCTTGGCTCGAGCTGGTCCGCCGTCAAAGTGAGTGTCGCTGAGATGAGCAATTCGAGTCATGGTCGGTCCCGTCTGTCAAGATGACTGTACAGCTGACCATACCTATAGGTATGCACGCTTGTATAGTGGCACAATGACCACGAAACATACCACCGGCACCCTGAGCCGGGAACGCTTGGTGAAGGCCGCCCAAGATCTGCACTGGAAGCACGGTGTAGCCGCGACGACACCGCGCCAGGTCCTGGAGCGCAGCGGCGTGGGGCAGGGCAGTCTCTATCACCATTTTCCGACGAAGCGGGACCTCTCCCTGGCAGCGGTCACTCGCACCGTCGAAGAAATGCTGGAGTCGGCACGCTCGGCACTGCTCGCCTCCTCAACTCCGCCGCAACGTATCCGCGAGTACCTGTCCCATCCCCGAGATGCAGTGGCCGGGTGCCGAGTCGGCCGGCTCACTGCTGATGCCGCCGTCATGTCGGACTCCGAACTGCAGAACCTGATCGCCGACTACTTCGTGGAGCTCATCGCCATCGTCACCGATGTGTTTGCCGAAGACGGGATGGACCGAACGAAGGCCCAACAGCGGGCAACAGCCGCGATCGCGACCGTTCAGGGCGGCTACGTCATCTCTCGTGCACTCGGCGACCCCCAGCCCATGTCCGACGCCACCAACGGAATGCTCGAGCTCTTAGAACAGAAGTCGAGCACATAACGAGAGATGGAGCCGAAACACGACAGTATCGGACCGGAACTATCGGGCGGAGCAGGCTCGGGGATTGGAAGTATTGATGAGCGAAGGGAGACATCGTGATCGCTGAACTCAATACGCTCATCGACCTCATCGAATCGGATCTGAACAGAGGCGACGGAACTGCTGACGCTGCGCTCGATCCGGGCCTCGACCTCGAGACGTTGACGGCGCAGATCGGCACCACCGAATATCACCTCCGGCGCATGTTCTCGTCCCTGTCGGGAATGCCGCTGTCGGAATACGTTCGCAGACGGCGCATGACTGTGGCCGCTGCTGAGGTCGTCGCCGGGCGAGAACTGCTGGGCATCGCCGTCCGTTTCGGATACGGTTCGGCGGAAGCATTCGGACGAGCATTCCGTTCGGTCCACGGCACGAGCCCTGCAGAGGTGCGGCGCAGCGGTGGACCCCTTCGCAGTCAACCAACCATCAGGTTCCGCCTGACGATCGAAGGGACATCCTCCATGGACACTCGAATCACCGAACAACCAGCATTCTCACTCATCGGCCATGCCGCGCGCGTGCCTCTCATCTATGAGGGCGAGAATCCGCACATCCGCGAACACATCTCGTCACTGCCTGATGACGAGCACGTTCGGCTCAAGGCCCTCAGCGAGATGGAACCCCGTGGGCTCCTTCAGGTCACGGCCCATGTCGACCCGGACCACCGCGAGGGCACCGAGCTCACCTACCTGCACGGAGTCGCAGTCGGGTCAGACGCCTCGGCGCCGAAGGACCTCGATGTCATCGCCCTCGAGGCAGGCACCTGGGCGGTCTTCACGGCCTCAGGGCCCTACCCCGAAGCCCTTCAGACGACCTGGGCGGCGACGGCAAGTGAGTGGTTCCCCTCAAATCCGTGGCAGCTTCGGCCGGGGCCGTCCATCGTGGCGATTGCCGAACGGTCGGAAGATTTCAGCACCGCCACGACCGAACTGTGGATGCCGGTCGAACGCGGATGACGATATGCCCGGGTGCCCTCGCGGGTGCACCCGGGCGCTCACCGCGTCCCAGCTGGGACGTCGACAACGGAGTCCATGCCGGTGGACACCGCCTCGGCGAGTATCTTGTGCCCCTTCGCCGCTCGCATCCCTGCGCCGAGGACACCGATGATGACGAGGACCGCTCCGCACAGCTCACCCAAGGACACCGTCTCGCCGAGGACGAACCAGGCGGTGCTCATGCCGACGATTGGCACGAGCATCGAGAACGGGGCGACGACTCCGGCAGGATTGCGCGACATCAGCCACGACCAGATTCCGGACCCAAGGATCGTAGCGATGACGACCGTGTACGCAAGTCCTGCCAGACCCAGCCAACCAGTGGGGGTCATGAGCGTCGTCAACGACTCTCCGATTCTGGCCGGACCTTCGACCACCAGAGCGAGAAGCAGCATAGGCACCGGTGGGATCACCGACATCCACATTGTGAACTTCACCGGCTCAACGGAATGGGCCTGACGATTGCAGATATTGCCGATCGCCCAACCAAAGGCACCTGCGACGGTGAGCAGGAATGGCAGGAAGCTCGCATTCGAGTCGAATCTCTGCCACCCGACGACTCCAAGACCGGCCATCGCGACGAGTAGAAACACCATCTGCGAACCGCGCACCTTCTCCCGCAGGAACGTCATCCCCAACAGCACCGTGAATGGCCCCGAGGCCTGAAGGACGAGTGAGGCCAGTCCTGCAGGCATTCCTGCTGCCATCGCCCAGTAGAGGAACAGGAACTGCAGGAGCCCGAAACCCATTCCATAACCCACGATCCAGCGGAACTTCACATCGGGTCTCGGGACGAAGAACAGTGCCGGAAGCGCAAGTACAGCGAAACGCAGAGCAACGAGGAAGAAGGGAGGGAACTGCTCGAGCGAGAAATCGATCGCCAGAAAGTTCAATCCCCACATCACAGCCACCGTGGCGGCGAGAAGGCAGTGCTTGAAGGACATGACTCCATTCTCGAGTCAGCACCACAATTAACACAATCGACATGTTCTTCAATGTATTTGTAGCCTGACTTAACACTTGTAGCATTGGGACATGGACCCCAGACACCTTGAGCTGCTGCGGCGCCTCGCCGAACTCGGCAGCGTGACCGCCGTAGCCGGAGCCACGTACCGCACACCATCGGCGGTCTCTCAGCAGCTCAAACAGGCAGCACGAGAACTGGGGCACGAGGTCGTCGAACCCGAGGGTCGCGGACTGAAGCTGACGAGGGCCGGGAGACTTCTCGCCTCGGGAGGCAAGGACGTGGCCTCTGCGATCGCCCGTGTGCAGGCGGACTGGGAGGACTACCTCGGCGAGGCCGCCGGCGAAGTGAAGATCGCGGGACTGCCGAGCGCACTCACCTATCTCATTCCAACCACACTGCAGCGTCTGCGTGAAACCAACCCGAGCATCGTCGTGACCACCACCGATGTGGACCTCGCTGAACACGAATTCGCGGGTCTGACTTCGGAGTTCGACATCGTCGTCGCCCACAGCCTGATTTCCCGACGCCCCTCCAATACAGAAGGGCTCACGGTCGAATCCTTGGCTCGGGAACGCATCGATGTGGCGATGTCCGACTCCCACCCGCTGGCCAGGCGCAGCAAACTGGCTCCAGACGATCTCGTCGATGCCCGGTGGATCGGCGTGCCAGAAGGATACCCGTTCGCCACGATCATGTCGTCGATCGAGCACGTGACCGGACGGGCACTCGAAGTCACTCAACGCATCAGGGACAACCGTCTCATTGAAGCGATCGTCGCCTCCAGCGATCACCTTGCGCTGCTGCCGCGACTCACGACTCCGCAGAACGCAGGTCTCACTCTCGTGCCTCTGACCGGAGTCACGACCACGCGCTGGGTTGTCGCGGTCATGCGCCCCGACACCGCCGAACGCGCAGCCCTCAAACGGGTGCTCGACGCCTTGCGGCACATCGCCTGACACTCCGGCGCGAATCGGCTAACGCCGGGCGGCGAACCGTTTCGGCACCAGCTTCTCCAAGGGCAGGAATGCCGCCCAGCAGATGACCGTCGGCAGGAAGTGGATGCCCAGGGCGATGTAGGTCATGAGGTGGAAGAGCATGAAGAAGATGACGGCACCGTAGAGCCATTTGCCCTTGAAGAACAGCACGATCGGCGACAGGAACTCGAAGACTAACGTCGCCCACTGACCGGCGATGAGCAGGCCCGGCATTTCGAGGAACGGCTTCGACCATTCGGCACCGCGGCGCATGAGTGCCCAGATGATGACGGCACCGTTGGCCCAGTGAGTGATGTTGCCCGAGGCGATCCACTTCATAACCACCGAGTAGAAGTAGGTGAGGACGACAGCGATCTGCACGACCCGCAGTGCCCACCCTGCCTTCGCCGAGGTGGTTCCCACGTCCCGGAATCGCGCGACTCCGACCGTCGGCAAAACCACCACAGCGATGACGAGGGCCATGTGATCGTGGGCGACGTAGCCATAACCCTGGGTGTAGAACATCCACAACCCGAAGGTCAGCGCGACGATCCACCCACTCAGGCGCTGCAGAATTCCGGCGGCCGCCAGCAGCGAGAAGACGATGATCGCGGCGAGCAGGATCTGTGCGCCGACGACGCTGACCGGTGGGATGTGGAGGAACCTGGCCAGCCACAGCGGCTGGTAGAGGTCGGGAGTCCACCCGTGTGGGATGACATCGGCGGAGATGGTCAGGACATCGATGATGACGAAGAGGTAGATGAAGACGCGGAAGACCGCGACCCGGGCCAGAGGGAGCTGCGGCGTGAACCAGGCGATGACTGGGTTTCCGGCCTTCGCCTCGGCTGTGGTGGGCTTGTTCACTGCACCTCCCAAGTCGCCAGGATCTTGTGTTCGGGTTCGCCGACGCTGCGGCCGTTCTCCAACTGGGTCACGCTGCGGCAGAGGATCATCTTCTCCGGCTTCGGCTCGTCCGGATGGAGGCGTTCAAAGGAATCTGCCAGGGTCTGCAGGAGCTCGGGGTGGGTGATGACCCGGTCGAGCTGAGACTCGATGTCGCCGCGTTCGATGCCCACAGTCGCCGGGTTGAAACCGAGCCGGCGCGGTTCGTCCTCGCCGGGGAACTGCGCTTCGATGCAGGTCGAGTTCACCGTGCCGTTGAGATCTTTGGCTGTCGCGTACTGAGTCAGTGACCCGAGCGGGAAGAAGTCGTTGGTGTTGAGGAACTGCCCGCAGGTGAGGATGATGAGGGCCACAGCAGTCGCGCCGAGGCGCCACACGATCGACCAGGTCGTCATCGGCTTCGGCTTGGTGGCGGTCAGTGACTCGTCGGCAGACAGGGACTCGTCGGCAGGTTCCGAATGCGGCTTCCTGCTCGTCAGAAGTCGGTGCTTCTTCTCATCCATGCGCTGTGTGGTTCACTCTCTCGACGCCGCGGTTACGCAGACTATCGTAACCGCCACCGGGTAGTCGGAGGACTCAGGAACTGCGAGCGTAGAGATTGAGCTGCTCCCACATCGCCGCATACTTCTGGAAGGATGCGACCGCAGTTTCAGGGTCGTCGTTGCTCAGCGCGGTCACCCACGAATCGACGAGTTCCGGTGCCTCGTTGGGCCAGAGCACATCGCTCATACCGCCCAGGTCGAGTTCGAGCACGGAGTTCATATCGAAGCCGTCGACCCACTGAGCCAGAATCGATGTCTGCTCAACCATGTCGACGACCTTAGACTTGTCGGCCACGGTCTCCGCCGCCCACTCCATCCTCGCCGAGGCGGCCAGAATGTCCGTACGGATGAGGATTCTCAGCCCGGCATCGGTTTCGTTCGTAATGATCTGGTCTTCGCTGAGGGAGAAGAACAGCCACCATGACGGTGGCACGTCCCAGGCCGAGACTCGTGTGAAGACCCGAGTGTCCTTTGCGTCCTGGAGCCACTCGGCTCGACGGCTGGCCGCACGCCTGCGCGCCGACTTCGGAGCGATGATGTCCAGCGTCGCCTTCGAGGTGTGTTCGCTCAGCGCTTCAAGTGCTTCCCACCCGCGAATGTCCTCTTGAGCGGGGCAGTAACGATCGACTCCGTCCGAAGTCTGAGACGCAGGAAGGAAGATCGGGGTATTGCGAAACGATTCGGCCACAGGGCTCGGCGGCAGTGAGATCAAGCGCTGATCGGCATCATCGGAGACCTGCTCCTCGACCCGAGCACGGTTGTCTTCTACCTGCTCGTCTTGCAATGCGGAATGAACCACGGTGGGCTCGAAGATCCGCAGAGTGACAACATAATCGCGACTGTAGGACATGGGTTCACCCTATCCAAGGTCGGGCCGCAAAATGGAACTTCCCACTGCGAACAGGTAGGATTTAAGCGCATAGCAGAGATCTAGTCCGGGGCGCTTCGCCCCAAATGACGACGGAGGGGGTCACGCCAGTGGGTCGCGGCCGCGCAAAGGCAAAACAGATCAAGGTTGCCCGGAAGCTGAAATATTACAGCCCGGACACCGACCTGAATAGACTCCAGCAGGAACTGGGTTCCGAGTCGCAGGCGTCCGGTTCGTCAGATCCGTACGACAACGAGCCGGACTATTCGGATTACGCCGACAAGTACAACGTCGACGATGACGACGAAGAAGACGACTATACACAGCGCGAATCTTGACCGATCAGCACTGATGTGACCGACGCTCAGATACACAGAGCATCGGATTCGCGCAAGTGAGAAGGCGGAGGCTACGGCCTCCGCCTTCTGCGTTGTCTGATGGCAGGAGCGTTGACTCAAGGCAGGTGGTCGCCCTACAGGCAGTGGCATCTCATATCCGTGGCTCCAGCGTGCTGCCGCACCCTCAGATGGCCCTGCCCACCCGCAGGTAAGACCGCCTACTCTCAGCGGAGGATTGCGGCTCCGCCGTCGACGCCTTTGGCGCCCTGGACGTAGTCGAGTTCCGAGGCCAGTGAACCGTCGTCGACGCTGACCTCGCCGAGCATCCATGAGCCGGGGCTGGCGGCGAGCACGCTGTCGACGGAGTCTGCGGAGGTCACGAGGACCATTCCGACGCCGAGGTTCCAGGTCCGCTCCCGGTCATCCTGCGGCACTCCGCCAAGATCGCCGAGAGTCGAGAAGACCGGAGGGATCTCCCAGGAGGCACGCGACATCTTGGCCACGAGGCCCTTGGGCAGCACGCGGGCCACGTTCGCAGACAGTCCCCCGCCGGTGACATGCGAGACCGCATGCACAGCGTCGGGCAGAGCCGAGAACAAGGCGTTGAGTTCACCGGTGTAGACGTGTGTGGGAACGAGGAGCTCCTCGCCCAGGGTGCGGCCGAATTCCGGCACGTTGCGATCCAGGCTCCAGCCCGCCTCGGCGATGATGTGCCTGACCAGGGAGTAGCCGTTGGAATGGATGCCGGACGACGGCAACCCGATGAGCACATCCCCGGCGGTGACCTTCTCAGGTCCCAGCAGTTTGGATGACTCAACGACACCGGTGGCGGCACCGGCGACATCGTAGTCGTCAACTCCGAGCAGGCCCGGGTGCTCAGCGGTCTCTCCGCCGACCAGTGCAACATCGGCGCCAGCACATGCCTCGGCGATGCCGCGGACGATGTCGGCGATGCGTTCGGCCACGACCTTGCCGCAGGCGATGTAGTCGGTCATGAACAGAGGCTTGGCACCGCACACGATGATGTCATCGACGACCATGCCCACCAGGTCGTATCCGATGGTGTCGTGCTTATCGAGAGCCTGCGCGATCGCGACCTTCGTACCCACACCATCGGTCGACGAGGCCAACAACGGGCGCTCGAAGTTCTTGAGTACAGAGACGTCGAAGAGTCCGGCGAAACCGCCCACCTCTCCGACGACATTCGCATTGTGAGTCGCTGCAACCGCGGACTTCATCAGTTCGACGGCGCGGTCACCGGCCTCGACATCGACGCCGGCAGCGGCATAGGTGGTGGACTTTGCTGGATCGGTGCTCAACTCAACATCCTTTTTCTGCGGGGGTGTTGTTGACAGGAATCGGGTACTCGCCCGAGAAGCAGGCGGTGCACAGTTGGCTGCGCTTCTGCTGGGTGGCTTCGACCATCCCATCGAGAGAGATGTATCCCAGGGAATCGGCGCCGAGGTTGTCACGGATCTCGTCCATGTTCAGACCGTTGGCGATGAGTTCGGCCCGGGTTGCGAAGTCGATGCCGTAGAAGCAGGGCCACTTGACCGGTGGTGAGGAGATGCGCACATGGATCTCCTTCGCTCCGGCTTCACGGAGCATCCGGACAAGGGCACGCTGGGTGTTGCCGCGCACGATCGAATCGTCGACGACGACGAGGCGTTTGCCCTCGATGTTCTCACGCAGCGGATTGAGTTTGAGGCGGATGCCGCGCTGTCGCAGCGTGTCCGAGGGCTGGATGAATGTGCGCCCGACATAGGCGTTCTTCATCAGCCCCTGGCCGAAGGGGATGCCTGACTGTTCGGCATAGCCGACGGCCGCTGGTGTCCCTGATTCCGGCGTGGCGATGACGAGATCGGCATCGACGGGGAACTCGTCGGCCAGCTGGCGGCCCATCTGAGTCCTGGCCGAATGCACGGTCTTGCCGTTGAGTACGCTGTCGGGACGGGCCAGATAGACGTACTCGAAAACGCAGCGGGCCTGGTCCTGTTCGGCGAACCGGAAGGAACGCAGTCCGTCTTCGTCGATGGCAATGAGTTCGCCCGGTTCGACATCACGCACGAAGGAGGCGCCGACGATGTCGAGAGCCGAAGTCTCGGAGGCCACGACCCAGCCGTTCTCCATGCGTCCCAACGACAGGGGCCTGACTCCGTGGCGATCACGTGCCGCGTAGAGGGTGTTCTCGTCCATAAAGGCCAAAGAGAACGCGCCTTCGACCTTGGGCAGGAGGTTGAGCGCAGCCTCGGTGAGGTTCTCGCCCTCTTCGGTGGCGAAGAGTTCTGTGACCAGGGAGGTGTCATTGGAGGAGTCGCGGAAGGGGCGAGTCCGGCTGACCTTCTTCGTGGCGTCCTTGACGACCTTGTTCGCGTCGTCGCGACGGCCATCGGCCAGGGCCTCGAGCTCATCGAAGTTCGTCAGGTTGCCGTTGTGCGCCAAGGCGATGGTGCCGAACGGGGTGGGCCCGAGCGTGGGCTGTGCGTTCTCGAACGAGGGGGAACCCGTCGTCGAATAGCGCGTATGTCCGAGTGCGATGTGGCCTTGCAGAAGTTCAAGATCGCGTTCATGGAAGACCTGTGAGACCAGGCCCATGTCGCGGTAGATCAGGATCTGTTTGCCATTGCTGGCAGCGATGCCTGCGGACTCCTGCCCACGGTGCTGCAGAGCGTATAGCCCGAAGTAGGTGAGTTTGGCGATTTCCTCGCCTGGCGCCCAGACTCCGAATACTCCACAAGCATCCTGAGGTCCGCGGTCCAGGGGGTCAATTTCGTGCGTTAGTTGCCCGTCTCCTCTTGCCACGTGAAAGATTGTCTCACATCGACGGGCCCCACTTCACAGGGAGTTCAGACTCCGGTACTCGAAGACCCGTTGCGGGGCCCGTCGGACGACCCGCTGCAGGGCTCGTCATCGGCACTGGCATCCGCCTCGGCGACGGGCTCAGATAGTGTGTGCGAGCCCGCATCGGGATCTTCTCCGTTGGCTTCGGCAATACGCCGACGCGCGATCTCCTTCGGATCGTCGACGACGTCGATCTCTGCACCGACGCGGTACTTGCGGGCCTTCCTCCGACCCATCCAGTCGAGGATCACGGCCAGAAGTCCACCGAGGAACAAGCCGCCGACGGCAAGGATGAGAAGCAGAAGCCCTGCCCCCTTGCCCACGGTGTAGCCGGCGGGCATCGCTGTGGGATCGACGAAGAGGGTGAGCACGCCCGCGACGAGAGCGCCGAGAATCGCGCCGAGTCCCATGAATACTGAGTACTTGGGGCTGCGACGAACGGCGACGTCGATCTGATCCTTCATGGTCTCCTCGGGCAAGAGTGTCGGTGGCGGGTCAGTGGCACCCGCATTTCAAGTCGCGGACAGTCTAGTCGAGAACTCTTCCACTGACTCCCAGGCAGTTGTGCGACCCATCCCATAAGGTGGAGACAGACACAGCAGTGGTTTTCACATAGGGGTGGACATGTCTCATACGATCATCGTCGGAGTCGACGGCTCAGCCAACAGTCAATGCGCGCTGCAGTGGGCGATCAAACATGCGCAGCTGACCGCTTCGGAGATTCGACTCGTGGCGGCTTACACCGTCCCCGGCGTGAATATGAGCCAAGCGGACATCGTCTACCCGGCCGATTTCGACATCACGATCAAAAGGTCGGTGCAGCAGCTCGTCGACGACAACGCACGAACCGTCACCGACGCCTCGGTGCCGGTGTCGACAGTGGTCTTCCCCGGGGATGCCTCGGGTGCGCTGGTCGAGAACTCGAAGAACGCCGATCTCGCCGTCATCGGCGCCCGCGGTCGCGGAGGTTTCGCCGGCCGCCTGCTCGGGTCGGTGGCGTTGGCGATGCCCGCGCACGCACTCTGCCCCACTGTGGTCATCCCCAGCACCTGGCCGGAGCGCCCGCTGCCCGAGAGGCCCCTGCCCATCGACCTGCCCGTGCGCTCCTCCGCCGCACGGACGGCCACCACCGAGTCCAGAGACCGCCGTCCCGATTTCACCGGTGAAGTCGTCGCCGCGATCGATCCGTTCGAGACCGATGGTCCGGTCCTGCGTGAGGCTGCGCAGCAGGCGCGGATCTATGGTCTGCCCCTGCACCTGGTCGGCATCACCGCCGCTCACGTGCTCTCCCCGGAGTGGATGCCCAGCGAAACGCACCTGGAGAAGATGTACGACGAAGCCGTGACCTCGCGGGAAGATGCGGTCGAGTCGCTGCGGGAGGAGTTCCCCGAAATCGAGGTTCGCTGGTCGATCTTCGATGCCCCCGCCACCGAGGTGCTCATCAGTGCCACCTACACCGCCGAACTCATCATCATGGGTTCGCGTGGTCGCGGTGGTTTCGTGTCGACGATCCTCGGTTCGACGTCCCAAGCCGTGCTCTCCCACGCGGTGTGCCCCATCCGAGTGGTGCGTGTACTCCGCCGAAAGGCAGCGAAGAAGCGCTGAGGTTGGCGCACTGCGGCGGCGTGGACGGGGCCGTCAGCCCAGAGCGATGAGGCTGATCCCGGCGACGACGACCACCGCGCCGGTCAGCTTCATGGCGATGTTCTTCTCCCCGAAGAACCACCAGGCCAACAGCGTGCCGACGATGATCGAGGTCTCCCGCACCGGAGCCACCAGGGACACCGGCGCCTGCTGCATGGCGAAGAGGACGAGCAGGTAGGCCAACGGGGACAGGATGGCGACAGTGATCAGGGCTCGCTTGTGCCCGGACAGGATCGATGCGACGTCCGCCCTGCGTCCCGCACCGCCTGGGAGCGCCACGATGCCCAGGGCCATGATGACCGCGACGCAGGCCTCGGACACAGCGAAGTAGAGCAGCGGTGAGTCGGTGATGTGGTTGACGGCGAAGTCATCCCACAGTGTGTACGAGGCGATGAAGCATCCGATCAACCCACCCCAGGCCAAGCCGCGTCCGATGCCGTAGCTGTGAGAGCCATGGTGGCCGCCGCCGAGGCTGCTCTTCGAAGCCCCGATGCCTGCGCCTCGCGGTCGCACCGTCACCACCGCGATGCCAGCGAGGACGACGAAGGCGCCGATGGTTTCAGGAGGCGTCGGCCGCTCGCCCAGGAACAGCACGGCGATGATGATCGTGATGATCGGCCCGACCCCGCGCGCCGTGGGATAGACGACGCCCAAGGGCGCATGGTCATAGCCGGACTGCAGAGACACCGAGTAGGCGATGTGGAAGACCGCACTGAGCACCGCGGCGGCCGCAATGCCCAGATTGATCTGATCGGTGCCCGAAACGAGCAGCCAGATCGCAATCGGTGCCAGCAGGATCGCAGACAGTCCGTGATAGGCCAGTACGAAAGCGTAGCCTTTGCCGGAGACGGACTTCGCTGCGATGTTCCACAGGGCATGGGCGACCGAGGCGACCAGCACCAGTCCCAGGACCGCAGGAGTCATCGACGACCACAACTGCGCACGAGGCTCCGCACGGACGATATCGTCCCGACCCGGGGTACTGCACCGACCTCAGGCACTGCCCTGACCTCGGGTGCTGCCATGCTCACAGCTTCACGACGACGGTCTTTGTCTGCGTGTACTCGTCGAAGGCTTCGATGGACTTCTCACGGCCATACCCGGACTTCTTGAACCCGCCGAAGGGCAGCTCCACTCCCCCGCCGGCACCGTAGGTGTTGACGAAGATCTGCCCGGCCTCCACCTCGGCGGCAACCCGATGCGCACGTGAGATGTTCTGCGTCCACAGCGCCGAGACCAGACCGTAGTCGGTGCCGTTGGCCAGGGAGATCGCCTCTTCCTCGTCGCCGAAGGCCATGGCCGCGACGACGGGACCGAAGACCTCCTCCTGCGCGATCCTCGAACCTGGGGAGACATTGTCCACGAGGGTCGGGGTGATGAAGGCGCCCCCGGTGAGGTCGGCGGCGAGGCCTTCGGGGCGGGTGCCGCCGGTGATGATCTGGGCGCTGCCGATATCGGAGAGGAACGATTCGACGCGGGCCTGCTGCTTTGTCGAGATCAGAGGTCCGAGCATGGGATCGTCACTGCCGTAGCCGATGGTCACCTTCTCCATCGCGGCCGCCATCTTCTCCACCACCTCGGCGTGGATGTCCTGGGCGACGATGAGCCGGGAACCGGCCGAGCAGGTCTGGCCGGCGTTCTGGATGATCGAGCGGACCAGGGACGGGATGGCGGCATCGACATCGGCGTCGGAGAAGACGATGTTCGCGGACTTCCCACCCAGTTCGAGCACCGTCGGGATCACCCGATCGGCGGCAGCATGGGCGATCTGCGAACCGGTCTGGGTCGAGCCGACGAAGCCGAGGTGAGCGATGCCGGGGTGGGCTGCCAGCGCCGCACCCGCCTCGGAGCCCAGGCCTGTGACCACGTTGAACGCACCGGCGGGGAAACCCACGGAATGGATGAGTTCGGCCAGGCGGACCGTGGAGCGCGGGGTCTCGTCGGCAGGTTTCGCCACGGCACAGTTGCCTGTGGCCAATGATGTTGCGGCAGCACGGCCGATGAGCTGGAGCGGGTAGTTCCAGGCCACGATGTGCCCGGTCAAGCCGTAGGGTTCGCGGCGAGTGTAGACGTGCATGTCCTCGGACATGGGGATCGAGTGCCCGTAGTAGGACTCGATGGTGTGACCGTAGAACTCGAAGTAGCGGGCGCAGACATCGACGTCGGCATAGGCCTGAGTCAGGGGTTTGCCGGTGTCCTCCGATTCGAGGGCCGCCATCTCATCACGGTTGGCTCGGATCACCTCGGCCGTGGTGACCAGCAGCTTCGAGCGCTGCTCTGTGCTCGAACGCTTCCACTCCCGCTGTGCCCGGGCCGCGGCCTTGACCGCACGGTCGACCTCGTCGGCTCCGCCCCGGGAGACATCGCCGAGGTGCTCGCCGGTGGCCGGGTCGACGTTGGCGTAGGTGGTCAGTGAGGGGACGTGGCGTCCGCCGATGAATGAGGTGGTCTGGGTGATCTGGGCGTTCATCGCCGGCCTTCCAATTCTGCTGCTGTGTACAGAGGGACGAAGTCGGAGATGTCCGCCCGGGTGCCCGATGCGTCGACCGTCCCCTCGGCGAGCGCTGCGGAGAATTCTGTCTTGCCGGTCACGATGTCCAACCACACCTGCGCCGAGGTTTCAACGACGTTGGGCGGTGTGCCGCGGGTGTGCCGGGGACCGGGAATGCACTGGGTGACTCCGAACGGAGGGACACGCACCTCAACACTGTTGCCCTCGGCCCGCGATGCCAGCTCCTCGAGCGTGAACCTCACCGCGGTGGCCAGGGTCGACCTGTCCGCCGGTGCCGCATCGGCGTCCGAATGCGCCACCCACATCTCTAGGGCGTTGCGACCCTCGTCGGGGTCGATCCTTCTGCGAATCGCCATCAGTGACTCTCCCTCTTACCTGATCTTCGCTACATCTTCACCCACGACGACGCGACCGACAACCGCCGTCCGCCCCTCGGAATCGACGCCGCCGGTGACCGGGTCTGTGATCGCCGCAATGACTTCGTCGAGGAGTTCATCGCTGACATCGGCCAGCGCCCCGGCCTTGCGCAGCAGGATCAGGGCCACGAGCCCGGTCGCCCGAGAAGACCCGTCGAGGCATTTCAGCGCCACCGAGTACCCGGATTTCGTGGCCATGACGATGACGCCTTCGGCCCCGCCCTTGGCGAAGATGCCAAGGCGGTCGATGACGGTGGTGTTCGGTCTGCCGTGGCCTTCGATCGCCCAGGGTTCGGCGAAGACGGCCTGCATGAGGGTGCGGGCCTCGGGAGCATAGGAGGTGAAGTCCTCCGTCGCCGAGGCGGTCGCCGGATTCTCGTGTGCGCTGCCCAACTGCACCACACAGCCAATCGCCCGCGCCAGTCCCACCAGGCTCAGCGCGAACACCGGGGCACCGCAGCCGTCTGTGCCCACGGCGGCCGGGGGCTCGCCGGCGAAGGTCTCGACCACCTCGGCGACCTTGGCCTGCACCGGATGGGTGGGGTCGAGGTAGCCTCCGGTATCGGCGCCGATGGCCGTGGCGGCCATGAGGAAGGCCGCATGCTTACCGGAGCAGTTGAAGTACAGGGCCGACTTCGGGTCGCCGGCACCTGTCTCCTGCAGACTCCGGCGGAAGGCTCCATCGGCGGGGTGCGCGGACGGGCACTGCAGGTCAGCCGGGCTCAGACCCACGGATCCGAGCATCCCGGCAACCGCCTCAGCATGGCCGGCCTCGCATTTGTGGGACGCGGTCGACAGGGCTGCCCACGTGCCGCTGACATTCGCACCGAGCTTCATTGCGGCGATGGCTTGGAGGGGCTTGAGGCTCGACCGGGTGAACACGGGTACCTCGGGCACACCCAGGCTGATCAGGGGTGATCCGCTCGGATCGAGGACAACGGCGGAACCGATATGGCGGGATTCTTCGAATCCGCTGCGAATGACTGTGGCCAATTCGACAGCCTCGGCGGAAGTGAAAGTGGAAGGAGTCACGCACCCAAGCCTACGACCTTATAGGCTGGAGGGGTGAAGGTTCTTGTCATCGGTTCGGGCTCCCGCGAACACGCCCTCGTCCTTGCTCTCAGTCGCGACCCCCAGGTCGACGCCGTCATCGCTGCACCCGGCAACCCGGGAATCGCAGCGATCGCGCACACCGAAGCCGTCGATATGAACGACGCCGTGGCAGTCACTGCACTGGCGGAGACGCTCGACGTCGACCTCGTGGTCATCGGCCCCGAGGCACCGTTGGTCGCCGGGGTCGCCGACGCCCTGCGTGAGTCCTCGTTCCCGGTCTTCGGCCCCAGCGCTGAGGCCGCGGTCCTCGAAGGATCGAAGGCGTTTGCGAAGGAGATCATGGAGTCTGCGAACGTGCCCACCGCACGTGCCGTGGTCGCCTACACCACCGACGAGGCAGCGGCGGCCCTCGACGATTTCGGTGCCCCCTACGTGGTCAAGGCCGATGGCCTGGCAGCAGGCAAGGGCGTCGTCGTGACCTCGGATCGCACCGAGGCCCTGACCCACGCCACCTCCTGCCTCCAGGTCTCAGACCGAGTCGTCATCGAGGACTATCTCGACGGCCCCGAGGTCTCACTCTTCGTCCTCTGCGACGGCCAGCACACGCTGCCATTGGCTCCCGCTCAGGACTTCAAACGCATCGGCGATGGCGACACCGGACCCAACACCGGCGGCATGGGCGCCTATTCGCCGCTGCCCTGGATCCCGGCCGGCACAGTCGATGACATCGTCAACACCGTCGCCCAGCCGGTCGTCGATGAGATGACCCGTCGCGGCACCCCGTTCACCGGTCTCCTCTACTGCGGACTCGCCCTGACCTCGAAGGGCATGCGAGTCGTTGAGTTCAACGTCCGCTTCGGCGATCCCGAAACTCAGTCCGTGCTCTCCCGCCTACGCAGCCCACTGGGTCAGACCATGCTCGCCGCCGCCGAAGGTCGCCTCGACGAAGTCGGGGAACTCGAATGGGATCCGCGCACCTCGGTGACCGTGGTCATGGCCGCCGAGAACTACCCGAATACTCCGCGCACCGGCGACATCATCCGCGGCCTCAACACCGCCGACGGGCTCGAGGACGTCCACATCCTCCACGCCGGAACAGCACGTGCCACGGACACCGGAGCCGGGTTCGCCCCGGAGGACACCGTCATCTCCGAGGACGTCGCCGAGACCGGTGACATCGTCACCGCCGGTGGACGCGTGCTCTCCGTCGTCTCCTTGGGCAACGACCTCAACGAGGCCAGGTCGAAGGCCTATGCCGCCGTGGACGAGGTCAAATGGGACGGCGAACAGCACCGCACCGACATCGCCGAGGTGGCCGCCCGTGGGCAGATCACCGTGGCCGATATCTACCCAGCCCCCGAAGAAGCGGTGGCGGTTGCGGGGCTCAACTCCACAGCGCCCGAACTTCCGGGCTGGACGCACATCTACTCAGGCAAGGTCCGTGACCTCTACATTCCCGACACGGCCACCGACGCCGCGTCTGCCGAGCAGCTGCTCATGGTCGCCTCGGATCGCATCTCCGCCTATGACTGGGTCCTCGACTCCGAGATCCCCGACAAGGGCAAGGTGCTGACGGGCTTGAGCCTGTGGTGGTTCGACCAGCTCTCCGAGATCATCGGCAACCATGTCATCAGCTCTAACGTCCCCGAGGCTGTGGCCGGTCGTGGTCTCATCGTCAAGAACCTGTCGATGCTGCCCATCGAGTGCGTGGCCCGCGGCTACCTCACCGGCTCCGGCATGGCCGACTACAAGGCCACGGGCTCCGTGTGCGGAATCCAGTTGCCGGCAGGCCTCATCGAAGCCGACCGTCTGGAACCCGCGATCTTCACGCCCGCGACCAAGGCGGAACTCGGTGATCACGATGAGAACGTCAGCTTCGCCCAGATCACGGAGACCATCGGCACCGAGGCGGCCGAGAAGGCCCGCGACCTGACGATCGAGATCTACCAGCGCGCCGAGGCGATCGCCCGTGAACGCGGCATCATCCTGGCCGACACGAAGTTCGAGTTCGGGACTCTGCCCGATGGGACGATGGTCCTCGGCGACGAAGTGCTCACCCCGGACTCGTCACGCTTCTGGGACGCCGAGAGCTACGAGGCAGGCAAGGCGCAGGCGAGCTTCGACAAACAGTTCGTCCGCGACTGGCTGACCGGAGAGTCCGGCTGGAACAAGTCCTCGGACACTCCTCCGCCGGCACTGCCCGCCGAGGTGGTCGAGAAGACTCGCGCCCGCTACATCGAAGCATTCGAGAAGCTCACCGGCCAGAATTTCCCCGGCTGACCTCGCCGAGAACGCCCGCTTAGGAGGCGCTGCGGAGCCGCGGCTCGGCAGTTTCACCCCGACAACGCCGGAGCGTCGAGACACCTACGCACGCATAGGTGGCTCGACGCTCCGGCGTAGTTTCGACGCTCCGGCGTAGTTTCGACGCTCCGGCGTAGTTTCGACGCTCCGGCGTAGTTTCGACGCTCCGGCGTAGTTTCGACGCTCCGGCGTAGTTTCGACGCTCCGGCGTAGTTTCGACGCTCCGGCGTTGTTTCGACGCTCCGGCGTAGTTTCGGCAGTGACCGCGCCGCAGTGACGCCGCCCGCAGGCTGGGGCACTTCCGCTTCACGGGCACAGGAACCAGTAGCCGATAACCACGAAATGCGCAACGAATGACACCGATTCAGCAATTGCTGGCGGACACCGTGAGAGTTTTCCTGTGAGTATTGGTCTCACGCAACGAAATCGGTGGAAACTGCCGATCAGTTCCGCTAGGGTGAACGCGATGGTGACCGGAGACACACCTGCGGTCACGCGAACCACACATTGACGTGCAACTCGGTTGGAAGTGAAGACATGCATTATTGGAACGGCAGCTATCACCAAGGCAGCGGCGATACCTTCACCCTCGTCAGCCCCGCCACCGGTGAGACGACCGGAGAGTACACGCTCGCGAACCCCGCCGATGTCAACGCAGCAGTCGCCTCGGCGAAGGCCGCCTATCCAGCTTTCAAGGCCTTGACTCCCGGCGAGCGCGCCGAGCTCATGCTCGGTTTGGCAGCACAGCTCGAGGCGCGTGCCGATGAGCTTGCCGAACTCGAATCGATCCAGACCGGAAAATCCATCCGCCTGGCCAAGGAATTCGATGTGCCCGGCTCGATCGACAACGCAAAGTTCTTCGCCGGTGCCGCCCGGCAGCTCACCGGCCTGGCAGCCGGCACCTACTGGGAGAAATCGACGTCGATGACCCGGCGCGACCCCCTCGGAGTCGTCGGCTCGATCGCCCCCTGGAACTACCCGCTGCAGATGGCCGCGTGGAAGATCTTCCCCGCCGTCGCGGCAGGCAACACGATCGTGCTCAAGACCTCGGAGATGACCCCCGGGACCTCCCTCATCCTCGCCGAGGCGGCCACCGCAGCCGGCTTCGCCCCTGGAGTCATCAACGTCATCGCCGGCGACGGGCGCGAAGCCGGGGAAGCGCTCATCACTCACCCCGACGTCGTCATGTCCTCGTTCACCGGGTCGACGAAGGTGGGACGTCACATCATGGAACTCGCCGCGGCCAAGGGTTCCCGAGTCCATCTTGAGCTCGGCGGCAAGGCCCCGTTCGTCGTCTTCGATGACGCCGATATCGAGGCTGCAGCTCGCGGTGCCGTGGCCGGGTCGCTCATCAACTCCGGCCAAGACTGCACCGCGGCCACCCGGGCCATCGTCGCCCGCGAGCACTTCGAGACCTTCACTGCTCGGGTCACCGAGCTCATGGACGGCGTCCGTGTCGGCAACCCGTCCGATTCCGCCACAGACATGGGATCCCTCATCTCTCTGACCCACCGCTCACGGGTCGCAGGAATGGTCGATCGCGCCCGCGAAGCCGGCGCCACCATACACTGCGGCGGGCAGGTACCGACGCACAACCACCTCGGCGAGGCTCTGCCCGGGAACACCGAGTCGACGGCGTACTACGCACCGACTCTCATCAGCGGAATCGACACCGACGCCGAGGTGTGGCGTGATGAGATCTTCGGCCCGGTCCTCGTCGCGATCGCCTTCGACACCGATGATGAGGCCATCGAACTGGCCAATGACACCCCCTACGGGTTGGCGGCGAGCGCCTGGACGACGACCACGAATCGCACGATGCGCGCCGCGGCTGACATCGAAGCCGGGTGTGTGTGGATCAACGAGCACATCCCGATCGTCTCCGACATGCCCCACGGCGGGTACAAGGCTTCCGGGTTCGGCAAGGACATGAGCCAGTACTCGTTCGACGAATACACACAGGTCAAGCACGTGTTCATCGATCACCACGAGGACCCGCACCACGAATGGCAGGACACCATCTTCACGTCCTGACGTTCTGCCGGGGACCGCCGAGTCACGAGCTCGGGCACGAACCGGTAACAGCTGGCCAGCAGCTCTGTGAGCCACCGTGCCAGTGCACATACAATGACATCCTGCGAAGCGTGTACGGCGCGCCTCGCCTCACCTTCGACAAGGAAGTCGGGAGGAACATGGACCTCGACGTTCTCGACGTCAACATCTTCGACGGTCACTCAGTCCTGCTTGCGAACCGCATCAGCATCCGCGGTGGAATCATCACCGAGATCGGCACCGGCAAGGCCGCGGACCCCGCCGAACGCTCCATTACGGCAACGGGGAAGCTGATCACGCCGGGGTTCGTCGATGCCCACGTGCACACGACCTTCGGCGGGCAGGAGTCACTGGCCTGTGACCTCAGTGCGGCGCAGGGTCTCCAGGCCGCACTCGAGACCATCCGCGACTACCTGGCAGCGACCACTCCTGGGTCCTGGGTCACCGGCGGCGGCTGGTCGATGGCCGACTTCCCCGGTGGCGCACCGAGCGCTGGGATCCTCGACGAACTGAGTTCGGACCGGCCCATCATCTTGATCAGCGCCGACCATCATTCGGCCTGGGTGAATTCGAAGGCCATGGACATCGCCGGACTCGATGCCTCCACTCCGACTCCGCCCGGCGGCGTGATCGAGAAGGACGAGACCGGGAACCCGACCGGGTGCCTGCACGAATCCGCCATGGATCTCATCTCCGCCCAGGTTCCGGACGCCACCGACGCTGAGATCCGCGCTGGCCTCCTCGCCGGGCAGTCTTACCTCGAATCCTTCGGCATCACCGCGTGGATGGACGCCATCGTCGGCGACTACTCCGGCCACCGCTCCCCCTTCGACACCTACGTCGCTGCTGAGGACACAGGCGACCTGACCGCCGAGGTGGTCGGCAGCCTGTGGTGGCCCCGTGACGTCAAGGACATCGACGCCCAGGTCGCCGCGCTGCTCGAGCTGCGGCGAACTCAGGGACAGTTCCGCACGACCTCGGTGAAGTTCATGCTCGATGGCATCGTCGAATCTCGGACCGCTGCGATGAGTGATGAGTACAGCTGCCCCTGCGGCGGGTTCGGCACCAGCTACTTCACCCGCGAACACCTGCACCGATCCTTCGCCGCCCTCGATGCGGCGGGCTTCGACATCCACTGTCATGCGATCGGTGATGCCGCCAATCGGGCGGCCCTGGACGCGTTCGAGGCGATCGGAACCAGTCCAGGCCGCTCCGGCGGCCCGAACGACTCCGACAGCGAGGGCGGAGAGCGCCGCCACCATATCGCCCACGTTCAGGTCGTCGACCCCGTCGACATTCCCCGCTTCGCTCAGCTCGGGATCACCGCGAACCTGCAGGCTCTGTGGGCCTGTCACGATCAGCAGCTGCTTGACCTCAACATCCCCTATCTCGGCGAGGAACGTTCCGGCTGGCTCTACCCATTCAGGTCCTTCGCCGATGCTGGCACACAGTTGGCCATGGGTTCGGACTGGCCGGTTTCGACGCCGAATCCGTGGGAAGCCATCCACGTCGCGGTCAACCGTTCGCACCCGGATGCGGGCGACCCGGCACCGCTCCTGCCCGAACAGGCCATCGACCTGTCCACTGCACTGTGTGCCTACACCTCCGGTTCCGCGCACCTGCTGCGCTCGGAGGTCAATGGGACCATCCGCACCGGCCAGATCGCGAATCTCGCGCTGGCCAGTGAGAACGCCTTCGCCATCGATCCGCGCAGGCTGGCCGAAGTGCACAACGAACTGACGATCGCAGGCGGGCACATCGTCCACGACGCCACCACCGCTGAAAGGCAATCATGACTACGACAGCCACAGCCGATGCAACGGCTCCCCCGCAGCTCGAACATCTCGAGATCCAAGGAGTGAAGAAGAGCTTCGGCGATACCACCGCGATTGAGAAGATCGACCTGTCGGTCAAGAAGGGCGAGTTCCTGTCCCTGCTCGGCCCCTCAGGGTGCGGCAAGACGACCCTGCTGAGGATGATCGCCGGGTTCGAGACGCCGACGGCAGGTCACATCTACCTCGGCGGCAAGGATCTTGTGGGACGGCCACCGCACAAACGTCCGGTCAACACCGTCTTCCAGTCCTACCTCCTGTTCCCCCACATGAACATCGCCGACAACATCGCCTACGGGCTCAAACAGGCGAAGGTTCCCAAACCGGAGATCGCCGAGCGTGTGCGCGAAGTGCTGGCTCTGATCCAGATGGAAGACTTCGCCGGCCGCAAACCCGAACAGCTCTCCGGCGGTCAGCAGCAGCGCATCGCTCTTGCTCGCGCTCTGGTCAACAGGCCGCAGGTGCTGCTGCTCGACGAGCCGATGTCGGCGCTGGACCGCAAACTGCGTGAAGAGATGCAGCTCGAGCTCAAACGCCTGCACACCACCCTCGACACCACCTTCGTCTTCGTCACCCACGACCAGGACGAGGCTCTGGCGATGAGCGATCGCATCGTCGTCATGTATGACGGAGTCGTCCAACAGATCGGGTCCGGCGAAGACATCTACGCCAATCCCAGCAACCGGTTCGTCGCCGGCTTCATCGGGAAGCAGAATTTCATTCCCGTCACCGTCACCGAGATCGACGAGTCCGGACCAACCCTGCGCAGCGACAACTCGATGATGCGCACCGCCCACCTGGAGGCCAAGGCAGCAACTGCCAACACGGCAGCGTCGACGACGGCCCTGGCCAAGGGCGATCGGGTTCGCGCCGCCATCCGTCCCGAGCGGATGCAGGTATCGCCCGCTGACGATTCGGCCGGATCACGGCCGAACACGGCGAAGGGGACCGTGATCTCCTCGTCCTTCCTCGGCGATGTCGTCCAGTACATGATTCGGGCGGGCACGAACAATGAGCTCCTCGCTCGGGTCCCAGCGGCCCAGGCACGCTTGTTCGAACACGGCGAAGACGTGGCCCTGTCTTGGGATGAGGATGCAGTGGCGGTGTTCTCAGATGACTGAGACTCAACCGATCAGCGTGCTCGCACCGGCATCGAAGGTCCCGGCCATAACGAGACGGGCGGCCCTGGCAGGGTTCGGAGTCCTCGGACTCGGTGCGCTCTCCGCCTGCGGGTCCACCGACGGTATGGCCGCCTCGCCGCACACCGACGGCGAACTCGAGTCGAAGCTCAACCTCTACACCTGGGGCGACTACGACTCACCTGAACTGCTGTCGGGCTTCAAGGACAAATTCGATGTCCTGCTCCAGGTCGACTCCTACGGATCGAACGAGGAGCTCATCGCCAAGCTATCCTCCAGCCGGGGAACTTCCGGATACGACGTCGTCGTCCCCACCGGGTCCGAAGTAGTGCGCTTCACCACTCACGATCTGCTCCAACCTCTGGATCTGTCACTGATCCCGAACTTCAAGCACATGGATAAGAACTTCATCGCTCAGGAGTTCGACCCGAAGAACAAGTACACCATCTGCAAAGCGTGGGGTACGACGGGCTTCGTCTACCGCAAGGACGTCATCAAGAGGGAGATGAAATCCTGGGACGATTTCATCAAGGCCTCCCAAAAGGAAGCAGCTGGAAAGACCACGCTGCTCTCCGACGCCTGGGAGGTCACCGCTATCGCCTTGGCCAGCCTCGGCTACAGCCTCAACACGACAGACAAGAAGGAGCTCGCCGAGGCCAAGAAACTCATCGTCGACGACGTGGCACCGAATGTCCGCGCCTACTTCGGCAGCGCTTCGACGGGCATCATCCAGGGCAGCTTCACGCTCATGCAGTCCTACAACGGCGACGCCCGGCAGGGAATCGACGAGGTCGACAACCCCGACGACTGGGAGTTCGTGTTCCCCACGCCCTCGGCGAATCTCTGGATGGACTGCTGGGCGATCGCCACCGGAGCACCTCACCCCGATGCCGCTCACGCCTTCATCGACTACATGATCGCTCCCGAGAACGCCATCACTCAGATCGAGTACATCGGCTATCCGATCGGTGTCGAAGGATCGGAGAAGGCGGCGAAGGCTGAGGGGATGGAAGGTCTCGACCTCATCTTCCCTGCTCAGAACATTCTTGATCGGCTTGAGGCCAGCGTCTTCAACGACGGCATGCAGGATCGCGTCGACATCCTCACCGAGGCCCAAAGGAGGTCCGGCTCATGACTCCGCTGCGCAACAGATTATTCGGTGCCGCCGCACTGTCGTTTCCCACCTGGGCATACGTTGTCTTCTTCTTCGTCATCCCAGTGGCGATGGTGATCTTCTTCAGTTTCGGCAGCAAACCCGATATCTACACCCCGGTATCGACGGAGCACCTGAGCTTCGATCGCTTCCCCGAGGCGATGACCCCGGCGTTCCTGTCCACCTTCTTCGCGACGCTGCGGATCTCGATCCTCGGCACGATCCTGTGTCTGATCATCGCCCTTCCCTTCGCCTATTGGATTGCGATCAAGGTCGCTCCGGCCCGACGTGGGCTCGCCCTGGCACTTGTCATGGTGCCGTTCTGGACGAACTTCCTTGTCCGTACCCTCGGTTGGCAGATCATGCTCTCCCCCAACGGGTTCATCTCGAATTGGCTCATGTCGCTGGGCATCACGCACGACAAGATCGACATTCTCTATACCCACACCGCCGTCCAGATCGGCGTCGTCTACAACTATCTTCCGCTGATGATCCTTCCGCTCTTCGTCGCCATCGACAGGTCGGGCCAGAAGCTGCGTGAGGCCAGCTACGACCTCGGCGCCAATAAGGTGAAGACGTTCATGCGGGTGACCCTGCCGATGGCGATGCCCGGTGTGATCTCCGGGTGTCTGCTCGTCTTCATCCCCCTCAACGGTGACTACGTCACGGCCACGGTCCTCGGCGGGGCAAGCGGGTCGATGGTCGGCCAGCTCATCGCCGAACAGTTCAACGCTGCGCAGAACTGGGCATTGGGATCGGCAATGGCGGTGGTCCTCATCGCATCAACCTTCATCGTCGTCGGTATCGGGTTCGCCGTGCTGAAGACGGGGCAGCTGATCACGGCGAAGGCCAACAGCATTCCGATCACGAACGGAAGGGCGTGACATGGCATTCACTACTCGCAAACCATTCACTGACAAGGCTCTTGACGTCTGGGGGATCCTGGTCTTCATCTACCTGTTCCTGCCGATCGCCGTGATCGTCGTCTATTCGTTCAACAATGGAACCGTGCTCGCCAATTTCAAGGAGTTCGGCTTCCAGGCCTATGTCCACGGCCTGGCCAACGACGTCATCATGTCCTCGGTATGGACCAGCCTCAAGGCCGCCTTCGGTTCGGCGCTCGTCGCCACGATCTTCGGCACGCTCGGCGGTGTCGCCCTGGCCCGAGCCAGGAGGGGTGCTTGGTGGGCCATCGGGCTGACTGTCATCCTCGCTGCGACTCTGTTCACTCCAGAGATCGTCGACGGCATCGCCTTCCTCCCCTGGTTCGTCACCCTCGGGGTCGATTGGGGCCTGGTGCCGTTCAATGACGGCATGTTCCGCCTCATCATCTCCCATGCCATGTTCTCCATGGCGGTCGTGACGTTCATCGTTCGTGCTCGTCTGGCAGGGATGAACCGTCAGCTGGAGGAGGCTTCGGCCGATCTTGGGGCCACCCCGATCAGGACCTTCGCCAACGTCACCCTGCCGATCGCTGCCCCCGGCATCTTCGCGGGTGCTCTGATGTCGTTCACGCTGAGTCTGGACAACACGATCCTCTCGAGTTTCGTCCAATTGCCCGGGTCGACTCCGTGGCCGGTCTACATCTTCGCTGCGGTCAAGGTGGCCCTGCGTCCCGAGATCGCTGCGGTGTCGACGTTGATGTTCCTGCTCACTCTGGTCGCCCTCGGCGTCTGTGCGCTTGCGCTGAAGAAGACCGGTGGAAGTTCGACGGAGATCATCAAGACCATGGCCGGCTGATCCTCGCCACCCCTGCAATGATTGCCGCAAGGCAGAAACTGAAAATCAATCGACGGCACACAGTTGCCGTCAAACAGAAAGTGAAGTGACATGGACGTCAATGCCGCATTGGCCGACGCTTCCACCGTGCCGTTCTGGCTCGATTCCGACCAGCGTCCGGAGCCCCTGCCACCGTTGACCCGCGATCTGGAGGCCGACCTCGTCGTCGTCGGAGGCGGTTTCACCGGACTGTGGACGGCGCTGCAGGCGAAGGAGCGTGACCCGAAGCGCCACGTCCTCCTGGTTGAGGCGAACTCGATCGGGTGGGCCGCATCTGGGCGCAATGGCGGTTTCTGCGCTGCCAGCCTGACCCACGGCTATGACAACGGCGAGTCCCATCTGCCGAATGAGAACGACCGCCTGGCACAGCTGGGGCGCGAGAACCTCGATGCGATCGCGGCCGCCGTAGCCAGATACGACATGGACGTCGAGTTCGAACGCACCGGCGAACTCGACGTCGCAACCGAGGACTACCAGGTCCCCGAGCTGCGAGAGGCACACGACCCGGAGTCAGGTTTCATCTTCTACGATCAGCAGGAGCTGGCGCAGATCGTGAAGTCCCCGACGTACAAGGGTGCTCTCTGGGACTCTCGTGAGGTCGCCATGGTCAATCCGGCCAAACTGTGCTGGGAGCTGCTGCGGGTCATCCGGGAACTCGGCGTCGAGGTCTTCGAGGGCACGAAGGTCACCGATGTCAGTGACCGGAAGTCAACAGTGCAGGTCACGACTGGGGTGACGGCTCAAACCCTGGAAGATTGCAGAACCGCTCCGTACAGCACCATCTCCGCCAAACGCGTTGCTCTGGCAACGAACGTCTTCCCCTCGCTGCTCAAACGCGCCAGCCTGCACACCGTTCCGGTCTACGACTACGCGCTGATGACCGAACCCCTCAGCGATGAGCAGCTTGAGTCCATCGGATGGAACGGGCGGCAGGGCATCGGCGACTGCGCGAACCGGTTCCACTACTACCGGCTCTCGGCCGACAACCGGATCCTCTTCGGAGGATGGGACGCCGTCTATCATTACGGGCGGCAGGTGTCGTGGAAGTATGACCAACGCGCGGAGACCTTCGAGACTCTGGCCGAACATTTCTACGAGACCTTCCCGCAGCTGGCCGGCCTGAAGTTCAGCCACAAATGGGGTGGACCGATCGACACCTGTTCGCGGTTCTTCTCCTTCTTCACCACCGCCTACGGCAAGAAGGTCGCCATGGCTGCTGGCTTCACCGGACTGGGTGTGGGCGCCTCGCGCTTCGCCGGCACGGTCATGCTCGACCTGCTGACCGGACAGGAAACCGAGCTGACCCAGTTGGAGATGGTGCGCAAACTGCCCCTGCCTTTCCCTCCCGAACCTGTGGCGTGGCTGGGCATCCAGATGACGACGAACGCGCTCATCAAGGCCGACGGCAACGAAGGCCGACGTGGTCCGCTGCTCAAAGCACTCGATGCGGTGGGCATGGGCTTCGACTCCTGAGCCTTCCAGTGACGTCCGCGGCTCGGACCGGAGGCTGGGGAACCTCTCGCGCTTGATAGACTTTCAGCGAGCGCGGGAGGAATTCCCGAACACTTTCTTGAAGGAGCAGAACACGCATGGCACGTGTCGTCGTTGAGGTGATGCCCAAACCCGAGATCCTAGACCCTCAGGGTAAGGCGATCTCCGGTGGAATGTCCCGACTCGGCTTCACCGGTTTCGGTGAGGTCCGACAGGGAAAGCGCTTCGAACTCGAAGTCGAAGGTGAGGTCACCGAGGAGGTTCTCGCCCAAACTCGTGAGGCTGCGGAGAAGCTCCTGTCGAACCCTGTCATCGAGAACGTCGTGGCCGTTCGCTTCGCTGAGGAAGCCTGATGACTGCTGTCGCCACGGATCCCACCACCGCCGAGGCGGGTGCTGAATCCGGTGCTTCGATCGGTGTCGTGACGTTCCCCGGGACGCTCGATGATCGTGATGCCGCACGTGCGGTTCGTTTGGCCGGTGCAAAACCGGTCAACCTGTGGCACGCCGATTCCACCCTTGCAGGTGTGGACGCAGTGATTCTGCCCGGTGGATTCTCCTATGGTGACTATCTGCGCTGCGGTGCGATCGCGGGCTTTGCTCCGATCATGGAGTCCGTCGTCGCGGCTGCCAATACCGGTATGCCGGTCCTGGGCATCTGCAACGGCTTCCAGATCCTCTGCGAATCGCACCTGCTGCCCGGTGCCCTCATCCGCAATGACCACCAGCATTTCATCTGCCGCGACCAGGAACTGGTTGTCGAGAACACGAATACCGCGTGGACCGGCGACTACACCGAAGGCCAGACGATTCGCATTCCTCTGAAGAACGGTGAGGGCGGATTCGTCGCCACCGATGAGGTCCTCGACGACCTCGAAGGCTCCGGCCGTGTGGTCTTCCGCTACCAGGGGCACAACCCCAATGGTTCCCTGCGCAACATCGCCGGCATCACGAATGAAGCTGGAAACGTCGTGGGACTCATGCCCCACCCCGAACACGCTGTCGAGGCCGGTTTCGGCCCAGAAGACGGCGGCGGAATCGACGGCCAGGGATTCTTCTCCTCGGCCGTGCGCTCGCTCGTCGAAGGTCGCTGACCTCACCGACTGGCACACGAAAGGGTCCCGACGCGCGGCATGATGCCGAGCCTCGGGACCCTCGTTCGTCCTTGCCTCGTTATTGGCCGGAATGACCTCACGCCGGCGGTTCGGTCGGGTCAACCGTCACTGATGCGCTGTCTTTGAGATCACCGCACGTGGCGACGGCCTCGTATTTGCCCGTATCGGGCATGCTATCTCGGGGCATGTATCTCACCGATGCAGACTCGTCCTCACCGGCGAGCTGGCTCTTCTCCCAGACCTTCGTCTTGTTCTTCTCGTTCTTCTTGAACACTTGGAAGTTGACTTGGTCCTTGCTCGAGCAATTGACCATCGTCAGGTTGAGCCCCTCCTGGTAGAGCCCTTCGTCGAGCATCTTCTCTTCCGGGTCCATCACGAGGGTGCCGTCATCGTAGTCGCCCCGATCGCCTTCGATGATGTGGACGCGGGCGTGAAACAAGCGGTCCGGCTCATCACCTCGTTTGACCGTGATCGTGAACTTGACGTTCGTATCGTCAGGCTTCTCATTCATCACAACCGCTCCGTCATACGGTCCGTCCTGCTCCACTGTCCACATCTCGTTGTCCAGGCTTGTGGTGACGTCATCGCCCTTCTTGAGCCCGTCTATCGTGAACTCGATGCCCTTATCGCCTGTGACCTCCCGAGGAGTCATCGTCCTGTACTTCAACGCCAAGTCCGCTTCTTTCATCACCGAATCTTCATTCGAGCTGTCTACGCCTGGGGAAGCAGCCTCGTTCGAGTAAGTTCCGACCGACGGAGCAGAGTCCGAGGGTGCCGTTCCGAGCCCTGAAGCGGTCGCCGGTCCGGTTCCGAGCGTGGAGAATCCTAGAGCGACGGTAGCTGCGAGTGCGAGCTTCTTCATTGTGATCATCCTTCTTTCGCATCATTGGGTCAGATCAAGATGTGTTGCCGTAATCAGTTGTGCCAACGACGATACGAGCGAAAGACAGGAGTTGTGGCGTTGTGTTCATTGTGGTCATGACAGGCCTGTCATGACAGTTCCGTCATTCTGTAATGGCAACGAAACTTACACACCGAAATGCTGAGCCGACGCTGAGATGACTCTTTCGCAGCTGACTCTCACATCTTCCGCAGACGTAGCTTCATTCCTGGTCACCCGCGTGCAACTGCGACGGGCTGAACGAACCCTGAGGACAATGCGAACACCTGCGTTCAGCTGGTACTCAGTTCTGGGATCACGTCCGGATGAAGCCTTCCAATGTGCGCGATCCAATCGTTATCAGCCATTTCAGCCTGCGGCTCATCTGAGCACGACGGCCGTCCCGAGCGTCGCTGACGCCGCATGCAGCTCCACTGCCCACGTGTCATCGCCGATAACACCGTCGACGCCCAGACCTCTACGCAGAGCCCCCTGTCCTCGCCTGACGACGTCGCCGCAAGGTGGTGTGCTCCTGACGCATAACCATGTTCGGAGCACGCATTTCGGCTCCGGAACACAGACTGATCCATCTATGTTCCGGAGCCGAATACCCTCTTAACAGTGTCGATTCGCGCCGACGGGCCGGGAGTCTTCACCAACCCGTCGGGTCATCGTTCGCTGTCCTGATTGAGCTCACCTACCTACTTGAGCTCGGCGGCGAGCGAAGAGGATCGTCGCTGCGCCTCCCAGGATCAATACGGCCCCTGCACCGAGACCGGTGAGCTCGGCGCCAGTGCGCGGCATCGAGCCGGCGTTGCCCGAATCGCCAGAGCCGCCCCCATCGCTTGCACCCGTGACAACGAACCCACCATTCAAACCCTGGTCCATACAGTTCACCTTCACCTGGTAGGCGCCCACATAGACTTCGGAACTGTTGCCGAGTCCGTAGACATGAACCGATGCGGCTCCGTTCTTGGCGACCTCGGCACTCTGGTCATAGAGCTTTTCACTGGGTTCGAATCCCCAGACCTCGAATTTGGCATCGCTGCCAGGTTCGCAGTCTGTGACGGTGATCGTCACGCCTTTGTCGCCGTTGATGAAATCCTCTCCGGAGATCTTCTCCGGGTCGATAGAGAGCTTCGGATCGATGACGCTGCCGTCATCGGTCACAGTGAAGGTCGTCTCCGCGGTCTTGTCCCCGCAGGACGCCATGACAAGGAATTCGTCGGCCCAGGAGGCTCCACGTTCGCCTTGGGGAACGAAATTCACGAATCCGGCGGCGTCCTCTCCTGCTTTCTGCGTCTCTTCCCAGATCGTAGTGTCAGGGTCATTCTTAGTGCTCACCCTGAACTTCACATCATCGTCGACGCGGCAATTGACGAGCGTGATGTACACACCGTCATTGAGGAACTCCTGCAGCTCCTGACTCTTCGGCGTCACCGTAAGGTCAGCATCGGAATCCTCGCCGCCCTCATCGGTCACGGTGAAGGCCGACTTGGTGCTCTTGTCACCACAGGTAGCCTCGACGACGAAGTCACCGATCCAGCCGTCCTCACTGGAGTCCGGGACGAAGGTGGTGGATCCGGTCGAGTTCTCATCGGCCTTCTGCGTGTCCTCCCACAATGTCGTGTCCGAATCGCCCTTGCGGGTGATGCGGAAGTTGACCTCGCCACCGATCGTGCAGTTGTCGAGTGCGATCCGGACACCGCCTGAGGCAAAATCGCCAAGACTTTGGGTCTTCGGCGAGACAGTGAGGTCGCCATCGCCGTCATCATCTTCTGGAGCGACGACTTGAACGCTGCCGCTGAAGGTCTTCGGATCCTCGCCGTCACGGGTGACCGTGACGCTCACGTCGAGCGTCTCGCCAGCCTTGACTTCGGTGTTGCCGAGAATTGTGCCGGTGAACGCACCGCCAGCTTCAACAGTGGTCGAACCGGCCTCACCGGGTTCGGCGGTGACGACATCTCCGACTTCGAGGGGTTCAATCGTGTAACCGATGCCCTTGTCAGGATCACCTATCTCTTCTGCGGTCATCTTCTTCTTATCGAGAACGAAGTTCGCTTCGATTGCTTGAGGTTTCGCTGCGTCGTCCTCGTTCTCTTCATCCTCGCTGTCCTCTGGGTCAGAGGCCTCTTCGCCAGCAGTGGTCGACTCACCGGGGCCAGTCGATTCACCTCCATCTTGGTCCCGATCCGGGTCTGTTTCCGAGGCGTCCTGTCCTTCGCCCGTTCCGGGATCGGCGCCGTCCCCCGGATCGGCTGCAGCTTCGGTCGGAGCTTCAACGCGAGCCTGAGCGGCGAGTGCCTCGGCGGTGGTCAGAGATTCTGCAGCTGCTGGCCCGACTCCCACGGTGGAGACTGCCAAGGCGAAAGCTGCTGCAAGTGCCAGCCGTTTCATGAGGATCCTTCCAGAGATCTGGGTGGCTGCCATGTTCGGTTATGGAAAAGACCATACGTACGTAGTTAGGAAGGAGACATTTTTGTTCATTTAGTTCATGACGGAAATGCAATAGGGAAATGTTGAAATGGTTATCCCCTTGAGACATCCAGATCCGTCAATTGAATCGATCTCTGAATTTTCAATGCTCTGCTGACCGAGCCCACCTCGATCTTCATCGGCTACCGTCCGGTATCTCGTACCGCTGGGTGCAGGGAACATCATGGTCACAATCTCCGGAGATCGCCTGACTTCGCTTAAAGATCGTTACCGTCCTCAGAAGACGATTCGGCCCCCGCACGTGAAATGCGGGGGCCGAATCCGGCGCTGCTCGATCAGCGCTCGAGCCGATCACACCGGTGTTGTCACCGTCCGTGGCCGGCGACTCTCCACTAGGTCAGGCCTCACCGGTGCGCTGGGTCTCGATTTCGTCACCACCCTCATCGGCTTCGACGCCGGTGGGTTCCTCGATGAGGATTCCAGGTTCGGCCTCTGATTCCGCCAGCACCTCAGCGGTGAATTGCTCTTCAGCGTCCTCCCCTCGGAACTGCGACATGTAGAGACGGTAGTACGCTCCTTCTGCGCTCAGCAGCTCTTCGTGGTTTCCGTGTTCGACGATGGCTCCGTCCTCCATCACGAGGATGGTGTGGGCATCGCGGATCGTCGACAGTCGGTGTGCGATGACGAACGATGTCCGATCCGTTCGCAAAGCGGCCATAGCCTGCTGGACGAGCACCTCGGTGCGGGTGTCGACCGAGGATGTCGCCTCATCGAGAATGAGCAGTGACGGATCTGCGAGGAATGCTCGCGCGATCGTGATGAGCTGACGTTCTCCGGCAGAGACGCTGCCGCCGTCGGAGTCGATGATCGTGTCGTACCCATCGGGCAGCTGACGCACGAAGCGGTCGACCATGGTTGCCTGCGCTGCAGCCATGACCGCGTCGTCGGTGGCGTCGAGCCTGCCGTACCGGATGTTCTCTCGGATGGTGCCTTCGAACAGCCACGCATCCTGGAGCACCATGCCCACATGGGACCGCAGATCTGCTCGGGACAGGTCCTGAGTGTCAGTGCCATCGAGGAAGATGTGGCCGCCGGTGATTTCGTAGAAGCGCATCACCAGATTGACCAAGGTGGTCTTGCCAGCCCCAGTCGGTCCGACGATGGCCACCGTGTGGCCGGGCTCGGCCGTGAACGAGACCTTCTCGATGAGCGGAGTGTCCTCGGTGTAGCGGAAGCTGACCTCGGAGAACTCGACCCTGCCAGGAGTGCGCTGCGGCAGCGTCTCCTCAGCGTCGTCGGGTTCTTCTTCCTCAGCATCAAGGAGTTCGAAGGTCCTCTCTGCCGAGGCGACGCCGGACTGCAGCATGTTCGCCACACCAGCCATCTCAGAGATCGGCTGGGAGAACTCACGGGAGTACTGGATGAAGGCCGTCGCGTCGCCCAGTGTCATCTGCCCCGAGGCCACCTTGAGGCCGCCTGCGACGGCGATGAGGACGTAGCTGAGGTAGGACACGAACTGCATCGCGGGCATGATCATGCCCGACACGAACTGTGCACCGGCCGAGGCTTGGTACAGGGATTCATTGCGGCGATCGAATTCCTCGAGCATGATCTCGTCACGACCGAAGGCGCGAACCACGTCGAGGCCGGAGAACGATTCTTCGACATGTCCGTTGACATCACCGGTGTGCTTCCACTGTGCCTTGAACAACCTCTGCGACCGGGTGCCGATGACACCGGCGATGAGCGCTGAGAGTGGGAGTGCGATAAGCGCCAGCAGTGCCAATTGCCAGGACACGATGAACATCATCACGCCGATGCCCAGGATGGTCAGAGCGGATTGGACGAGCTGCGAGAAGGCCTGCTGTAGTGCCTGCTGGATGTTGTCGACGTCGTTGGTCACGCGCGACATCACATCGCCGCGCTGCCTGGTGTCGAAGTATCGCAGAGGCAGTTTGTTGATGGTGCGTTCGATGTCTTCGCGGAGTCGGTAGACGACGCGCATCACGAGGGCGTTGAGGATGTAGCCTTGCGCCCACATGAGCATCGAGGCCACAAGGTACATGAGGAGCACGAGGATGATGATCTGGCCCAGAGCGGTGAAGTCGATGCCCTGGCCGGGAACAACCTCGGCGGTGGAGAGCATATTGGCGAAGTCGTCTCTGCCTTCAGCCCGAGCGCCGGCGATGATGTCGTCGGCGTTGGCGCCCGCAGGCATCTGGGAGCCGATGACACCGGAGTAGATGATATCCATGGCCTTGCCCAGCACCTTCGGTGCGATGACGGTGAGCACGACTGAACCGATGACGAGAAGGACGACGTTGATGAGGCCCAGCTTCTCCGCACCCATCAGCCCAAACAGTCGTTTGACCGAGGGCCAGAAATGCTTTGCCTTCCTAGCCGGGGTATCGCTGAACATGTCCCCCTCGTCGCCGTGGGGCAGGTAGTCCTCTTCGGTGGTCTGCGCTGTGTCGGGAACGACGGTCGCTGTTGCCGCCGAGGTGGTTGACGTCGTTGACTCCTTGGATTCCTTGTTCGTCAAGTCAGTTCACCCCTTCCGTGGCCAGCTGGGATTCGACGATCTCCTGGTAGGTTTCGTTCGCGTCCACGAGCTCTTCGTGTGTTCCCCGGCCGACGATCTTGCCCTCATCGAGGACGATGATCTGGTCGGCGTCTCGAATAGTCGAGACTCGCTGCGCCACAACCACGACGGTCGAATCACCGGTGGTGTCATCCAAGGCGCTGCGCAGACGGGCGTCGGTGGCCACGTCGAGAGCAGAGAATGAATCATCGAAGACGAAGATCTTCGGCTTAGCCGCCAATGCTCTGGCGATGCACAGCCTCTGTCTCTGCCCACCCGAGTAGTTCGTGCCACCTTGGGCGACGCCTTCCTCGAGCTGATGAGTCTTATCGGCGACGAAACCCGCGGCCTGAGCCGTCGTCAGTGCTTCCCACAGCTCTGTATCATCAGCGAACTCGTTTCCGAACCGCAGGTTAGAGGCGATCGTGCCCGAGAACAGGTACGGCTTCTGCGGGACGAGGCCCACCAGCTGCGCCAGCTGATGCCTATTGAAGGCGCTGACCGGAACATCGTCGATGAGGACCTCGCCCGACTGCGGGTCAAGCAGCCGCGGGATGAGGTTGACGATCGTGGATTTGCCGGCGCCCGTGGCTCCGATGATCGCAGTCGTCGTGCCTGGCTGTGCGGTGAAGCTGAGGTTCTCGAGGACTGGCATCTCGGCCCCGGGATAACCGAAGGTGACATTGCGGAACTCGAGCTCACCTCGGCGAGGGAGTTCATCCACGCCCTTGGGAATGACCATCGACGTGGTCGAATCGAGGACTTCGGAGATGCGTTCGGCGCAGACGACTGCGCGGGGAATCATCATCATCATGAACACCCCCATCATGACGGCCACGAGGATCTGCAGAATGTACTGCAGGAAGGCCGTCAGCGATCCGACTTCCATCTGACCGGCGTCAACGCGGTGTCCGCCGAACCACAGCACGGCGGCGGTGGCGAGGTGGAGGATCATCATGATCGCGGGGAACATGAGAACGAAGAGGTTGCCGACCTTCACCGAGGTTTCCGTCAGGGCCCGATTGGCGAGGGCATAGCGGTCGGTTTCGAATGGTTCGCGCACGAACGCGCGGACAACTCTGATGCCGGTGATCTGTTCGCGGAGGACTCCGTTGATGTCATCGACCTGCTCCTGCATCCGTCGAAACAGCGGCATGAGCAGATAGACGAGGATGCCGACGACGATGAACAGCGACGGCACGGACACCCACACCAGCCAGGACAGCCCCACGTCCTCGCGCAGTGCCATGATGATTCCGCCGATGCACATGATCGGTGTGGAGACCATGAAGTTCAAGGTCATGAGCACCAGCATCTGGACTTGCTGCACGTCGTTGGTGTTACGGGTGATGAGGGTGGCGCTGCCGAACTTGCCCACTTCAAGCGTCGAGAGCTCATCGACCTTGCTGTAGATGGCACGGCGCAGATCCCGCCCGACTCCCATGCCGGTGCGAGCACCGAAGAAGATGGCGGTGACTGCCGTGACGACCTGGACGAGGCAGACGATGATCATCGTCATGCCGGTCGACCAGATGAAATCGGTGTCACCTTTCGCGACGCCCTGGTCGATGATCTGCGCATTCAGACTCGGCAGGAACAGCGCCGCAATGGTTGCGGCCAGCTGCAGGACGACGACGAAGATGATGTAGAGCCAATAGGATCGGGCGTATTTCAGAGACAGGCGTAATAGGGCCACAGCGGAAGTCCAGATAAGGTAGTAGTTCGCGAAACAGGCGTTGAGAAATTCGAAAGCGCAACAGGCTATCTTACATGCGTTCCCCTCTCGAACAATAGGTTGAACCTGTTTCCCTTCTCGTTGCAGTTCACCACACGGCACTGACACGAACAGGTAAAACCGGCTCCGACCTCGGCGGTAGCTCCGCGTGCCTCTTCGCTAATCGGGCGGACACCTCTAGTCTTGAAATCATGAGCACAACTTTGCAGGACCTCGTCAATCGCGCCGTCTTCTTCTCCACAGAGATGCAGACGCACTTCGGCGCTCTCATCGCCGATGCCGAATGGGAGGTCGATTTCTCGTCCGACCCACACCTGACCTTCACTTCTGCGGAGGGGACTGTTCTGCGTGGCCGCCCGCATCTGCTCGGTTCGGAGTCGAATGGGCAGAGTACATGGCTGTGGGGTTGGGAGAACATCAACGAGTTCCCCGAGGCTGTCGTCGGCCTCGCCCACGAGGTTCGCAAGTTCGGCGCCGCCGAGGATGTCGCCGAGTTGATCTCTGAGGAGCTCCCCCTGGATGAGGAGCTTGCGCTGCGTCTGACCTTGGCGTCGAAGGAGGCCACCGGAAAGTGGGCTCACTATCCTGCTGCAGCCGGTGCAGGCACGACGGTCTGGCTGCTCGTCGATGCTCCGGAGCTGACTCTGCCCGAGCCTCAGGTCAAGGCCACTGTGCGAGCTCTCATGCAGGGACTGACACAGACGACTGTGACCGATCATCGCGTCGCCCTCGAGGCATATGTGGCCAAGCGGGGCATCCCCACCGCAGTGTTGCCCGAGGCCGGACTACGTCTGCTCTTCGCCGATGGGTCGGCTGACCTGTCCTTTGACGACCAGAACCGGATCTCCAATTGCGAGATGGGTGCACCGCTCGAAGGTGAAGCCGCGCAGCAGTATGCGCAGTCCACCGGGACGTCCGCGCCCGCAGAAGAGGCCGCGGATGTTCCTGCCGCGGCGACCGAGTCGAATCCTGCTGCCACCGCACCGCGCTCAGATTCCGAGCCGGTTAGTGCAACACGGCCTGAGAGCAGAGAACCTGCTCCGACCGATGTGGAAGCAGCAGACTCGGCATCAACGCTTACACAGTCGCCAGGCGATTCCACAACCGAGGCATCTCCCTCGAATGTTCCAACCACCTCCCCCGCCGAGGCGGCACCCGAGAACGAGCGCGACTCCACTTACGCTCGTCCCACGCCTGCAACCGGATCGGAACAGGCAGCGGACGCCGAGACTGAGCCTGCAGGGTCGGGCACGGAAGGCACGCACGACACCGATCGTCAGACCGACGAGGCAGAGACCAAGTCTGAGGAACCGAAAAAGAAGAAGGGTCTGTTCTCGAAGCTCTTCGGCCGCTGATCTGCAGGTGCTGACCACCCGTCATCGGTTGACGGGTGTGCGCGGCTCCCAGCTGAAGTCACGGTCGAAGAGGTACCGACGTTCCCGGTCGGGCGTCAGCGTCGCGTCAAGGCCTCACCTGTCAGGGTGATTTCGCCCGAGTCATCGATGGCGAAGGTGAGGGTCGCCTCGTCGACATAGTCTCTGATGAGACCTTGCGAGCCCTTCTGCTCCGGGTAGAGCTTGAGCCTGACCTTATTGTCCCCATCTACGCTGTAGGAGCCCTTCTGCAGGCTTCCGTCGGCGTAACGCAGGCCCACGGCAGCAGTCCTTTCTTTGGACAGTTGCCCGAAGGCTGCCTGCGTGATTTGAGAGTCGTTGAAGTCCGCTCTGCTCTCGCCTGAGACCGAGTAGACCCCAGCTATGGCGCTTTGCGCATCGAGTCTGCCCCAGTCGGTCATATTTCCGAATACGACGCCCGAGCCGACCAACATTGCGATGGCGAGCAGGGGCGCGGCCCACCGTGTGATCGCCACGAAGATACGGTTCGTGGAGATCAGACCTGCCACTCTTGCACCTGTGGGCTTGCCGACCACGAAGCGGCATAGCCGGCGCAGGTTGGGAATGAGGAGGATGATTCCTGCAAGAGCCATGATGCCTGAAAGCTGTTTGACGGGCACGTCGAAGGTCAGGTTGAGCAGGAACACAATCCCCATGTTCAGAGCCGCGAGAAGGGCACCCAACCAGGCTGTGCGCCTAAACAGAAGGAAGGCTGCGGCTGCGACCTCGGCCAGGCCAGCCAGGATCTGGATGCTCGGAGAGAAGGCCATGAAACGCCATAGCAATCCCATGGGACTCATTTCGCCATATTGGACGAGCGCGTCGGAGTAGTCGGCCTGTCCCATCTGCATGAGGAACACCTTCGACCACCCGTAGATCAGCAGGTAGCCTGCCAGCCAGATGCGAAGCAGCCAGTGTCCGGTCCACAGGACCCGGACAGTGATCATTCGAATCTTGCCGGGGCTGCGAGCTTGGGTGGGATCCGTTGCACGTGCTGCCGAGGAGCCATTCCCATTTCGGCAGCCTCCGCCGTCCTCTTCGTCGGCCACAGGATCTTCGTTGAGACGCAGGTTGTCTTGCATACTGCAACTGTAGGACGGAAGCTGGACAGTTGAACTGAGGCAAACTCAACTGTCGAATAGGGAAAACCCAACACTTGCACCAGCGCCCCTGGCCCTGAAACTCCTATGAATGCGAGAAAGGGGCCATCCCACCGAAGCGGAATGACCCCTCACCAAAAAGCAGGAAGGCCACCCTGTCAACGACAGGATGGCCTCCCTAAAAAATATTGCGGCAGTCACTTACTCTCCCACAACCACCAAGTTGCAGTACCATCAGCGCGAATGGGCTTAGCTACCGGGATCGGAACGGTTAACCGGGCGTTTCCCCACCACTATCACCACCGCAAAACCAACACACCACCACCACCCCAAAAACTCTCAAGTCCTCAAAGGGCAAGTAGCGGTCCAAGAACCGTACAGCGAACGCGAACACCACACACAATGTGACTCGTCAATAAACATCTCGTGAAACCCTATAAATGCTTCCCGCACACACAACCACCAAAAAAAGGGTTATATGAGTGATCGGCGTATTAGTACCAGTCAACTCCACACCTCACAGTGCTTCCATA
>NZ_JABUYE010000059.1:0-556 GCF_014897485.1 Brevibacterium sp. FME37
ACTGAATATTCGCTTCGCTGGGGTCCACCAGTCGTGCCTCTGGGCGCCAGTGATCGAAATCAGCGTTGGCTCTTTTGGGGACCACCCATGGCGTCATTGGGGGCCATGCCCAATCGAAAACTTCTCGGCCCGGCGAGGGCAAACAAAGCTTTGCGCTGTAACGACCGGAACGCCTGTAGCGGCAACGACAGTGTTTCGCAGTGGTTGCGCCGAGAAGGCTCGCTACAAAATACCCAGCCGCTGTGGAGTACGCCGGGGTCATGGTTGGCCACACCACGGTGCACGACGCCGCCCGGGCCCTCGCGCAGGCCTCCGCCAGATGCGTGACCACTCGACCTTCGAGTATTTCAGCAACGATGGAAGTCGGCGGCGCTGACCGACACCATAGTTGGTCCCCAAGGCCAATGTTGCCGGCCCCAAGCATAATATTGGCTGGCACCCACGGCTTCAACTACTCACCGGTGGCCCCCACCGACGCCACTCCTGGCCTCCAAAGGCAATACCGGTGGTCCCCTGAGGCAATATCGAGTGGCCTTCAAACCTCAAAATACTCAGT
>NZ_JABUYE010000009.1:0-158735 GCF_014897485.1 Brevibacterium sp. FME37
CAGGCAGGCCAAAAAGGAGAAACTCATGCAATCTGAATATGACACCCCACCGGTACGAAAGTGATGACATTGCCGGGTGTGGTCAGGCCCGAGGGTGTGCCTGCCGATAGGTCTCCTGCAGTCGCTGCATCGAGACATGGGTGTAGATCTGCGTGCTGCTCATGGTCGAATGCCCCAGGAACTCTTGGATCTGTCGCAGATCCGCTCCCCCGTCGAGCATGTGGGTAGCCGCCGAATGCCTGAGCCCGTGCGGGCCGATATCCGGTGCGCTGGGGTCATCGGAGCCGTACTTATGGACGAGCTCTCTCACCTGTCTGGCTCCGATGCGACCGCCTCTGACGCCGAGGAAGAGCGCATCACCGCTGCCGCCGGAGGCGAACGTCTGCCGCAGGTTCAGCCACTGCTGCAGCGCCGACTGGGCGGGTTTCCCGAACGGGACGCGTCGTTCCTTGTTGCCCTTGCCCAGGACGGTGATCATCGAGCGCTGGTAGTCTACGTCGCTGCGGTTCAGTCCGGTCAGTTCCGATACACGCACCGCCGTGGCATAGAGCATCTCCAGGATGGCTGCGTCCCTGGCCCACTTGGCTGCTTCGATGGGATCGCTGTCCTCCGCCTCAGCGTGAGCAGGACGCCCCCGGGATACGAGATCGGCTGCCTGCTGAGGTTTGAGTACGGTGGGAAGACGCGATTCCTTCTTCGGAGTCCGCAGCCGCGCCGCCGGATTGTTCGTCAGCCCGTGCCGGTTCACGCAGTAGGCGAAGAAGGACTTCACGGCTGCGATCTTCCGAGCCACGGTGGACTTCGCTGCTCCGGCGTCATCGAGGGTGATGAGCCACGAACGCAGGTCGTTGAGATCAATGTCGTCCACCCCGAACTCAGCGGTTCGGACCCCGGCGTCCGTGGTCGTGGACTGGGCCGCTCGAGAGTGAGCCGCATGGTCGAAGAATTCGGTGACATCTGCGATGTAGGCCCGCGAGGTGTGGGCGGAGACGTCGCGCGATCTCAGGTGGTCGGCATAGCCGGACACCACCTCGGCGATGGTCATCGATTGGGTCACAACCTCAGGTTACGCGATCGGCCGAGCCTGACGGTGGACCTACGGAGTGGATCTAGGCCGGTCTGCGCAGTTTGATCCAGCCGGAATCGCGACGAGCACTCAGACCGGCCAGTTCGAGGACGGCGAGCGCAGAGAGAGTGTTCGGCACGGTCAGTCCGGCTCGTGCTGCCACAGTTCCGACATCCAGAGCCTTGGTCGCCGAGAGGACGTTGACACAGATCTTCTCTCGCTCGGCGAGGTCATCGATCGGATCTGCCGGTACGCGCTTTCGGCTGCTGGTTTGGAGGCTTGAGGTGCCGGCAGGAAGACTTGAGTCCTCTGACGAGGGGCTTCGGTTGTCGAACAGTGTGGGTTCCCCACTTTTGGTGAGTTCGATGACGTCCTCGCAGCTGGTCACCAATTCCGCTTCATGATCTCGGATGAGTCTGTGGGTTCCCGTCGATGATGCCGAATACACGGATCCGGGGAATGCCGCGACTTCACGGGAGAGCTCGAGGGCGTGTCGAGCAGTGTTGAGGGCTCCGCTGCGCCAGCCTGCTTCGACGATGACGGTGACCTGGGACGAGGCGGCGATCAGCCGGTTGCGGAGCAGGAAGCGGTGTCGCATCGGAGTCATCCCGGGAGCGGTTTCGGACACGATCGCACCTTGTTCGAGTATCTGATGGAACAGTTCGGTGTTCGCGACCGGATAGAAACGGTCGACTCCCCCAGCCATGAACGCGATCGTGGTGCCTTCTCGGGCGATGGCTGCTCGATGGGCGGCCGCATCGATGCCGAAGGCTCCCCCGGAGACGATGGTCAGCCCTCTCGCGGCCAGGTCCCAAGCAAGATCTGAGGCACATTTGGTGCCGTAGTTGCTGGCAGCGCGTGCCCCGACGATGGCGACCGCACGCTTTAATGCTGCGTTCAACTTCGCCTCGCCCCGGACCCACAGTCCCAGTGGTGCCGCCGGCCCCAGGTCACTGAGCGAAGCCGGCCATTCGTCGTCACTGGGAATGACGAGTCGCCCACCCAGTCTGTGCACGGCTTCGAGGTCGCGATGCCCCTGCGCGTCCTCGCCCCGCACTGCCCACCGGTCGAAAGCCTCTCCCAGCTGCCCGCCGCCGGCCACCGCGGCCACAAACGACGACAGACTCTCCGCGGCCTCGGCTGCTGACGATCTTCCGGCCGCCACCGCCCGAATCAGTTCAAGGACGGCGATCGGACCAACCTCGTTCACGAGTCCGGTGAGCAGTCCGTCGCCTGGTTCTCCGATCCTCAGCAGGGCAGCGATCGCCGCGCGAGTGTCTCTATTGCCTTCGTCGTTCATGAGTCTTGGGTCCTCAGCGCCAGAGCCGTCGTGATCTTGTCCGGTGTGGGCGCCTCTGTCCCTTCAAGATCTGCCAGGGTCGTTGCCACCCTCAGCACTCGGTCGTATCCGCGCATGGTGATCCTTCCTGTGTCGAGCGCACGGTCTAGGTCGCGCAGACTGTGCGGGCTCAGGGAGAAATGCTCACGCAGCCAGGCCCCGGGGGCGTTCGAGTTCAGCGTCCAGTCACAGTCGACGTATCGGTCGGCCTGTCTCTGCCTGGCAAGCCTGACTCTCCCAGCGACTGCAGCACTGTCTTCCTGTGCCCCGCCGAGGCGAATGTCTGCTGGGGAGACGGGGAACAGTTCGAGTTGCAGGTCGACTCGGTCCAGCAGGGGGCCGGAGAGCCTGTTGCGGTAGCGACGTTTGTCCATCGGCGTGCATCGACACGTGGATTCGGCTCCGCGCATCCCGGCTCCGCAGGGGCATGGGTTCGCCGCCATCACCAATTGGAACGATGCAGGAAGGACCATGGATCCCCAGGCCCGGTGGATGTGGACCTGTCGAGCCTCCATCGGCTGACGTAGTGCTTCGAGTACATCCCGTGAGAACTCGGGTGCTTCGTCCATGAACAAAACGCCTCGGTGGGCTCTGCTGAGAATTCCTATCGACCCCGGTCTGCGTCCGCCGATGAGCGCCGAGGCTGTGCTGCGATGGTGGGGCGCTTCGAATGGGGGCCGATGGTCAAGGCCTTCGCCGATGGGCAGCTCTCCGCGCAGGGAACGCACCGCCGCCACCTCGACGGCTTGTGGGTCATCCAACGGTGGGAGTATCCCCGGCAGGCACTGCGCCAGCAGCGTCTTCCCCGCTCCCGGTGTGCCTCGCATCAGGAGATTGTGTCCACCGGCTGCAGCGACCTCGAGGCCGAAACGCGCTTCGGCCTGCCCTTGGACTTCGGCGAGGTCGTGACGTTGCGAGGTTTCTGGGTGGGCGGCTGCTGCATCGACGACGGGTGGCAGCTGCGGGACGTTGAGTGCTCCGCCATAGATGTTGATCAGTTCGGCCAAAGAGGAGATGGTCATGACCCTGGCACCGGCGAGCAGTGCTGATTCCTGACGGTTGCCCACGGGGACGACGAATCGGTCGAAACCTGCCTGAAGACCGCTGTGCAGGCTCGGCAGCACACCGTTGACGGGACGAATGCGTCCGTCGAGGCCGAGCTCACCACAGTGGATGATCGATTCCGTGTGCGTTTCGGTGATGATTCCTTGCGCCTTGAGCACGGCCACGGCGATACCCAGGTCGAATCCTGTCCCGACCTTCGGCACAGTGCCGGGAGTGAGGTTGATCGTCACATGCTGTGTGGCCACGGGGATGCCCAGATATGCGAGTGCGGCCCGAAGTCGTTTCCGCGATTCGCTGACCGAGGCGTCCGGCAGACCGACGATGTCGATACCGGGCAGACCAGCGCTGACGCAGGCTTCAATGGACACGATCTTGCCAGCCAGACCCCAGAGCGCCACGGCGGACGAGCGACCGATCACATTGAGCTTCGCCTCCTCGCTCATGAGTCGACCTGCAGATTGCGGCGGTGGGAGTAGGCGGGTTCTGGTTCCATTACGATGCCGAGGGCATCGATGCGGACGCTGGGGAAGAAGTCACTTTGTCCGCGCAGCCAGATGCCCGAGAGCATTCTGATCCGCTTCAGCTTCGCCCTGGTCACGGCCTCGAGCGGAGATCCGAGGGCGAAGGTTCTGCGGGTCTTCACCTCTACGAAGACGATGGTGTCACCGTCTCGGGCGATGATGTCGATCTCTCCCCGCGGGCACCTGAAGTTACGTTCGATGACGACCATTCCCTGCCGCTGCAGGAATTCAGCGGCCAGGTCCTCCCCTGTCTGACCCACAGCACGCTGACGCATCCCCGATGTCGTTGTGCTCCGTCTGCCCGATGTTGGTTCCATGACAGACAGACCACTACCGGCACTGCAAGCGTGGCAAGAGCACAAAATCGGCCTGTGGACGGCGCTTAGCCGTCCACAGGCCGATCACGTGCAAGTCAGGGTTCGGTCCACAGACGAAGTGTGTGCGAGTGGTTCTCTCGATTCAGGAACTCACGTACGGCAGCCACTGGTCGTCAGAGTTCTCAGCCCCTGATTGACGTCGGCGGTTCCAGATCGTTCTTCGCGATCTCCTCGATGTTGACGTCCTTGAAGGTCAGCACGTGCACGGTCTTGATGAAGCGTGCTGATCGGTAGCTGTCCCACACCCAAGCGTCGCGCAGCGTCAGTTCGAAATAGACGTCTCCGGCATCGTTGTGGGCCTTGAGGTCAACGTGGTTGGCCAAGTAGAAGCGCCGTTCGGTCTCTACAACGTAGGCGAAGAGTCCTACGACATCGCGATACTCCTTGTAGAGCTGCAGCTCCAGTTGAGCTTCGTAATCGTCCAGATCATCGGTGCTCATGACGATCCCTCCTTCGCATCGTGCGCCGTTTGCAGGCGGAAGCTTCTCCGGTGGTGAATGCTGGGGCCGAAATCGGCGATGCCCCGACGGTGTTTCATGGTTCCGTACCCGACATTCGACTCCCAACCATACTGGGGGTGAGCCTGCGCGAGTGCGATCATCTCCTCGTCTCGGTCCACTTTTGCCACAATACTTGCTGCGGCGATGACTGGGACGCTGCCGTCACCTTTGATCACAGTCCGCACCGGGGGCAGATCCAAGTCCGCTGCGGGCCCGAATATCCCCAGGCAGTCGAGCGTGAGTGGAGCTGAAAGCCAATCGTGTTTGCCGTCGAGGAGCACCATCGTCGACTGCGGGCAGACTGCTGCGCCGAAGAGCGTCACCAGCATGTCAGACAGTGCCCGACGCCCGGCCAGGTTCAGAGCCATGGTCATCCCGAGTTCGTCGAGTTCATTCGGCGTCGTCGACCCCACTGCTGTCGCCCGCGCCCACCCATTGACACGATCGGTCGCGGTTTGACGCGACAGCGCGCTCAACTGCTTCGAATCATGAATGCCCGCAGGCACCTCGGCGTCGGTGAGCTCTCTGAGGTCGAAGAGAGCAACTCCCACGCTGACCGGTCCGGCCAGCGCACCACGGCCGACCTCGTCGATGCCGATGACGAACTCATAGCCTTCTGCCAGCAGTGCGCGTTCGAGGCTGAGGTCCTGCAATCCGATCTGTGCCATCAGCTGCCGGTGATTCCCTCGGAGTCGGGGACATCGGCGAAGACCGCTTTCGGCGTGGACATCCAGCTGAAATGCTTAAACGGCCAGTTGATGAGGAAGACGGTGCCCACCACGTTGTCTTCGGGAACATAGGGCTGTGTGTCGACGTGATATCGGGAGTCTGCGGAGTTGCTGCGGTTGTCTCCCATCACCCAGTAGTGGCCCTTGGGAACGGTGACCTTGAAGTCCATCTCGGAAGGAGCTGTGTCGGCGTCGAGGTAGGTCTCATCGATGGGTTCGCCGTTGACGAGGATCCGTCCCTGCGCATCGCAGCATTCGACGGTGTCGCCGCCGACGCCGATGACGCGTTTGATCAGCTGTTGGCCACCGTCTGCGGGAGCCAATCCGATGAATTCGAGGAGAGGGTTGGGCTGATATTCCGAGACTTCTTGAGGGCTCAGCCAATGGTCTGGGTCGTCGAAGACGATGATGTCACCACGGTTGGCCGGTCCGAAACGGGGCGCCATCTCATTGACAAGGACCCTGTCATCAATCTGCAGGGTCTCCATCATCGATCCTGAAGGAATGTAGAACGAGCGGACGACCCAGGTCTTGAGGGCGGTGGAGATGATAATGGCGACGAGGATGATCGCTGCGATCTCGAGCAGGCCACGGAGGAATCTCTTCGAGGCTGAAGGTGGGGAAGCTTCTGATTCGGTTGACATTCGTTCGCTTTCGCATCGGACCACAGGTTCCCCAGAGGGAATGAAATGAGCGTACCAGCACTCCGGAGCGCCACCTTTCAGCCGGCGATCATCTCGGCTGCCCAGATCGGCCACCCAGGTCGGCCACTAAGATCCGCGTGCCAGATCCGCGTGCCAGATCCGCGTGCCAGATCCGCGTGCCAGATCAGCGCGCCAGGTCAGCCGGCCAAGTCAGCGCGGCAGATCAGTCGATCGAGGAGCCATGGCCGATCACTGGTCCGATGACTCGGTCAAGGGGGATGAACCCGCCGCCTGGTTTGCCCATCAGTGCACGCGAGTCGGCGGAGTTGTTCCGGTTGTCGCCCATCACCCACATGGTGTCTGCAGGGATTTCGATCGAGAACTCAGTGGCTGAGGCCGGTTGCGGAGCATAATCCTCTGCAAGAGGTTCGTCGTTGAGCAGCATCCGGCCCTGCGCGTCGCAGCATCGGAGGGTGTCTCCACCGAGCGCGATGACGCGTTTGACGTAGTAGACGTCTCGATTTCCGATCCCAACCCATGACCCCACCTTCTGCAGCGGGGTCGGCAGCGCATCGTCAACGAAGGAGCCTCGACCGTCGAAGACGACGATGTCTCCGCGTTGGATATCAGACGTCAGCGCGTCGGGACGCCACACGGTGATGTCATCGCCGACGTTGAGGGTCGGTTCCATCGATGCGCTAGGGATCGTGAACCGTTGGATGACGAACCCGCGTACCGACCCGCCGATGACGATGATGAGGATCGCAATGACGGCGACGATCTTCCAGAAGCGGCCAGAGTACAGAAAACGCGACCCGAAGGTCGCGTTTTCTTGATTCTTCGGCACAGCGTGATCATTGCCCACAGTGCCAGGCAATAATCAGGCCTTTTCGCGGATGCGTGCAGCCTTGCCGCGCAGGTCGCGCAGGTAGTACAGCTTCGCGCGACGAACGTCACCGCGTGCGAGGACTTCGAGCTTCTCGACGATGGGCGAGTGCACTGGGAACGTGCGCTCGACACCGACGCCGAAGCTGATCTTACGAGCGGTGAAGGTCTCGCGGATTCCGTCGCCCTGGCGACGGATGACGATTCCCTTGAACACCTGAATACGCGAACGCGATCCTTCGATCACGCGAACGTGAACGTTGAGGGTGTCGCCTGGGCGGAACTCAGGAACATCAGACTTTATCGAGGCTGCATCAACAACATCAAGCTTCTGCATTGTGTTTCTCCATGTATCCCCAGCTTCAGGTCGAGGACACGCATATCGGACCGGTTGAACCGGTGATTGGATCGTCTGTCGGGATCACTCCCCGAAATTCTCCGATGTCGACATCGGAGAACAGTTCTGGGCATCCATCCCCCTGAAGCAGGTGAATGCCAACAAACGCGACGACCTATTCTTTCACGGATTCGTCTCCGGACTCAAACCGGTCCAGAACGCTTCGATCGTGCTTATCCAGATCGTGGAGTTCGGCGAGCAGATCGGGTCTGATCTCGGCCGTGCGCTCGAGTCTCCGGTCCCGTCGCCACCGTGCGATCGCACCGTGATTTCCACTGAGTAGGATTTCGGGCACGTCCCGGTCTCTCCAGCTGGCGGGCTTCGTGTAGATCGGGTATTCGAGGAGGCCGTCTTCATGGCTTTCCTCTGTCAGGGACTCGGGGTTGCCGATGACTCCGGGGATGAGGCGGCTGACCGCTTCGATCATCACCATCGAGGCGACCTCTCCCCCATTGAGCACATAGTCTCCGATGCTCATGGGTCGCAGATCGAAATGTTGAGCCGACCAGTCGATGACGCGCTGATCGATCCCTTCGTATCGTCCGCATGCGAACACCAGGTGGTCGGCGTTGGAGAGCTCCTCGGCGATGCGCTGGTTGAACACGGGGCCGGCAGGGCTGGGCACGATGAGGATCGGCTTCCCGTTACCGGCGGGCTCGCCTTCAGCAGAGTTCCCGCTGACTGTGCGCTCCTCGCCGCCGACAGTCTCAGGTGATTTCCCGCCGAGGATGTGCTCGAGTGCCAGCGCCCACGGCTCGGCCTTCATCACCATGCCGGCTCCTCCGCCATACGGTGAGTCATCGACGGTGTTGTGTCGGTCGAAGGTGAAGTCGCGCAGGTCATGCACGTTCAAGTCCAGCAGCCCCTGATCGACAGCCTTGCCGATGAGGGATAGCTGGAGTCCGGCCAGGTACTCCGGGAAGATGGAGACGACGTCTATCTTCATGCCTGTGCTCACGAGGCGTCGAAGAGACCAGCCGGAGGCGTGACTCTGACCCATCCGGCCTCAACATCGACCTCGGGCACGATCTCGGTGACGAATGGAATGAGCGCCTGATGACCGTCGACGTGCTTCATATGGAGCAGGTCCTGGGCAGTGCCGTTCGTGACGTCGACGATCTCGCCGACCTGTGTCTCGCCTTCGAGGACTCTCAGCCCGATGAGGTCTTCGAGGTACCAGGCATCGTCTTCGACCTCGTCCTCATCCAGGTCACTGAGGATCAGGGTGTTGCGGATCGCCTCGGCCCGGTTCCGATCGGGAACCTCGTCGAAGGTCAGCAGCAGACGGTCCCGGTGCCACCTCGCCGTCGCCAGCGTCAGCTCGCCGATGTCGGGATCGGTCGTGTAGGTCTGGCCGGGGACGAGTCGTTCATCCGGCCTGTCGGTACGCACCTCGACGGTGAATTCGCCTTTGATGCCGTGCGGTTTGCCCAACCGGGCGATCACCGTGTCCATGCTGCTCCTCGTGTTCATGAAAGTACTCAAGCTCGTGCGTGTGATGATGCGTGTGACCGTGCAGATGCGGGTACGCATTCACTTCAAGCACACAGTTTAGTCCGCTGACTCGGTCATATCTGCCTCGCGCCCGGTTTGCACCGTGCAATATCACCGCCTGATCAGTGAATACAGGAAAGGGGGACCCGGCGATGAAACGCCGGGTCCCCCTTTCCTGATGAAGGTGTTACGCCTCGATGAGGTCCACTCGCACCGACTCACGGCCGGCAAGAGAGTTGATCACGGTACGCAGAGCCTTTGCGGTTCTCCCCGCGCGACCGATGACACGACCGAGGTCTTCCGGGTGAACCCGAACCTCGAGCGTGGTCCCGCGCTGTGACGAGCGGGATCGAACAGCAACATCGTCTGGATGATCGACGATGCCGCGGACCAGGTGTTCGAGCGAATCAGCCAACATGATCAGGCTTCAGCGCTCTCTTCGGAGGCAGCAGGAGCTGCTTCTTCGGCAGGTGCTTCCGCAGCCTTGTCCGAACCCTTAGGAGTGATGGCTTCCTTGATCACGGATCCGGCAGCAGGAGCCACGAAGGCTTCCTTCTCCGGCTGCGGCTTCACAGTGTTCACTGCTTCGCCGATGCCGGTGTGCTTCTGCCAGTCACCTGTGAGCTTCAGGAGTGTGCGAACCTGATCGGTCGGCTGAGCACCGACGGAGAGCCAGTGCTGTGCACGCTCCGAATCGATCTCGATGACCGATGGGTTGCGGGTCGGGTGGTAGATGCCGATCTGTTCGATGGCCTTACCATCGCGACGTGTGCGCGAATCGGCCACGACAACGCGGTAGAACGGTGCACGGATTTTGCCCATGCGGGTCAAGCGAATTTTGACTGCCACTTTAGTGGTGTCTCCTTTTGTCTTTATGTTGCACAGAGGTTCCAGAAGAATCGTGGGGTTGACCTGTCGGAGTCTGTGACCTGGACTATCACCTCAACGCGGAAGAGAGGGCCCGCGTCGGAAGCAAAAGTACAAGACTCAATTGTGCCAGAAAGCCGTACTACTTTCCACCTGGGAACATCCCGCCGAAGCCCTTCGGCAGGTTCTTCATATCGAAGTCTTCTTCACCGTCGAGATCGACTCCCCCGAAGGCCGAGCCGACGGGGTCCTTCGTCTTGCCGGCCTTCTTGTCCTCAAGCGCCTGCGCCTGCTGCGCACGCTTGGCGGGGTTGCCCGACTGACCGCCCTTGCGGCCCTTCTTCTTGCCCACAGCCTTCTTCTTACGGTTGCCGCCGCCTGGCACTGAGCCCATTCCTGGCATACCGCCCATGCCCGGCATACCGCCGCCTCCGCCCATTCCGGGCATCCCGCCGCCACGAGTCATCCCACGCATCATCTTCTGCGCCTGAGTGAAACGCTCCATCAGCTGGTTGACCGCGGTCACCGTGGTGCCGGCGCCCTTGGCGATGCGTGCCCGGCGTGATCCGTTGAGGATCTTCGGGTTGGTGCGCTCTGCCGGAGTCATCGATCGCACAATGGCTTCGACGCGGTCGACTTCGCGTTCGTCGAAGTTCTCCAGCTGATCCTTGTACTGGCTCATGCCGGGCATCATGCCCAGCATCTTCTTCATCGAGCCCATCTTCTTCAGGCCCGACATCTGAGTCAGGAAGTCATTGAGGTCGAAGTCCTCACCGGCTTCGACCTTCTTCTGAAGCTTCGCGGTCTCCTTCTCGTCGAAGTTCTTCTCGGCCTGCTCGATGAGGGTGAGGATGTCACCCATATCGAGGATCCGGTCAGCCATCCGGTCGGGATGGAACTGTTCGAACTCCTTCATCGACTCACCGGTCGACGCGAACATGATCGGCTTTCCGGTCACCTCGGCGACGGACAGCGCGGCACCACCACGTGAGTCACCATCGAGCTTCGAGAGCACGACACCGGTGAAGTCAACGCCTTCGAGGAACGCCTCGGCGGTCTTCACCGCGTCCTGACCGATCATCGCATCGATGACGAACAGGACTTCGTCCGGGTTGACCGCGGAACGTATGTCAGCGGCCTGCTGCATGAGCTCTTCGTCGATGCCGAGACGACCGGCGGTGTCGACGATGACGACATCGTGAAGCTTGGACTTTGCGACATCGAGGGAGTCGGTTGCCACCTGCACCGGATTGCCGACGCCGTTGCCGGGTTCTGGTGCGTAGACGAAGGCGCCCGCACGTTCGCCGACGATCTCGAGCTGATTGACGGCGTTGGGACGCTGCAGGTCAGCTGCAACGAGCATCGGACGATGGCCTTCGGACTTCAGCCAGTACGCGAGCTTTCCGGCCAGTGTGGTCTTACCCGCACCCTGCAGACCGGCGAGCATGATCACCGTGGGCGGGCGCTTCGCATAGTTCAGGCGACGGGTCTCTCCGCCGAGGATGCCGACCAGTTCATCATTGACGACCTTGACGACCTGCTGGCCCGGGTTGAGCGCACCCGAGACTTCTTCGGACAGCGCCCTCTCGCGGATGCGTCCGGTGAATGCACGGACGACGGGCAGAGCGACGTCGGCGTCCAGAAGAGCACGCCGGATCTCGCGGATGGTGGCATCCACATCGGCTTCGGACAGCCGGCCCTTGCCGCGCAAGTTCTTGAACGTCGCGGTGAGCCTGTCGGAAAGAGAATTAAACACGTACAAGCCTTCTTCACGATAATTGGTCGACTCCCTAGCCTAACAACTCACCGGTGTCCGACTGAAACCGGAGAAGCTGAGAATGCGCCCACAACCAGTCCCCTCGAGACCGATCGTGGGCGCCGACGCTGGCTCAGCGGAAGGAATAGGCCTGCTCCGCGTGTTCGAAGGCGTCGATGCCGGCAAGCTCGTCTCGCGGATCGATGCGAAGGCCCATGGTCGTGCGCAGCACGAGGGCAATGACCAGGGTGACGCCTCCTGCATAGACCAGAGCGACCACGGTGGCCGCGATCTGTGACACGAGCAGCCCTGGGCCTCCGCCGTGGAAGAGACCGGCCGCAGAGTTCGCACTCGGGACGGCGAAGAGTCCGATCAGCACGGTACCGATGACCCCGGCGACCAGGTGAACGCCGACGACGTCGAGCGCATCGTCGTAGCGCAGACGATTCTTCGCCTCGACGGCCAGGACGGCGCCCGCGCCCGCAGCGATTCCGATGATGATCGCCGCATAGGGTTCGACGTTCGCGCAGGCAGGGGTGATGGCCACCAAGCCGGCGATGGCGCCGGAGACGCTGCCGATGCTGCTGGGCCGGGTGGCACGGATCCGTTCGATTGCGATCCAGGTGACCAGTCCGGCGGCCGGTGCGATGAGAGTGTTGATCCAGATCAGGCCCGCCTGCTCGATCGTCGAGGCGGCTCCCCCGTTGAATCCGAACCACCCGAACCACAGCAGTGCAGCACCGAGGACGGTGATCGGAATGTTGTGAGGTTTGTGCGGTGTCGAGAAGCGGGCACGACGTCCCATCACGACGACCAGGACCAGTGCCGAAACGCCCGCGTTGATGTGCACGACGGTGCCGCCGGCGAAATCGATCGCGGTCCCCACGACGCTGCCGATCGCACCCTTTTCGCTGAGAAGCCCATCGCCCCAGACCATGAACGCCAGGGGACAGTAGACGAACGTGACCCACAGTGCGGCGAAGACCAACCAGGTGGAGAACTTCGCACGATCGGCCACAGCTCCGGCGATGAGTGCGATCGCAATCATCGCAAAGGTGGATCCATAGCCGATGGAAATCAGGGTCTCGGGCTGACTCGCGACCGCCTCGGCGAGGCCGATCTGCGAGAGCGGATTGCCCACCATCCCGGCCAGCGAATCACCGGAACTCAACCCATAGCCGAAGAGGACCCAGACGAGACCGGCCACGGCCATCGCGGAGAAGACCATCATCATCATGTTGATGCTCGAGGTGATTCGGGTCATTCCGCCGTAGAAGAAGGCGACCCCCGGTGTCATGAGCAGGACCAAGCCTGCCGCGATCATCATCCACACGCTTACCGCATCGAGTTCCATATCGTCTCTTCCACGTCATCGCCGGCTCCGGTCGAGCCGAACAATGACAGTGTCTATGACACATGTCACCACGGTGAGTCAGTCATGTTTCCAGCGTGTGACACCCGGGTTCAGTCGAGGAGAGCGTCGACGAATCCCTCGGCGGTGAATGGCGCCAGATCGTCGGCACCTTCTCCGAGGCCGATGAGCTTGACCGGAACTCCGAGCTCACGCTGAACGGCGATGACGATTCCGCCCTTGGCAGTGCCGTCAAGTTTCGTCAGCACGATGCCGGTGATGTTGACCGCCTCGGCGAAGACCTTGGCCTGCTGCATGCCGTTCTGCCCGGTCGTGGCATCGAGGACGAGGAGCACCTCGTCGATCTCGTGTCCCTCACCCAAGGGACGCGTGGCCACACGCTTGACCTTGCCGAGCTGGTCCATCAGGCCGATCTTGTTCTGCAGGCGTCCGGCGGTGTCGACGAGCACGACATCGGTGCTGTCCTGCTTACCCCTTTCGACGGCAGAGTATGCAACGGAAGCAGGGTCGGCTCCTTCTTCACCGCGTACGGTCTCCACGCCGACGCGATCGCCCCAGGTGGCCAGCTGTTCGGCCGCAGCAGCACGGAACGTATCGGCAGCACCCAGCAGCACACTCTGGCCTTCGGCGACGAGGACGCGAGCGATCTTGCCCACGGTCGTCGTCTTGCCAGCACCGTTGACACCCACGACGAGCATCACAGTGGGGTCGCCGTCGGTGCCGGTGGCGGCCAGTTCACGATCCATAGAGGGATCGACGAGGTTGATGAGTTCTTCGCGCAGCAGTTCCCTGACCTGTTCCGGCTCACGGGTGCCGAGGACCTTGACGCGTTCGCGCAGACGGTCGACGAGTTCGGTGGTCGGATCGACTCCGACATCGGCGAGGATGAGAGTGTCCTCGATCTCCTCCCATGTCGATTCGTCGAGAGTGTCACGAGACAGCAGGCTGAGCAGTCCGCGTCCCAGGCCTGAGTTGGACTTCGCGAGGCGCTCGCGCAGGCGGACCAGTCGGTTCGCAGGTTCGGTGGGAACTTCGGAGCCGCGGGTGGCGGCCTTCTCCTTGGCGATGGCCTCGGAGGGCTCGCCGACCTCCCCTTCACCGGTGACATCGGCGTCGATGCTGCGCTGATCCCGCAGACCCTTCCTCTTGGCGTTGACGCGCAGGGTGAAGCCCAGGCCGACGACCAGAATGAAGACGACGGCTGCGACGATGAGCAATACGATCGGCTGATCCATGGACGTACGTCCTCCTTTGATTACCTTCGTCGGCCCCACGCTCTCACGCGGCGACCGCCAGTTGAGGGTGCTGTGCGCCTGCCGTTGCGCGCATCGGTTCCAGACCGGTGTCGCGTTCAGGTGGCCCGCACTCAGGCGCCCCACTGTCTCGGGGCACGTGGATGATGTTGTGTTCGGGTCAGGAACCTCGGCTGCCGAAGAGCAGACCGGCTGTGGTTCTCCACCCTGTGCCGGATTCCGGAATCTTCCAATGACGGGTGCGCGGCCTCACTGTCAGCAGTGATGGCGCGGCGTGCCGGCGCGGCTGCGGCCTGAGCACGTAGGAATGGTCTCGGATCGCGGTGACGGCGGCCTGTTCCCGAGTCGCCAGATGGGAGGTGCCATCATCATGTCCGAAGAATTCGTGGACCTCATCGTCATACCCGGTCCATTGGCCCGGCAGTCGAAACCGCTGCACATCGGATGAGTACTTCAGGCGGCCTTCGGCCCTCAACCCGGGCAGTGCGACGAGGAGGACGACGATGAGTGCCAACGCGAACGATACGGCGAGTCCGACGATGACGACGAGTACTGCATTCATGTTCTCGAGTCACCCCGTGATTCAGCCGACTCGGCCATGGACGTCTCGCTCCTCAAGCTTTTTGACAATGCTTCCCTGTCCCCAAGTCTATCGTCCAAACCCACAACATTTGTGTTCGGGGGCCGTGAGCCTGTTGGAGAATTCCCTGGGACTCCCCTGGACGTCTCTGCCGAATCGGTCTCTGGCGGGCGGTTGCCGCTCATGGAATCCGCTGCGAGATGACCTTCGACACACCATCACCATGCATCGTCACCCCGTAGAGCGCGTCGGCGATCTCCATCGTGCGCTTCTGGTGCGTGATGACGATGAGCTGAGAGGAGTCCTGGAGCTCCTCGAACACGGTCAGCAGGCGAGACAGGTTGAGATCGTCGAGTGCCGCCTCGACCTCGTCCATGACGTAGAACGGACTGGGCCTGGCCTTGAAGATCGCAACCAGCATGGCCACGGCGACCAGTGAGCGCTCACCGCCGGAGAGCAGGGAGAGTCGTTTGACCTTCTTACCGGCGGGCCGGGCGTGGACATCGACGCCGGTCGTGAGCATGTCATTGGGATCGGTCAGGCTCAGGGATCCCTCGCCGCCGGGGAAGAGTCGGGAGAAGATGTCTTCGAATTCGCGAGCGGTGTCCGCATAGGCCTCCGAGAAGACGCGTTCGACGTGCCGGTCGACCTCATCGACGAGCTTCATCAGGTCTTTCCGGGAGGACTCGATGTCGGTGATCTGCTTTTCGAGGAACTGGTGTCGCTCCTTCAGCGCTTCGTATTCTTCGAGCGCCAGCGGGTTGACGGTTCCGATGCGCTTGAGGGCAGCGGTTGCCTGCTTGTGACGCTTCTCGACCTCGGCTCTCACGTAGGGTCGTTCTTCCTCGCTCTCGTCGAAGGCGGGCACAGGGGTATGCGGACCGTAGAGTTCGACCAGTCGTTCGAGCCCGAGGCCGGTCTCTTCCCCCGCCCGGTTCTCGATCTCTTCGAGCTTAAGTCGGAACCGTTCCTTTGCGAGTTCGGCTTCGGCCGCCATGTCCTTGAGTCGTTGGAGTTCTGTGCGCGTGGTGCCCAATTCTTCGCCGAGGTGGCCCTTCTCCTCGCGCAGCTGCCCGCGCTCCTCGACGAGGACCTGGATCTGGGAGCCGAGTTCGGACACCGTCGTCTCCGCGAGGGTGCTCGCGTTCTGTGCGGTCTCGACGATGAGCAGCGCCGAGGCGGCTGCTCTGTTCTTGCGCACAATCGTCCGCTGCGTCTGCTCACGTGCAGTCTCCTCCGCCGTTGCCTGACGCAGCAGGGAATCAACACGGTCGGAGAGGAACTGTGCCCGGTCCGTGGCTGCCTTGTGGCTGATCCGAGTCTCGATGACGTCTTCAGAGGACTGAGACACCTGCTGGCTGAGCTCGTCTCGGGCTGTGGTGTCGACGACCTCTTCGACGTCGTCTGCCCCGGCGAGTGCGGATTCGGCTGTGCGGGCCTCACTTTCGGCGGTCTCCAGCCGTGTCTTCAGTTCTACTTCGTTGTCCTTGGCCCGCTGCAGGCGAGTCTGGGCGGTGGTGATGTCGCCCGTGATTCGCGAGACCTCTTCCCCTGCGGCCATGATCGCCGCGTCCGAGGCATGCAGTTCCGCAAGGGCCGCGGCGGCCACTGTCTTCGCCTCGACGAGTTTCGCGTCGACCCGATCGATGTCGGCGTCGATGCGGCTCCGTGCCTGCTCCAGTTCGGTGATTGAGGTACGGGTCTCTTCGAGCGCGGTCTGTGAGGACAGACGGGCGCCCGAGGCGGTGCGGGCCCGACTGACCCGGGTGGCGGTGAGGATCTCACCGTGCACCGTGACGGCGGTGAGTTCGGGGTGGGCGTCGATGAGGGACAAGGCGCTGTCAGCGTCATCAACGCACACGACCGCCTCCAGCGCAGAGTTCAGAAGTTCGGTGAGTTCAGGGACGTCGCTGCTGACCACGTCGGAGAGCCACCGCGCGGCCGCCCCACCGTCCGCGGTCGGGCTGAGGGTGGGCAGGCTCTTCGACTCGCCGCTCCTACCGGCGATCCCACCAGCGGTCCCACCAGCGGTCCGACCTGTTCTCGTCCCGGCAGGGATCGTGAGGTGGACATTGGTGTCCTCGCCGAGGTGGTCGAGGACTGTCAGTGCCACCCGACCGGAGTCGACGAGCACACCGGAGACCGTGTTCGACAGGGCTGCCGCCACAGCCATTTCAAATCCGTTGGCCACGCTCAACCGTTCGGTCACGGCCGAGCCGACCCCTGGCAGATCGGCGTTGACGATGTCTTCGAGGTCGGCTTCCAACGCGGTGCCCAGAGACAGGGCCTCCGCGCGGGCCTGGGCCGAGGCGAGTTCTGACGCGGTCTTCGCCTGCTGTGCTCGGAGCTCGTCGAGTTCGGTCTCCAACGCGGTCTGGGCGTCTTTCGCGGATTCGTATTCCGTGTCGAGTTCGCTCTCGCCTGCTTCCACGCCTTCCACAGCTGCCTCGGCGGTGCTCAGTTCTTCACGGCGTTCGGCGATACGGGCCGACGCGGTGTCGATCTCTGCCCGGTTGGATTCGATTCTGGAGGTGAGGTCGCTGATGCGCTCTCGCGCCTGGGAGCTCTTGGACTGCAGTGCCGAGCGGTTCTTGATCGCCTCGGTGATGGCCAACTGGGTCGCCTTGACCTCGTCTTCGGCCTTCTTCAACGCCAGTGCGAGTTCTTCTTTTCGCATCTGGCTGCGATCCAGTGCCACCGCGGATTCCTCCACTGCCTTCCGCGCGGCGCCGAGTTCCTGCTGGTGGTGCTCGGCTTGGGATCTCAGCTCTTCCGGCGACTTCGATTCCCGTCTGCCCAGGCTTGCAACCTCGGAGAGCAAGTGTGAGCGCTTGTCCTCGGCGCGCTGGGCAAGTCCTCTGGCCCGGACGATCTGGGTCTGTGTCCGCGATTCGGAGGTCCGCAGGTTCTCCAGCTCGGCATCAAGGGTTCCCAGACGTGTTTCGATCTCCTGCAATCGCGCCTCTGTGCGGGATCGCCGATGCTCGAGGTCACCGATCCGGTCATTGCCGTCTTCGCCCTCAACCGTGGAAGACGAGGCCAGTGAGGCCTGCAGGCGCACGGTGTCATCAGCCAACAGCCGTGCTGCGGAATCGCGCAGTGTGGCTTGGACGGTGGCGGCTTTCTGAGCGGCCTCGGCCTGTCGCCCCAGCGGCCCCAACTGTCGATTGAGTTCAGTCCGCAGGTCGGACAGACGATCAAGGTTCGTCTGCAGACCGGTGAGCTTGCGGACGGCTTTGTCCTTGCGTCTGCGGTGTTTGAGGACGCCGGCGGCCTCTTCGATGAAGCTGCGGCGCTCGATCGGGTCGGCGTGCAGAATCGCGTCGAGGCGCCCCTGTCCCACGATGACGTGCATCTCTTTGCCCAGACCGGAGTCGTTGAGCAGTTCCTGGATGTCCAGCAGTCGTGCCGGTGTCCCGTTGACGGCGTATTCGCTGCCCCCGGTGCGAAACAGGGTGCGCGAGATCGTGACCTCGGTGTAGTCGACGGGAATGGCTCCGTCGGTGTTGTCGATGGTCAGGGCCACCTCGGCGCGGCCCAATGCCTGTCTCTTCGAGGTCCCGGCGAAGATGACGTCGTCCATCTTTCCGCCGCGCAGATTCTTCGCGCCCTGCTCTCCCATCACCCAGGACAAGGCGTCGACGACGTTGGACTTGCCGGAGCCGTTGGGGCCGACAACACAGGTGATGCCCGGCTCGAATTTGAGAGTCGTCGCCGAGGCAAAGGATTTGAATCCTCGCAGAGTCAGGCTTTTGAGATGCATTGTCCATCCAGCATATCGCGAAGGAGTTCCTGCAATACTCCGATCTTTTGATAGAGTGTTCCCTCGTGCGCCGAAATCGGCGCCTATCCTCCGTAGCTCAGTTGGCAGAGCATTCGACTGTTAATCGAAGGGTCGCTGGTTCGAGCCCAGCCGGAGGAGCGGATCGAGGCCTCGTCGTTAGCGACGAGGCCTCGTCCTTGCCCGGGCAGAATCAATCATCGTCGCACCGGCGAAAGCTCGGCCCGCCTCGCATCTCACCTGAGAAGATCGCATCTCATCTGAGGAGATCATCGGTGTGAATCGACAGGAAACTGACAAATCGGGCTATTTCTAGGTAAGCACATCGTAATACCGCCCGATGACTATCAATGCCGTCCATGAACAGGAAGGAGCGCCGACTGGGAATGGTCGCGAACCTATTGCGGCCCAGCTGATCGGCTAGCGTCCCTATGAGCAGTGAATTAACTAAGACTCAGGAGCTGATCAAGCACCTGAAGAATCCGACCACCAAACAGAGGCCCCTGATTCGCCAGGGAGTCGACAAGGTGGTCTTCTTCACAGCCGGCATCCTCGCAGTTGCATTCGTTGTCTGGGGCTTCATCTCTCCAGAGAGCCTCGGTTCTGTCGCGGGCACTCTGCTGACCGGTGTCATGGACAACTTCGGCTGGCTCTTCGTCATCGCCGCCACGGTCTTCACGATCTTCGTCATCATCGTCGCCTTGTCCAAGTTCGGGCGCATCCCGCTGGGCAGGGACGATGAGAAGCCGCAGTTCAAGACTTCGTCGTGGATCTCGATGATGTTCGCCACCGGCATGGGCATCGGTTTGGTCTTCTCCGCTGTCGGTGAGCCGCTGTTCTTCTACATGTCTCCTCCCCCGGCGACCGTTGATGGTTCCACGGCGGAGGCGATGGGCACCTCGATGGGAACCACGCTCTTCCACTGGACCCTCTACCCCTGGGCCATGTATGCCATCGTCGGACTCGGCGTCGCCTACGGCTCCTTCCGTCTCGGTCGCTCCCAGCTGTTCTCCTCGATGTTCACCCCACTGTTCGGCGAGCGTGCCGTCAACGGCGCCGGCGGCAAGGTCATCAACATCCTCGCGATCCTCGCGACGCTCTTCGGCTCCGCCTGTTCGCTCGGTCTCGGCGCGATCCAGATCGGCGGCGGCATCGAATCGGCGGGCATCATGTCCCACGTCTCTTCGCCGATCCTCGTCATCATCATCGCAATCCTCACAGCTGCCTTCGTCGCTTCGGCCGTGTCCGGTGTCGAGAAGGGCATCCAGTGGCTGTCGAACATCAACATGGTTCTCGCGATCATCGTCGCCCTCATCGTGTTCATCGGCGGGCCGACACTGTTCATCCTCAACGTGATCCCATCCTCGATCGGCTCGTTCATCGAGGATCTGCCCCAGATGGCCTCGCGCACCGCGGCCAACGGTCAGGGCGTCAATGAGTGGCTGTCCTCGTGGACGGTCTTCTACTGGGCCTGGTGGGTCTCCTGGTCGCCCTTCGTCGGCCTCTTCATCGCCCGTATCTCGCGCGGCCGCACCGTGCGTCAGTTCGTCACCGGCGTCCTCATCGTCCCTTCCGTCGTGTCGACCATTTGGTTCGCGATCTTCGGCGGCGGTGCCATCGGCATCCAGGAGCGTGCCGAACGCGGCGAAGGAACTGTCAAGGCACTGGCGAAGGTCGTCGACGGTGAGCCGGACATCAACATGGACACGATCCTCTTCGACCTCCTCGGCGCGCTTCCGCTGCCGAACCTCATCGCCATCATCCTGATGATCGTCACGGTCATCCTGATCGCGATCTTCTTCGTCACCGGCGCCGACTCTGCCTCGATCGTCATGGGCACGCTCTCGGCCAACGGTCGCGAAGAGCCAGGACGAGGTCTTGTCCTGTTCTGGGGTGTGGCCACCGGTGCTGTGGCCGCGGTGATGCTCCTCGCCGGAGGTGATGACCCCGCCGAGGCGCTCGAAGGTCTGAAGAACATCACGATCGTGGCGGCATTGCCGTTCGTCATCGTCATGCTGCTGCTGTGTGTGGCGGTGTGGAAGGACCTGTCCCGAGATCCGCTGATCATCCAGGGGCAGCTGGCCGACCACATCCTCGAACAGTCAGTCGCCACGGCCGTCGACGAGTACGACGGTGAGGTCTTCGGACTCGACACGTCCGAGTTGCCTGCCGAGGAGATCGCAGACGACGAAGGCACGACCTCCACCGACGACGAGGCGGGTGCTGAGTCTTCGTCGAAGGGTGATTCCTCGAAGTCCGGTGACACGTCCGGTGAGGAGGGTTCCAAGTACCGCATGCGCTGATTAGTCCCAGAAACCGAGCCGAGGGCCGGGTATCACTCCGAGAGGAGCGGTACCCGGCCCTCGGCAATTCCCTGGGCTTCCTGCCCCAAGAGGGTCACATTCGAGTCAGGGTCACATCCCGAACAGGGTGGGAATCGCGATCGGTCCCGTCCCGAAGGCGGTGATGACCGCGGCCAAGACCAGCAGAAGCAGGTCGTACTCCGGACCTCCGGCCGAGACCCAGTACTTCGAGTGCCATCTGAACACGTGCAGACAGGTGGTGATGAGCATCAGGACGATCACTCCGATTCCGGCCCACTGAGCGAGAACGCCGGAGGCGAAGGATGCCGCCGCAGTCAGTTCGGCGATGGCGACGAACCACGCGGTCGGGACGTTGAGCCCGTCGTTCTTTGCGAAACCCGGAATGTCCTTTGCCTTGACCCAGAACTCGCGGACGAATGCCGCAGTGAGCAGCGCCCGAACGAGCAGGAGGACAATCCCGCCGATGAACGTTGGAATTGTGAACATGTCTGTTCCTCTCTGAACATCCACCGACCTGGCGTTCGCTTGTCCCGAGTCTACTCACACTGCTGACGGGCTCCAGCGACTCTTCGGCTTGATGCGCCAGCGCCGCAGTCGTCGGCACGCGGCTAGCGGTAGCGCGGAGCGTTCTGGCAGTTCGGGCAGAAGTGGCTGCCGCGTCCGCCGATCGTCATCTTCTCGATCTCGGTCCCGCAGCGCACACATTCCTGGCCACCGCGACCGTAGACCAGCAAGGCCCGGTCAAAGTAGCCGGATTCTCCGTTGACGTTGACGTAGAGCGCGTCGAAGCTGGTCCCACCCACGGCCAGCGCATCGCTCATCACCCGCGCCGCAGAATCGAGGACAGCAGCCAGGCGTGACTTGCGGGTGCGAGCGGGAATCGCCAGAGGGTGGATGCCGGCTCTGAAGAGAGCTTCATCGGCATAGATATTGCCGATTCCGCTGACCAGAGACTGATCGAGCAACGCTGATTTGACCACCGTCCGCTTGCGGGAGAGCTGCTCGAGAGCCAGACCGGGTTCGAATGCAGGCTCCAGCGGGTCGGCCGCAATGTGATTCGCCGAGGCGGGCACGAGCCGACCGTAGGCGTGCACTAGGGGCTGAACGCCCAGATGGCCGAAGATCCGTTGGTCGACGAAGCGCAGCTGAAGGCTCTCACCGTCGGTCTCGGATCCGGCGCTGCCCCGTTCGAGCCGGAAGATGGCTCGCGTGTGCTTGTGGATTGAGTCATTCGCGTTGTGCACGCGCAGCTGCCCGCTCATGCCGAGGTGGACGAGCAGACTGAGTTCAGGGGCAGCCGGTTCGGCCGACTGCCCAACGCCGGGGTCCTCCCCCAACGTCAGCCACATGAATTTTCCACGACGTTCGGCACCGATGATTCGCCGACCGGTGACGGCTGCGACGAACTCTTCGGCTGCGGAAGCATCGATGCGACGCTGTGACGTCGTGCCGAGTATTCGGGGATCGATCACCTCGGCGCCGGTGATGGTGGTGCCGGCAGTCCATTCATGGACGCCCACACGGACGCTCTCAACCTCGGGCAGCTCAGGCATCAGGAACTCCTTCGAGCTCTCACGCTCAGAGCGGGGCTACGAGGCCCCGCCACAGCTATGTTCAGCGAGTGTAGTCCGGGTAGATGGTGCGGATGGCCTTGACGGCGACTTCCGCGGCGGCGGCTTCCGCGTTCTTCTTCGAGGAACCGTCTCCGGAGCCCCAACCGTTGGAGCCCAACAGCGCTGTGGCGGTGAAGACCATGGCGTGGTCGGGTCCCGAGGACACGATCTCGTAGCTCACGGCGCCCAGATCAAGGTCGGCCGCTGCTTCCTGCAGGGTCGTCTTAAAGTCCATTCCGGCACCGAGGTTCACGGCGTCGGAAAGCATACCGTCGATGAGACGGTGAACGAAGGCGAAGGCCTCTTCACGTCCGCGGGCGACGAAGGTCGCACCGATGAGGGCTTCGACGGTATCGGCGAGGATCGAGTCCTTGTCGCGACCGCCGGTGAGCTCTTCGCCCTTTCCCAGGAGTATATGGGGGCCGATTCTGTGTCTGCGCGCGATCGACGCCAGTGCTTTGGTGTTGACCACGGCGGAGCGCATCTTGGCCAGTGAACCTTCGGCCAGGTCCGGGTTGTCGTAGTACAGCGACTCGGTGGCCACGAGGCCCAGGACGGAATCGCCGAGGAATTCGAGGCGTTCGTTCGTGGGTATGCCGCCGGCTTCGAAGGCGAAGGAGCGGTGAGTTAAGGCGAGACGAAAAGTCTCGGGATCAATATCGATCCCGAGACTCTTCTGCAGTTCTGCTGTGGTGTCAGTGTCCACAGGTCAGACGTCAGCGACCTTGCGTCCCTTGTATTCAAGGAACAGCGGGGTGCCGGCTGCGTCTTCGACAACTTTGGCCTGGTGAGGGCGCGAGTACACAACGCGACCGTTCTCCACAGTCTTGACCAGGCTAGGCGCCTGTGCCTTCCACTGCGAACGACGGTGGCGGGTGTTGCTGCGCGACAATTTACGCTTTGGAACAGCCACGTCTAGCTCTCTTTCTTCTCATCCAACAAACTCTTCAATGATGCGAACGGCGAATCCGATTCACTGTCATCGACCTCAAGATCTTCACCGAGGGTGAAGCTGAACTCTTCGCTCCGGTCCTTTGACGGACTGAAGGGCAGAGCCATGACGACAGCATCTCTGATTGCGGGCTCGAGGTCGAGCTGATCGCGATCGATGACATAGGAATCCTCGTCGCCATCGGCCTGCTCATAGACATACATCTCTTGGATGTCGACATCTATAGGCAACTCGATTTCGTCGAGAGTCCTTACATCTTCGCCGCGGGCCACTGTCGAGACTGTGCCCGACACGTAGATTCCCTCCGACACGCTTTCGAACATCAGCTCGAGTGTCAGTGGTGAACCTTCGGCGACCCCGATCACTTCGATCTTGAGATCCGACGGAGCAGACAGGGTGGTGTTCACCCGTTCCCATTCACCAGGATGACCGAGCAATCCCATCGACCTGAGATCGTAGACGAACTCAGACTGCTTCTTCATGCTCACTCCTCCTTTACGTGATTGAGGATGCTTACTCCTGCGTTCACACGCGACTCACCATTCTAGTCATCATCGCCGGTCATTACCAATCGAGCCTGTGCGGATGCGCGGGTGTTCCTGGTCACCATTTCTCGTGCTGGTTGCGCCAGGTGACGCCACCGGCGACTAAGAGCAGTGCCCCGGAGATCGTGAACACGATTCCGGATCCGGCAACGATGGTGAGCAGAGAGGCCGCCGAGGGGATCGCCACCTGACTGAGTCGGTTGCCCGCAAGTCGGATCGAGAGGACTGCGGCCCGGTTGGCCGGGTCCGACAATGTCGAGACCCAGGTCATCGTCAGCGGCTGGGTGAGCCCGAAGCAGAACCCGGAGGCGAGCAGCAGGATCGCCAGCGCCCACGGTTGGGTGAAGACAGGGATGAGGATGATGCAGACCCCTGCCAGCGCCGAGGCGGTCCACAGGAGCGAGAGATTGCGCCATCTGCGGGTGAGCTGTCCGATGATGAGTCGTGAGATCACCGAGGCGAGTGTGCGCAGGGTCAGCAACCAGGTCACCGTCGTCACCGACAACCCGTTCTGCTGTCCGATGAGCGGCAGGTAGGCCGTCATCAGGTCGACGGCGGCCAGGGTCGTCATTGATGCGAGGATCGCGGGCTTCATGCCCCGGATCGCCAGCAGAGACAAGGGGGTTCGGGCGTCTTTGGCCGCATCAGCACGGGAGACGTGCGGGGTGCGACCGCGGAGCATGACGATGACTGCGGCGACCAGGGTCAGCGCGGAGACCCCGGTCATGAACCACAGGGCGTTGACGATCTGCGGCGCACCATCGGTGGCGCCGGCGATGGCACCGGCTACGGGCAGACCGATTGTCTGTCCGATCGAGACGCCGAGGGTGAGGTAGCCGAACTTCGAGGTCAGCGCCGAGGCGGGAAAGCTTTGTGGGATCAGCGCCTGCGACGCGACCGTGGTCAGCAGCTGCCCGAGCCCCAGGCACATCGTGGCGATGAGAAGCATGCCGAGGTTGGGCGCTATCGCTGCGAGCCCGACGGGCAGGATCGAGAGGATCGTTCCCGTCCACAGCACAGCGGTGGCGTATCCGCGGTCGACGAGCCGGCCCACAAGGAGCGCTGTGATCAGCGGCACGAGTGAATAGCAAGCGGTCATGAGACCGAGGACGACCCCGCTGCCGCCCAGCTCCAGGGTCCGGTAGGAGATGAGGACGCGCACGCCGTTGTAGGTGGCATGTGCGATCACGGTGTGGAAGATGAGACCGAGGAACCACGCCCGAGACGAGGAAGAGGGAATCGGCATGCCTCAGGCGCTGGCGTTCAGCGCCGACAGCACCGCGCCGGGAACCAGACCTTCGATGTCTCCCCCACCACCGTGGACTTCCTTGATGAGCGAGGACGAGACATGCTCGTACTCGGGGTTGCCGGGGACGAAGATCGTCTCGAGCTCACTCAGATGCTTGTTCATCAGCGCCATCGGAAGTTCGTAGGCGAAGTCTGTGCCCGAACGCAGTCCCTTGACCACGGCGGGGGCTCCGATAGAGGTGCAGTAGTCAACGAGGAGCCCCCCGGCGACGGTGTCGATGATGACGTTTTCGGCGTCGCGTGTCCGCTCGTCCTCGTCCAGGGACCGCCGGATAAGATCGGCGCGAACTTCAGGGTCGAAACGTCCGGACTTCTTGGGATTGTGCACAACGGCCACGACCACCTCGTCGAAGAGTCGGGCACTGCGGGCGATGACATCGAGATGACCCATAGTGATCGGGTCATAGGAACCGGGGCAGACAACCTTCATGTCTTCATCGTATCTCTCAGCTGCGACCACTGGTCATCAACGAGCCCGTCCTGATCACCGGCCCTGACGATGACGGCTTCGGGTTCAGTCAGCGGATTGTGCAGACGGCAGGCGGCGCCGGTCATGATCCTGCCCACGATCTCCAAGGAGAGGCGCTCGTCACCGGCTGCGATGGCCTCATTCAGCTCTCTGTGCGTTTCGATGAGGTCGCACCTGACCTCGTATCCGCGCGGATCGGAGAGTGAGAGAAGTCGGGTGTGGACCATCGAGACCTTCATCAGGCTGCTGAGCCTGATGGAGCCGGAGCAGGCGACGATCGAATGGTGGAAGTCGAGGTCGGCGTCGCCGATTGCTCGCGCAGTGTTCTCCTCGATCGCGAGCTCAAGCTTGGCCAGCGCCTGGTGGATGCGGGCGATCGGCTTGCCCGACCGGATAATGATCTTCACAGCCTGCGCCTCAATGGCTTCCCTGACCGCATAGACGTCGTCGATGTCATCAGACGTCATCCGCTTGACCCAGACTCCGCGGCCCGGTGCGTGGGTCATCACCCCTTCGCTGACAAGACGCTGCAGGGCCTCCCGCAAGGAGGGGCGGGAGACGACCAGGAGCTCTGCCGTGCGCACCTCGTTGATGGACTGCCCCGGCGCCAGCGAGCCGCTGTAGATGGCGTTCCTGATCTGATCGGCGATGAGGTCGATCGTCGAGGAACGGATGACCTTGCGCAGGACAGGAAGCTCCGAAGTCGGGGGTTGAGGCATATCACGATCATATAACGTTGTCTGACAGTGTGACATCCGAACAACAAAAGTATTGAATAGTGTTCTTGAGACGCATGTCACGAAGATGTGTCGACGTACTAAGAAAGGGACAGCTATGAAAGCCATCAAGGGGCTAGCCGCCGCGACCTCGATCCTCGCTCTGACACTCACCCTGGGGGCTTGCGGCGGAAGCGATTCCGACAAGAGCACTCTCCAGAAGGCCGTCGATGACGGAAAGATCACCGTCGGCTTCGCCGGTGAGGCTCCGTACAGCTTCGAAAAGGACGGCGAGCTCCAGGGTGCATCGGTCGCCATGGCAGAAGCAGTCTTCAAGGAACTCGGTGTCGACGACGTCGAGGGTGTCAACACCGAATTCGGTTCGCTGATCCCCGGACTGAACGCCGACCGCTTCGGTGCGATCTCCGCGGGCATGTCCATCCTGCCCGATCGCTGTGAGCAGGCCGCCTTCGGCGACCCGGAGTTCATGTACACCACCGCCCTGATGACCAAGAAGGGCAAGCAGGACGGCATGAAGACCATGGACGATGTGAAGAAGAAGGGCCTCAAGCTCGCCACCATGACCGGAGCGGTTGAGACCACCATCTATGCCAAAGAACTCGGCATCAAGACTCAGGAAGTCGGCACTCCGCAGGACGGCATGGACGCCGTGACCACGGGCCGCGCGGACGTCTTCGCACTGACCGCCATCTCGCTCAACTGGATGGAGAAGAACAACAAGGATGCAGACGTCGAGGTCGGCGATTCCTTCGTCCAGGAGATCAAGGGAGTCCCACAGGTCGGTGCCGGTGCCACGGTGTTCCGCACAGATGACACCGAACTCCGCGACAAGTGGAATGAGAAGCTCGACGAGATCGTCTCCGATGAGAAGAAGTACCTCGATGTCGTCGGCGATTTCGGCTTCACCAAGGAAGAGCGTCCTGACGGTGAGATCACGACCGATCAGCTGTGCAAGGGCGAACTGCCCACAGCCGAGTCCTGAACCGGCCCCTAGTCACTGCCGATCATGACTGACAATCTCACAACGTTGCTGAATTTCCTCCCACAGCTGTGGGAGGGAATTCAGACGACGATCATCCTCACCATCGCCGGCTCGATCGGCACCATCATCATCGCGCTCATCCTCGGACTCGCGATGACCTCCCCTCACTCCTGGCTGCACATCCCAGCCAGGATCATCGTGGAATTCTTCCGCGGCACATCACTGCTGGTCCAGCTGTTCTGGCTCTTCTACGTCTTCCCGCTCGTCTTCGATATCCACCTTGACCCTCTGATGTGCGGCATCGTTGCCCTGTCACTCAACTACGGGGCCTATTCCGCCGAGGTGGTCCGATCGTCGATCAAGACCGTGAACCCAGGCCAATGGGAGGCGGCAATCGCGCTCAGCATCTCCCCGACCCGACGTATGATCCGCGTCATCTTTCCCCAGGCTTGGGCTCTGATGATTCCCTCGCTTGCCACTCTGCTCATCCAGCTCCTCAAGGGCACGGCTGTGGTCTTCTTCATCACGCTCAGTGACCTCACGGACAAGATCCAACAACTGCGCCAGTCGACCGGAGACACCGTCTTTGCCTTCACCATCGGTCTCCTCATCTACTTCGCCCTCGCCTGGTTGATCCAGGAGGGCATGAACCTTCTCGAACGCCAAGCCACCAAACGGCTGGGACGCAGACGTCCGAACTCCCGGAGTGATCGACGAGATGCTCGTCGCGATGCTCGCGAGGAACTTCGCCGCGATCGTCTCAAATCCAATGCTGCTGCCAAACATGGAGCCTCCAAGCTAGGCCCTACCGGTCAAGGAGGTGGCCTGTGATCTGGAACTGGGAATTCGCCGCCGAAGCGCTGCCGATCCTCCTCCGAGGATTCGTCAACACGCTCATCGCCACCGTGGTCGGCACCATCATCGCCGCAATTCTGGGCCTCCTCATAGCTGTGGCTATCCGCTCACTGCCCCGCTGGATCAACTGGCTGGTCAGGTTGCTCGTCGCCTTCGTTCGCAACACGCCGCTGATCGTGCAGCTGATGTTCGTCTACTTTGCGTTCTCTGACATTCCCGGACTGGTGAACATTCCGGCGCTTGCCATCGGCTGCATCGTCATCGGCATCCACTATTCGACATACATGTCAGAAAGCTACCGTGCGGGCATCGATTCGGTGCCTCCGGGACAGCACGAGGCCGCCACGGCTTTGTCCCTACCACCGGTGCGCACATTCACCGCCGTCGTCCTCCCGCAGGCGCTGCGCGCCACGATCCCGTCGTTGGGCAACTACGCCGTGGCGATGTTCAAGGACACCCCGTTCCTGTTCGCGATCTCGGTGGTCGAACTCGTCACCTCGGCGAAGCAGTTCGGCGGTTCCACCTTCGCCTACACGGAAGCCTTCACCCTGGCCGGATTCATCTTCCTGGCCGCCAGCTACCCGACATCCCTGCTCATCCAACGATTGGACAAGCGCCTTGCCACCTACTGAGAACACCTCATCAAGCCCGGCCATCGAGTTCAAGGACGTGGAGAAGTCCTTCGGGAAGACGACGGTCCTCAAAGACCTCAACTTCACTGTCGCTCCCGGCGAGCGTGTGACCCTCATCGGGCCCAGCGGTTCGGGCAAGACGACGATTCTGCGTCTGGTTATGACCCTGGAAGAACTGACCGGCGGCTACATCTTCGTGGACGGCAAGCCTCTGACTCACACGGAGAAGAACGGCAAGCGGGTCGAGCTGCCGTCGAAGACGACGCGCGCCATGACAACACGGATCGGCATGGTCTTCCAACAGTTCAATCTCTTCCCCAATATGACGGTGCTCGAAAACATCATCGAGGCTCCCGTCCATGTGCTGGGCAGATCCAAGGCCGATGCCGTGGCAGAGGCGAAGTCGCTGTTGGACAAGGTCGGACTCGCAGACAAGGCCGATGAGCATCCCACTCGCCTTTCGGGCGGTCAGCAGCAGCGTGTGGCTATCGCACGGGCACTGGCGATGAGCCCGGAGATCCTCCTCCTCGACGAGGTGACGTCCGCGCTCGACCCCGAGCTCGTGGGAGATGTCCTCGGAGTCCTCCGCGATATCGCAGAGACGACCGACATCACGATGCTCCTGGTCACCCACGAGATGCAGTTCGCCCGCGAGGTCTCACACCGGGTGATGATGTTCGACGGCGGCCAGGTCCTCGAAGAGGGTCCGCCCGATCAGATCTTCAACAATCCGCAGCATGAACGGACCCGTACGTTCCTCTCCAGCGTGCAGTAAGCCTCACGTTCAACGGAGGCCCACCGGTATGCGATTCCGGTGGGCCTCTGGCGTTCCCGGTGGGCTTCAGCCGTACTTTCAGGTCTCGATCGTTCCGACGGACCTCAGCTGCGGATGCGGCGCACGAGCCGCCAGATCCTCACGACGACTGCAATGGCGATGAGCACCATGGCCACCCAGAACAGGATGTCCGAAGGCCCGGCCCAGAACACATCGGAGCGCCGCACCGGATCCGCTGCGTTCGTGACCGCGTCGCTCCTGCCTGCACCGGCATCAGTCTCCGACTGACTCGTCAGCCACCTGAGTGCCAACCAGAGGAGCAGCAGACCCACCCCGCAGGCTGCGAACACCCAGGGTGTGCGGTGCCAGGGACGATGAGAACTCACGCCGACTCGTCTGCTGCCGTAGCACCTACTGCGCTGGCGACATCCGCTGCCTCTTCAGAGTCGGCCTTGAGTTGGACGAAGTACAGAGCGGTCTCACCGAAGCTCTTCGAACGGAAGATTTCAAGCGCCGCCGGCATCGTCGGCTCAGGTGCGCGTGATGCGCGTTCGAGTACGACGATGGATTCCATGTCGAGGAGCCCGGAGAGCCTGCCCAGAATCTGAGTCACTGCGTCCTCACCCAGCGGGTACGGCGGATCCATGAACACCAGGTCGAAGATGCGCCCCTCACCGTCGTCGAAGTCGCTTCTGGTTTCCAGTACCTCGCCGTCCAGAACCGCGTCGAGCCCGTCAGCGTGCTCCACTCCCCCGTTGTGGCCCTCGGGTTGCAGCTGCGCCGAAGTTTGCTCCGACGAAGACTGCTGCCCCGATGCCTGCTGCGCGGCAGCCTGCAGCTTAGGGACACGCTGAGCGCTGAGGAATGACACAACGTCCGAGGAATGGATCCGAGTCGAGTGATCGATTCCGAGCTTCGCGGCATTCGCCTCGACCGCGCGGACCGAGGCACCGGCCGAATCGACGAAATCGACCTCGGCAGCACCCCGCGACATGGCCTCGAACCCCAGCCCACCGGACCCGGCGAAAAGATCGAGAACATTCGCAGCCTGCAGCACCCCGTAACCGTCGAGCATGGAGAAAAGAGATTCCTTGACCCGGTCCGAGGTCGGACGGGTGTTGGACCCGCCCGGTGCCACAAGCTTGGAACCTTTGAACGCACCAGCGATGATTCTCATTGCGTCTCCTCCTCAAGGGGGTGGTTCGACAGCACACGAAACCTTGTCATCTCACAGTAGCGCGACATCAGCTCGCCTCGATGAAGTGAGCCGATTCTGCGGGCAGAACCCTATTGATGAAGGTCCGCAGAGCCGGCAGTGCGCTCAGGTCGGGGTCGACGGAGATGATCTTCTCCGCGATGGCTCTCGCCTCTTCGACGATCGGTGCATCACGGAGAATAGACAGGTGCTTCAACGACGATCCTCCCCACTGTGAGGACCCGAGCACATCACCTTCTCCACGGGTGCCGAGATCGTATTCGGCCAGCGCAAAGCCGTCGAGGGTGCCTGCGACCTCGCTGAGCCGTTCGAAGCTCTCATCGATTTCAGGCACCTCGGTGAGCAGGAAGCACATGGCCGCACTGCCATCACGTCCGACGCGTCCGCGCAGCTGATGGAGCTGAGCGACGCCGAAGCGCTCAGCCTCGAAGACGACCATCATGGTTGCCCGAGGGACGTCGACGCCCACCTCGACGACGGTGGTGGAGACCAGGATGTCGGTCTCGCCGGAGACGAAGGCCGCCATCGTCCGGTCCTTCTCCGCCGGAGGCATCCGACCGTGCAGCAGAGCAATCGAACGTGACCGGAGCTGCTCGGAGTTCTGCAGCAGGTCTCTCAGGTCTTCGATTCCCTGTCGGCTGCCGATCACGTCGCCCGTTTCGGGATCTTCGATGTCGGAGGGGTCGATGCGGGGGAAGACCACGAAGGTGCCCCGCCCGTTCTCGGCTGCCTCGTCGATGAGCTGGAGTACGCGGGCCAACCAGTTGGGATGATCGCCCAGGGAGACGGCGTGGGTGGTGATGTCCTTGGTGCCGGCGGGCATCTCATCGAGGGTGGACACATCGAGGTCGGCGAAGACGGTCATCGCCACGGTGCGTGGGATCGGGGTCGCGGACATCACGAGGGTGTGCGGAACCTTGAGTCCGGCCTTCGCCCGCAGCGCTTCACGCTGTTCGACGCCGAACCGGTGCTGCTCATCGACGACGATGAGACCCAAGGCGTCGAACATCGTGGTGTCCGACATCAGGGCATGCGTGCCCACGACGATGTCGATCTGACCGGTGGCGAGGTCGAGTGCCAGCTGTTTGCGCTCCCGAGCCGGCATCGACCCCGTCAGCAGCGCCACCCGCACCTGATCATCGCTCGAGAGCAGAGGGCTGAGCGCCATCTGATCGCCGAGGAGGCTCTCAATTGAGCGGAAATGCTGAGTGGCCAGCACCTCGGTGGGGGCCAGCATGGCGGCCTGCGCTCCCGAATCGACGGCTGTGAGCATCGCCCGCAGCGCCACGACGGTCTTGCCGGAGCCGACGTCGCCGTGGAGCAGCCGATGCATCGCCGTCTTCCGGCCCATGTCTGCCTCGATCTCCTCACCGACGCGCAGCTGAGAGGCGGTGAGGTAGAAGGGCAGATTGTTGTCGAAGCGTTCACTTCTGGCTCCGACGTTGAGCAGAGGGGTGGCCTCGAGCCTTTCGTAATCAGCCTTGCGGGAGACGAACTCCGCCTGCAAGGCGAGTGCCTCTTCCCATTTCCACCGCTGCTTGGCTTTCTCCGTCGCCGCCGCTGACCTGGGCCGGTGCATGTCGTTGAATGCGGTGCGCAGGTCGGGCAGGTCAAGGTTTTCTCGCATGGCGGTTGGCAGCGGGTCTTCGAACTCGGCAGGGTCGGCGACATCGAGGAGAACCTTGATGGCCTTCCACAGTCGTGTCTGCGCGATGCCTTTGACTCGTGAGTAGACGGGGAATGGGGAGTTGAGGTCCTCCGGCGTCCACTTCTCATCGTGTTCGTCCCGGTTCAGCCAGGTGGGGGAGTTCAGCGTCAGCTGCCCGCGGTACTCCTCGACCTTCCCGGCGAAGACGACGGTGAGCCCGGGCACCAGCTGGCTGTCCAGCCAGCGCTGGTTGAAGAAGGCGATCTTCATCGACTGCTGTCCATCGTGGACGATCACGTCGGTGATGGTGCCGCGGCGTTTCTGCATGCGTCTGGTGTCCACGGAGATGACTTCGGCCTGCAGGATCGCGGTCTCGCCCAGGGGGAGCCCGCCCAGTGGCGTCTTCTCTCCGGGCACGAGGAACCGGCGAGGGAAGAAGCGGAACAGATCCGCCACCGAGGTGATCCCCCGCTTCTTCAGTGCACCGCGGTCTCGTGCGGTGAAGTAGTCGTCGAGGCGGGCGCTCATTCGACTCCCATGATGAGCAGTGTGGCCCGATCCCTTGAGTCGATGTCCTGGAACCTCACTTGGGCGTGTGATTTCCGGATCCAGTCCCGCAGGTGCGAGAGGACATCGGGTGCGCAGCCCGGCCCGTGGACGACGGTGAGGAGTTCCCCTCCGGCGCCCAGCAGACGATCCGCAAGCTTCTCGACCAAGGTGCTGAGCTCGGTGCTCTGAGTCTTGACCTTCCCATCTATGAAGACGCGGTAGAACTGCGAAGGATGAGACAGTGGGATCCTCCGCCCACCCTCCGAGCCAGGTTCAGCGCCCATCGAGTCATCGATGATCGGCAGGGCACCGGTCGGTGGGTTCAGTGCCAGCTGCTCGGCCGAGACGATGGTTCCCACGCGGGTACCGGCTGCGGCTTCGGTCATATCGGCGACGATCTCGTTGGTCGGGGCGAAGGGGTCATAGACCGCCAGTGCCGATAGCAGCGTGGCCACATTGCGGGAGCGCAGCACCTGTGCCCCGCTCACCTGTCCCAGCGATTTGAGGACCGTGGTGGAACTGGGGACGACGAGGACCTCTCGTTCCTCCTCGGCGATGATGTCTGTGGTCATGGCCACCGCGTCACCGGCATCCGGTGACAGGGCGCTTGCTCCGTTGAGTGCGCAGTGCATGAGCAGGCCGGTGCCCGAGACGATGGCCACCAGATGGGTCTCGCCCTCTTCCTCGTGCAGGCGCAAGTCCTCCATGTCGAGGCGGGCGATGCCGTAGCTGGCGAGGTGGTCGAGGACGATCACGGCGGTGGCTTCGTCCGCGACGTGGACGTGGACCTTGGGACCGTTGATGACGATCGATGTCCCACCGAGCGCATCAAGCGCCTCGGCGAGGGTGGATGACGTCTTTTCGGAATCGACGGATGCCGGGTTCGTGGCCAGGATGGCGATGATCTCGAGTTCATCGGAACTGGCCTGATGCACGATTCGTGGGGCCCTGGTGACCTCGACGAGCATCGAGTCTTGGGGTGTGCGGCCGGTGACCGTGGCGTAGAGGAGGTCGAAGAGTTCAACGATCCCTGTCGAGCCGGCATCTACGACCGCGGCTTCGCGCAGCACGGGCAGCTGTCCGGTGGTCTCGCGCAGAGCCGACCGGGAGCGCAGCCGCACCGCGGAGATGAGTTCGATGAGGTTGGCGCCTTTCTCGGCCTTCTCATGTGCCTCGGTGGCCATGGCGTCGAGGACGGTGAGCATAGTGCCGTCGACCGGTCGGGCCACTGCCTTTCTGGCCCGACCGGAGGCGAGCTCGAGGGCTGCTGCCATCGCTTCGGGCGTCGCCACGGTCACACCGTCCAAGGCATCTGCAACACCTTGGAGCGCGACGGCCAGGATCAGTCCGGAATTCCCACGAGCCCCGCGACCGGCGCCCTCTGCCAGTGCGGCAACGACCTGGGGCAAGGTGACGGGGCCAGTGAGCTCTTCGACGGCTAAGTAGGCGCTGCGCAGCGTGTGATACATGTTTGTGCCGGTGTCACCGTCGGGGACAGGGAAGACGTTGAGTTCGTCGATTTCGACGCGTTCCTTGCGCAGACGATCCACGGCCCGCCGAGCCCACCTGGCGGCCAGACGCCCGTTGAGGCCGATGGCTTGATTGGGTCCGCTCATGTCACTTCCCGAAATGGCTGAAGCCGCTCGTCGGCACCGGTGCGCCGTCGAGACTGACCCCGCTGCCGACTGTCATCTCTCCGATTCTCCGCCAGCCTACCGGAGGCGTGTCGAACTGCATCGACGACGCGACGAAGCCATGGTCCTCTCCCCCATTCAGCACCCAGCTCAACGCCAATTCCTCGGCAGACCGGGCTTCTGCCACAGGTGCCGGGGCTTCGGCTCCTTCCTCAGGTGCCTCGGCTTCGTCGGTGCTCTTAGCGCTGGCCAGCAGGTAGCGTGCTGCGGGCAGCAGCGGATCGATGAGTTCCTGGAGTGCGGCTCGGTCGATGTCTGCGTGGACGCCCGAGGCCGTTGCGACCCGGCCCAGGTCCGTGCTCAGCCCATCGGAGACATCGATCATCGCCGAGGCTGCCCCCATGCTCAAGACGGCCGCATAGTCCGGCTGTGGGGCCAACTGAGTGGAGATCAGCTCTTTGAGACTCGCATCGAGCTCGGGCTGCTCGCCCGTGTTCCCGGCACGATCGCCGAGACCGGCGAAGAGAAGATCCAATCCGGCAGCGGCGCGACCGATGGTCCCGGCCAGGTAGATCGAGTCGCCCGGCTTGGCACCCACGCGGGTGATCGCTGCGCCGCTTCCTGCAGCTGTGGCTTCAGGGCCTCCGACGGTGCCCAGCGCTGTGATCGCGACGACGATGAGCCCGGAGGACGAAAGGTCACCACCGATGATGGGAATGTCGCAGTCCAGCTCCTCACCGGCACGCGCCGCCTCGGCGACGATGCCTGCGAAGAGTGCCTCGAGGTCATCGATATCGGTTGAGTTCGGCACGGCCAATGACACGAGCAGCCCGTGCGGCACGGCGCCCATGACGCACACATCGGAAAGATTCTGTGCTGCGGCTTTGACTCCGAGCCGAGACCAGTCGAGCCAGGTGCGAGTGAAGTCCTCGTTCTCCACGAGCATGTCGGCAGTCGACACAAGATTACCCTCCACCGCGGTCACCGCGGCATCGTCTCCGGGTCCGATGATCACCTGCGAACCGCCGCGATTGTGAGAGAGGATGCGTTCGAGCACGTGTGATTCGCCAAGTTCGGACAGTCGGGTCATGACTCAAGGTTATCGGGAGATACGGTAGTTGTATGAGATCTCGTCGCCTCCGCCCGTCGCCTCGCCCCTCGCTTCGGAAGAGGCCTCAGAAGACGCGCACTATCGCACTCGCAGCCATTGCCACTGTGGTGGCTGGTGTGAGCCTGGCCGGATGCGAGAGAACCGTCGTCGTTGACCCGGCTCAGGACGCACAGAATCCCAAATGCGCCGACATCATGCTGCGCATGCCCGATGAGATCGCCGGCCAGAAGTCACGCACGACATCCTCCCAGGGCACGATGGCGTGGGGAGATCCCAATATCGCTGTCGTCCGCTGCGGCGTCACTCCTCCGGGACCGACGACTGATCAGTGCGTGAGCGTGAGCAGCGTCGACTGGATTTCAAAGGCCTCCGAAGAGGACGACACTTGGGTGTTCACCAGCTACGGTCGCACCCCGGCGGTCGAAGTTCTTGTCAACCGCAAAGCAGAATCGGGCAACAATGTCCTCGCTGCCATCTCACCGGCCCTGACCGCCGTCAAGGCAGAGGCCAAGTGCGTAGGAGCCCAAGACCTCGACAGCTGAGCAGGTCCGCTGAGTTGGTGCTCTGAACCAGTCCCCTCAGCAGGCCCCCTCAACATCGAGGGGCATACTTAGCCTCGACCGGGCTACTTACCTTCGAGGGTAGACGTTCTACTATGGCCGCTCGATGATAAGTAGCCCCCTCGGCGCAGTCACCATGCTTGTAAACGATGAGGGGCGATCACTGGACATGTGTGTACTCAACGCCGTTTGATGACGCTTGATGACGTTCATTGCATTTCGGCATCATTGAGAGTCATAATGAGCCCATGGTCTCTGTCTTCAGATCCAAAGAGCTCCATAACCTCGGGTTCACCGAGGCGGGCATTCAGGGTGCGCTGAGCTGTTGTCTGCGCCGGATTCGGCGCGGACACTTCGTTCTGTATTCGCCCTGCACCACGACTGAACATATACCGCTCCACCTTCTGCACGACGCCACCGCCACGGACTACCCGCGACAATATGGGGACATTCGAGACAATTCGGAATGGCTGAAGGTGCTTATCCGCTCGTATGCTGATGAACTTCAGTCGGGAGCGGTCTTCTCTCACGTGTCCGCAGCGCTGATACACGGTCTTGCCCCTCCGTTTCCGGCAACAGAGTCCGCCGAGGTGATCCGGCCCGGCATGCACCGTGCAAAGAAGACCCTGCTAACTCGGGACCGTGCACTGAACTCTGAAGAACTGGCAGAGATCGGCGATCTGCCCGTGACCACCATCGCCAGAACACTTCTCGACCTTGCCAGCGACTATCCTCTGGAAGTATCGGTCCCCTACATCTCTGAGGCACTGCGGCGAGGACTCACTTCGTGCGAATCGCTGCGCGACGGTATCCGAACAGGCACTCGTGGTTGCAGACAAGCCGTGCAGGCTATCAATCTGGCCAGCCCGGCTCACGAGTCATCTGCGGAAGCACTGTGCGCCGTGAAGTTCTTTCGCTTCAACATCACCGGGATGGTTCCGCAGATTAATGCTTACGACCTCTCCGGAAAGTGGATCGCACGCAATGACTTCCAACATGACAAGCATCCGCTGATCGTCGAGGTCCACGGCGTGGGAAAGTACTATCTCAATGCCGCAGGGCCAGACCAAGCGAGTTCTGCTAACCATGAACGACACATGAAGCTGCTCAACGCCGGATACCGAGTCTTCAACCTCGTTTGGGCAGACCTCTTCCGCACGAGTGAGTTCGTGAGGATCAGAGCAGCTCTCGCCGAGTTCGACTGACAGCCGCCGACGCACACAATCAACTGAGTGCATTGCGGCAAGCAAGAACGGGCGTGCACACCCAGCAAGGTGACTCAATGAGACGCCTCAGTGAGACCACTCAGCATTGACCGGGCTACTTAGCCTCGAGCGACGAGGCTATAGCGTGATCCTTCGACGCTAAGTAGGCCCCTCGACGAGAAGCGCCGTATGGCACCGGAACTCAGTGGGTGCGGGCGTGATCGACCAGTGCGATGGTGATGAGCTCTGAGATGAGTGCCGGGTACTCGATGCCCGAGTTCGACCACATGAATGGGTACGCCGAGGTGGGGGTGAAGCCTGGGAGGGTGTTGATCTCGTTGATGAGGACTTCCCCCGCCCCTGTCACGAACGTGTCCACGCGTGAGAGTCCCGTGCAGTCGAAGAGCCGGAAGACCTGGGCCGAGAGTTCCTGGATCCGGGCCGTCGTCTTCTCGTCCACCCGTGCCGGGCAGGTCAGCTGCGCATCCGCGAGGTTGAGGTATTTGGCCTCGAAGTCATAGAACGAGTGCTCCCCTGAGACTTCGATCTCTCCGGGGTACGAGACTCGGATCTCACGGTCGTAGACGGAGCCGAGCACCGCGCACTCGATCTCACGGCCCACAACCTGTGGTTCGACGATGACCTTCGCATCATGCTCGAAGGCAGAGCGCAGCGCCTGATCCAGCCCCTCGGCTGATTCGACGCGACTGACTCCCATCGACGATCCTGCCCGAGCAGGCTTGACGAACACGGGCAGCCCCAGGCCGGCGATCCGCTCCTGCGCCTCGGCCTGATCGGCGTCCCACATGGTTTCGGTCACGAGCTCCCAGGGGCATGTCGGGATTCCGGCATGGGCCATCAGGGACTTCGTGTAGTGCTTATCCATGCTCGCCGCCGAGGCGAAGACCCCGGAACCGACGAAGGCCGTGTCGCTGAGCTCGAACAGACCTTGCAGAGTTCCGTCCTCCCCGTACTGGCCGTGCAGCAGCGGGAAGTAGACATCAACGGATCCGAGTTCGGTGTAGCGGCCCTCGGCATCGCGCTGCAGCAGGGGCGAGCCCTGAGCGGAGATCGGCGGGATGACCTCGGTTCCGTTGTCGAGCACCTCTGGCATATCGGCCGGGTCGAAGGCCATCGTCGACCAGTCGTCGACGATGCGCCACACACCGGCCTTCGTAATGCCGATCGGCAGCACTCGGTAGGCGTCTTCATCGATGGCCTGAATGACTCCGGCAGCAGTGACACAGCTGACGGCGTGTTCGCTCGATCGTCCGCCGAAGAGGACTGCGACGAGTGGCCGGTGATCATTTTCAGGCATAGGAATCCTTGGTCGTCAGAGCGCGTGACCGTTTGTACGGACTGGAAAACTCTAGCTCACTTGAGCTCGAACGTGCATTCCAACCAGGCACGGGCGATGCCCTTGAAGAACATGTTGAACCCGGCGAAGGCCGGTGAAGCGGAATCGTCGAGGCCCAGCGGCTCAGCGAGTGCTGTGACGATGAAGAAGTAGCGGTGTGATCCGTGCCCCTGGGGTGGTGCAGCACCGACGAAACGGGGTTCACCTGCATCGTTGCGCAGCGTCACGGATCCTGCCGGCAGGAGGTCTGCCGAGGGATCGCCGGCGTTGGCGGGCAGGCTGGTCGTCGACGCGTCGAGGTCGGTCACAACCCAGTGCCAGAAGCCGGAACCGGTGGGTGCATCCGGGTCATAGCAGGTCACAGCGAAGGCCTTGGTCTCTTCGGGGAATCCCGACCAGGACAGCTGCGGGGAGACGTCCTGACCGCCGTCAACACCCATCGCACCCGAGAGCTGCGGACCGGTGAGTTCGGCGCCGTTCTCAATGTCTGTGCTGGTGAGGGTGAATGTCGGGACGTCGGAAAGGTTGTAGAACGGTGAGTTGACGCTCATGACTGCTCCTTCTCGTTGAAATTCCTGCTGAGACGCTGAGGCGATCAGGCCGGTGGCCCTTCGTGCTTACGCTTCCGAGACAACAGCAAACCGGCGAGTTCGTCAACCCGCAGCCGCCCGGCGAGGACGGCACACACGGCTTCCGTGATCGGCAGGTCGACCGAGTACTTGCGTCCCAGCGCAAGGATGGCAGGAGCCGATTTCACTCCCTCAGCGGTCTGGAGGGTGTGGGCGATGACGTCGTCAAGGCTCATGCCCTCGCCGAGGTGGCGCCCGAAAGTTCTGTTCCTCGACAGCGGCGAGGCGCAGGTGGCGACGAGGTCACCGAGCCCGGCCAGCCCGGAGAGGGTATGCGACTGGGCGCCCATGGCGGCAGCCAAGCGGGACGTCTCGGCCAGACCACGGGTGATGATCGACGCCTTCGAGTTGTCGCCGAGCTTCTGCCCATCGGCGATGCCGACGGCCAGTGCGATGACGTTCTTCACCGCGCCGCCCATCTCGACACCGACGACGTCGGTGTTCGTGTATGGACGGAAGTACCCGTTGGCGCTGATCTCAGCGACCACCTCGGCGGTGTCGATGCTCTCCGAGGCGACGACGGTGGCGGTGGGCTGTTGGTCGGCGATCTCACGGGCCAGGTTCGGTCCGGACACGACCGCGATCTGGCCCGGATCCACCTCGGCGACCTCGGCGATAACCTCGGACATGCGCATGCCGGTGTCGACCTCGATGCCTTTCATCAGGCTCACGAGCCTGACTCCCGGACGCAGGTGATCCTTCCAGCGACTCAAGTTCTCTCGCAGGGTCTGTGCGGGAACGGCGAGGATGATGACCTCGGCGTCGGTGACCGCGGCAACGTCGTCATCGGTGGCCGTCAGCAGCTCGGGCAGGACCCGATCGCCCAGGTACCGTTCGTTCGTGTGCGAGCGCGTGATCTCTTCTGCGACCTCGGCCCTCCGGGCCCAGAGCGTGACGGGGAATCCGGCATCGGCGACGACGGCGGCATAGGTGGTCCCCCACGATCCTGCACCCAGTACTGCTGTCTTCTCGACGCTCATTCGCCTGCCTCCTCGTTGTGGAATCTCTCTGGCAGCTCCCGGCCCGAGAGCTCACCCACCATCACTGCGATGGTGTTCGTCAGACGCTTCGTCAGCAACGTCTTCGATCGTTTCTCGTCGCGATGTCCCCACAAATCGTCATAGCTGAGGGCAGGACCGAAGCGCACCACCGAGGTGTTGCTCATCGGCCTGAACTTGGGCAGCTTCGCTCCCCGTGGGTAGATTCCGTTGAGCCCCCAGTGGGCGACGGGAATGATCTGGGCCCCAGTTTCCAGCGCCAGCCGCGCGGTTCCGGATTTGAAGTGCTGGGGCCAGAACTCCTCATCCTTCGTCAGCGTGCCTTCGGGGTAGATGACGACGGTCTCACCCCTAGCCAGCGCTTCCTTGGCGTAGTCCAGGGAGTCACCGGCCTGTGCCGAAGCCCGCAGCACCGGGATCTGGCCCAGGCCCTTGAGAATGACACCGAGTGCCCCAGAGAACAGAGTCGACTTCGCAAGGAAGTGTGGGACCCGACCATTGCGCCACAGTGCGAGGCCGACGAGGATCGGGTCGAGGTGGTTCGCGTGATAGGCGGCAACGATCGCTCCGGTACCCCGGGGCGGCAGATTCTCCGAGTTCTCGACCGTCATCTTCGTGGCGGTGCGCATGAGCCCGTAGGCCGAGGTCGCGGCGGCGAAGGCCACTCGCTTCTGCGAACGCACCGAAGCGGGGTCGAAGGAGACGAGCTCCTTCGACTCAACATCCTCGCTCATGCGGAGACCTCGGCGCCGAGACCCAGCAGCTTGTCGAGGAAGTTCTCGTATCCGCGGTTGATGAGTTCGATGCCGTGGACCTGGCTGGTGCCGCGTGCCGCCAATGCGGCGATGAGGTGGCTGAACCCGCCGCGCAGGTCGGGCACGTCGATGCGTGTTCCCGTGAGTTCGGTGGGTCCGGAGACCACGGCCGAGTGCTGGTAGTTGCGGCGCCCGAAGCGGCAGGGTGTGCCGCCGAGGCACTCGCGGTAGAGCTGGATCTGGGCGCCCATCTCACCGAGTGCGTGGGTGAAGCCGAAGCGGTTCTCGTACACGGTCTCGTGGATGATCGACAGGCCCTCGGCCTGGGTCATGGCCACGACGAGCGGCTGCTGCCAGTCGGTCATGAAGCCCGGGTGCACATCGGTTTCCAGCGCGAAGGATGTGAGTTTGCCGCCGGGGTGGCGGAAGCGGATCCCTGACTCCTCGACCTCGAATTCGCCGCCGATGCGGCGGAAGACGTTGAGGAAGGTGATGAGTTCGGGCTGGGAGGCGCCTTCGACGAAGATGTCTCCGCCGGTGGCCAGCGCGGCCGAGGCCCATGAGGCGGTCTCATTGCGATCAGGCAGCGCCCGGTGGATGAAGCCGCGCAGGGAGTCCACACCTTCGATGCGCACCACCCGGTCGGTGTCCACGGTGATGATGGCGCCCATCTTTTGGAGCAGCGCGATGAGATCCATGATCTCGGGCTCGATGGCCGCATTGCGCAGTTCGGTCACACCTTCGGCGCGGACGGCGGTCAGCAGCACCTGCTCGGTGGCTCCGACGGAGGGGAAGGGCAGTTCGACCTTCGTGCCTTGGAGGCGTCCCCGGGTGGTGAGCATGATGCCGCCGGAGGTCTTGTCGACCTCGGCGCCGAACTGCCGCAGCACGTCGAGATGGAAGTTGATGGGACGGTCACCGATATGGCAGCCGCCCAGGTCAGGAATGAACGCTTGGCCCAAGCTGTGCAGGAGAGGTCCGCAGAAGAGGATCGGGATCCGTGAGGAACCGGCATGCGCATCGATGTCGACGATCGACCCCTGCGCCATGTCCGAGGGATCCAGGTGGAGCTCACCGTCGGGCAACTGCCCATCGGGACCGGGCGTGACCCGAACTCCGTGGAGTTCGAGCAGACCGGTGACGATCTCAACGTCCCTGATCTGCGGGACTCCCCGCAGCACGGAGGGTGTCTCCCCCAGCAATGAGGCGACCATGGCCTTGGGTACCAGGTTCTTGGCACCTCTGACCTGGACGGTTCCGCCTAGCGGATTGCCGCCGCGAACTTCGAGCATGTTCCTCCCTGCGTCACACTTGCACCCGGTGGGATCCGGACGTGGTCCAGACTAATCCGGACTCGTCCAAGACTAGCGCAGACGACGCGTGGGTCCCCTGTGGGAAGGCTCTCAGACCTTCGCGGGCAGGGTCTTCGGTTTGAATGCGGCGCGTCGGGATTCGAAATCAGAGATTTCGGATTCCTTGGCCAGGGTCAGGCTGATGTCGTCATGGCCCTCGAGGAGGCGCCAGCGCGTGTAGTCATCGATTTGGAAGGTCACGGTGACCGAATCGCAGGTGACGGTCTTCTCGTTCAAGTCGACGGTGATCGGCGTGCCCGGGTGGTTCTCCAGGATCTTCCAGATCAGTTCGATGTCGTCCTGTTCCAGCTGAGCTGCCAGGAGGCCCTCTTTGCCGGAGTTGCCGCGGAAGATGTCGCCGAAGCGGGAGGAGAGAACGACACGGAATCCGTAGTCCTTCAGTGCCCACACGGCGTGTTCACGCGAGGAGCCGGTGCCGAAGTCGGGTCCGGCCACGAGGACCGAGCCGGCGGAGAAGTCGGGATCGTTGAGGACGAAGTCCTCGGCGGTCCGCCACCGGTAGAACAGGGCGTCTTCGAATCCGGTGCGGGTGACGCGTTTGAGGAACTTCGCCGGGATGATCTGGTCGGTGTCGATGTTGGCGCGGCGCAGGGGAACGCCGGTGCCGGTATGTGTGCTGAAAGCTTCCATCAGTCGTCAGTCCTTAAACGTTCGCCGAGGTGGGGGTGGGTGTCAGTGTCAAGGTGGGCTTATCGTCCGTCCACGCCACCGGCTCGGCGTCGCGTGGGAGATCCTTGACGTCACCGGGTGAGGACAGGGTCCCGCGCACGGCGGTGGCGGCGGCCACGAGCGGGGACACGAGGTGGGTGCGCCCGCCCTTGCCCTGACGGCCCTCGAAGTTGCGGTTCGAGGTCGAGGCGCACCGTTCACCGTCGGCCAGCTGGTCAGGGTTCATGCCCAGGCACATCGAGCAGCCGGCGAAGCGCCACTCACCTCCGAAGTCCTTGAAGATCTTGTCGAGGCCCTCGTCCTCGGCCTGCAGGCGGACCTTCGCGGAGCCTGGAACGACCATGAAGCGGACGTTCTCGGCCTTCTTCCGGCCCCGAACCACCTCGGCGGCGGCTCGCAGGTCCTCGATGCGTGAGTTCGTGCACGAACCGAGGAACACGGTGTCGACTTCGATCTCACGCAGCGGGGTGCCCGGCGTCAGACCCATGTAGGCCAGTGCGTTGGCGGCCGAGGCCTTGTCGTTCTCGTCGGCGAAGTCATCCGGTGAGGGCACGGAGGCAGACAGCGGCAGTCCCTGTCCGGGGTTGGTTCCCCAGGTCACGAACGGTTCGATGTCCTTGGCTTCGAGGACGACCTCGTGGTCGAAGGTGGCGCCCTCGTCGGTGTACAGGGTCTTCCAGTACTCGACCGCTGCGTCCCAGTCTTCACCCTCGGGTGCGTGCGGGCGACCCTTGACGTAGTCGAAGGTGGTCTCGTCGGGGGCGACCATGCCGGCGCGGGCTCCGGCCTCGATCGACATGTTGCAGATGGTCATCCGTGCTTCCATCGACAGCGCCCGGATCGCCGAGCCACGGTACTCGAGCACATAGCCCTGACCGCCGCCGGTGCCGATCTTCGCGATGATGGCGAGGATGATGTCCTTGGCGCTCGAGCCTTCGGGCAGTTCGCCGTCGACGGTGATCGACATCGTCTTGAAGGCCTTGAGGCTCAGCGTCTGGGTGGCGAGCACATGCTCGACCTCGGAGGTGCCGATGCCCAGTGCGAGAGCACCGAAGGCGCCGTGGGTGGAGGTGTGCGAGTCGCCGCAGACGACGGTGGTGCCCGGCTGGGTCAGGCCCAGCTGGGGGCCGACGACGTGGACGATTCCCTGATCAGCATCGCCGAGGCTGTGCAGCCGGATCCCGAATTCCTTCGTGTTCTGCCGCAGAGTTTCGATCTGTGTGGCGGAGGTGGGTTCGGCGATGGGTTTGTCGATGTCCCAGGTCGGAGTGTTGTGATCCTCCGTGGCGATCGTCAGGTCGGGGCGGCGCACGGGGCGCCCGGCGAGTCGGAGTCCGTCGAATGCCTGCGGGCTGGTGACCTCGTGGACGAGGTGGAGATCGATGTAGATGAGGTCGGGCGCACCGTCTTCGCCCAGGGATACGACGTGGTCGGCCCAGACCTTCTCGGCCAAAGTGCGTGGCATGATTCCTCCCGCGGGTACAGGGATTGCCTGTACATGCTTACTGCTGTGATGGCCCGTATTCGGGCGCGAGTGACATTCGATATGGTGACTCGAGGAGGGCCCAATGGGGTCTCAACGAGTGTGTACAGGAAACTTACTCGCCCGTATCGCATTTCGAACTTGCATCTCGCCCACTGAGACGCGCACAATAGTGTCTATGACAAGCAATGGTAGCGGCGTCGGAGTCATCGACAAGGCCGCAATGGTTCTCTCCGCCCTTGAGGCCGGACCCGCATCACTGGCCGAGCTGGTCTCATTGACTGGACTCGCCCGACCCACTGCCCACCGACTCGCCGTTGCGCTCGAATTCCATCGCATCGTCGGTCGTGATCTCCAGGGTCGCTTCGTCCTCGGTCCACGTCTGGCCGAACTCTCTTCTGCTGCCGGCGAGGACCGCCTGCTTGCCGCGGCCGGACCCGTCCTTGGCCAGCTGCGCGACCAGACCGGCGAGTCCGCTCAGCTCTTCCGCCGCCAGGGCGACCTGCGCCTGTGCGTGGCCGCCGCCGAACGTCCCGTGGGTCTGCGCGACTCGGTGCCGATCGGCGCCACACTGAGCATGCGCGCCGGCTCTGCCGCTCAGGTCCTCCTGGCCTGGGAAGAGCCCGACCGTCTGCACACGGGCCTGCGCGGTGCCCGCTTCTCTGCAACCATGCTCTCCGGTGTCCGTCGCCGAGGCTGGGCCCAGTCCATCGCAGAACGCGAGCGGGGCGTCGCCTCCGTCTCAGCCCCAGTCCGCGGGCCCAGCAACCGCGTCGTGGCCGCGGTGTCGATCTCCGGACCCGTGGATCGCCTGACACGTCAGCCCGGACGCCTGCACGCGAAGTCCATCATCGACGCGGCCCGGACCCTGAGCGAAGCCCTCATCAGGGGCTGAGGACGCCGCCATGATCGCCGCCCAGAGACGCAACGTGATCATCGAGACGATCGAACGAGATGGTGCGGTCTCCATCTCCGCCCTCTCGGACCTGCTGAGCACCTCAGCGGTGACCATTCGGCGTGATCTCGATCAGCTCGCCGATGAAGGACGCCTGACTCGCACCCATGGAGGTGCGGTCCTCTTCTCCAGTGCGCGCGAGTCCACGTATGCGGAGAAGCTCGAACAGGCGCTGGCAGAGAAGACCGCAATAGCCCGTGCCGCAGCGAAGCATGTGCGCAACGGCGACGTTGTGGCACTGGGCCCCGGCACCACCACCGAGCTGCTAGCCGAGGAGCTCAAAGAACGCTCCGGCATCCGCATCGTGACCAACTCCCTCCTCGTCGCCGAGGCGATGGTCTCCTCCCCCGACATCGAAGTCATCGTCGTCGGCGGAATCCTGCGACATTCGATCCGCGCCTTCGTGGGCGGCGGAACTGTCTCGCAGCTCCTCGGGCTGAGGGCCGACACCGTCTTCCTCTCAGGCAATGGCCTGGCCGCGGACTTCGGTCTCTCCACACCTGCTTTTCCTGTGGCCGACACCGACCGGGCCATGGCGGCCGGGGCTGGGAAGGTGGTCGCGCTCGTCGACCACACGAAGGTGGGTCTGCGATCCTCAGTGCTCACGGTTCCGACTGAGGAGATCGACCAGTTGATCACGGACTCCGGCAGCGACGGCTCCGAGCTGGATGCGCTGCGCACCGCCGGCGTCGATGTCGAGGTCACGACCACCTCGGCGAGCTGACCGAGGACCTGCGCCGGGCGAGCCGGAGCATCTCGACCTCTCGATCTGATGACGATCCGGTGTCACTTCTTGATTGTTTTGTTGTGATTCTGATAACTTCTGATCAATCGCGGCGATGGCGCCGTGCTGGACAGAAGAGGTACATATGAAAACCGCACCATCGCGTTCAGTCATCCAGGCCACTGCATTCCGAGTGTCCGCAGTCGCGGCAGCAGGGGCCCTCCTGCTGTCCGGCTGCACGAACGAAGGGTCGACGTCCGAGCCGACGAGCAGCGGCGAGGCCGCACAGGCAGCCGACAGCGCAGGTTCTTCGGGCCCCACCTGCACTATGGACGACTACGGAGTCGACAAAATCGACCTCAATGGGGCCAAGATCGGCTTCTCCCAGTCCGAACCGGACTCTGCGAGCTTCAGAGCTGCAGAGACGAAGTCGCTCAAAGACGCAGCCAAAGAGGCGGGATCAGATCTCGTCGTCACCAATGCCAACAATGAACTGCCCAAGCAGATCAGCGACATCGAGAATCTGCTCAGCCAGGACATCAAGGCACTGGTCATCGCCCCGGTCAACTCCGACGGTCTGGACTCTGCCCTCAAGGCGGCCAAAGAGAAGAAGGTTCCTGTGGTCACCATCGACCGCAAGGTGACCAACAAATCCTGCGATAACTACCTCACGTTCATCGGCTCGGACTTCGTCAAACAGGGCGAGCGCGCCGCTGATGCCCTTGCGAAGGCCACAGACGAAAAGGCCAAGGTCGCGGTTCTGCTCGGACCCTCGGGCAACAACGTCACCGATGGTCGCCAGAAGGGCTTCAAGGACCAGGTCAAGGCCGAGTATCCCGACATCGAGATCGTCGCGGAGCAGACGGCCAATGCCTCACGGTCGGAGGGCCAGGAAGTCACGGCTCAGCTGCTCCAGTCTGACCCCGACATCGACGCCGTCTACGCTTTCAACGACGAAGAGGGCCTGGGCGCGATGGCTGCGATCCAGGAAGCGGGCAAGACACCGGGTGACGAGGTCAAGATCGTGTCCATCGACGGCACGAAGAATGCGGTAGAGGCCATCGTCGACGGCAAATACAACGCGGTCATCGAATCCAACCCTCGGTTCGGTCCGCTGGTGTTCGACACCCTCACGAAGTTCTACGACGGTGAGAAGATCCCTGAGGACATCATCATCAAGGACGGCGAATACACCCCCGACAATGCGCAGCAGCAGGTCGGACAGGCATTCTGACGTGGCGGAGCCCGGATCTCTCTCGGCCGAGGCTCAGCCGGTACCGGCAGCCCAGCCTGTGCTGTCTGCGCGTGGACTGAACAAGTCCTTCTCCGGTGTGCATGTGCTGCGCGATGTCGACTTCGTGCTCGGCCCCGGGACCATCCACACGATTGTGGGTGAGAACGGGGCTGGGAAGTCGACCCTGATCAAATCGCTGACCGGGGTCTATCAGGCGGATTCCGGCAGCATCGAGCTTGCCGGGACCCCGGTGTGGTTCAATCATCCGTCTCAGGCTCAGGACGCGGGGATCTCGACCGTTTACCAGGAGGTCAACCTCGTCCCGCTGCTCACGGTCGCGCGCAACATCTTCCTCGGCCGTGAGCCTCGCACACGCCTGGGACTCATCGACCTCAAAGCGCTGAACTCGCGTGCCGCCGAGGTGGTGTCCGGCCTGGGCATCGACGTCGACGTGACCGCCGAGCTGGGTGCGCTGGGGTTGGGAGTCCAGCAGATGATCGCGCTGGCGCGGGCCGTGACTACTGAGGCGAAGGTTATCATCATGGACGAGCCGACCTCCTCACTCGAACGGCGCGAGGTCGACGTCCTCTTCGGAGTCGCACGTCGGCTCCGGGATCAGGGTGCCGGGATCGTCTTCGTCTCCCACCGTCTCGACGAGCTGTGGGAGATCTGCGACGAGGTCACGATCCTCCGCGATGGTGAGGTCGTCCACACCGGAGCGATGGCTGACCTTGATCGCCGATCCCTCATCTCGGCCATGCTAGGCCGCGACATCGCCGAGCACGGAGTGACATCGTTTGCTGAGGATTCTCCCTCCTCTGCAGACGACTCCCCCACCGCCGAGGTGGTGCTCGAGGCGATCGGGCTCAATGCTCCGGGACGTCTGCACGACGTGGATGTCGAGGTTAGGGCCGGCGAGATCATCGGCCTGGCCGGACTACTGGGGTCAGGGCGCAGCGAAACCGTCAAGGCGATCTACGGCGCCCTCGACACGAGCGCCGGTTCGATCGCCGTCAAAGGTGCATCCATTCGACGACAATCAGTGCCTGCGGCGCTGAAGGCAGGCATCGCCCTGCTCTCCGAAGACCGCAAATCCGAAGGCATCGTGCCCGAGCTCTCCGTCCGCGACAACATCGTCCTCGGCATCCTGCCCCGGGTGTCCACCGCCGGGGTGCTCTCGCGGCAGACGATCGACGAACTCGTCGACACCTACATCGACCGTCTGGGAATCAAGGTGGCTTCGCCCAGGCAGCTCGTTTCGGAGCTCTCGGGAGGCAACCAGCAGAAGGTCCTCATCGCCAGATGGCTGGCCACCCAACCGTCGGTATTCCTCCTCGACGAGCCCACCCGCGGTATAGATGTCGGAGCCAAGCAGGAGGTCCAGGCACTCATCGACGAACTCGCCGATCGAGGGATGGCCGTCGTCCTCATCTCCTCGGAGACCGAGGAACTCGTGGCCGGATCCGAATCCGTCATCGTGCTGCGTGACGGTGAGATCAGCGAGATACTTACCGGCGATGAGGTCGACAACACGCGACTCCTGCAGTCCCTGGTCTCGGGAGGTCAGGAATGATGAGTGCCGCAGCCACCACCTCGGCGCCGTTGAAGCGCTCGACCTCGGTGCGCACGTGGATCGCCGCCTACGGTGTCTATCTCGCTCTTGCCCTGCTCGTCGTCGTCAACGTCATCATCACCCCGCACTTCCTCACCGTGTCCAACCTGCGCCTGCAGCTGATCCAGACCGCGCCGGTACTCATCGTCGCCCTGGGGATGGCGATGGTCATCGGCACGAAGGGCATCGATCTCTCCGTCGGCAGCGTCATGGCCCTGTCGGCCGCGGTCATGCCGCTCTACATCGGGTATGGGACGATGCCGGCGATCATCGTCGGCATCGTCGCCGGTGGGCTCAGTGGATTGATGATCGGCCTCCTCGTCTCCCATTTCGGGCTCCAACCGATCGTCGCCACCCTCGCCGTCCTCATCGGCGGACGGGGTTTGGCCAATGTCATCGGCGGTGAGATCAAGAATCTCTCCGATCCCGGCCTCGCGGTCCTGGGCACCGGCTCCTTGTTGGGCGTGCCCTATTCGGTGCTCAGCGCGATCGTGTTCGTCATCGTGGTCGGCTTCCTCATGCGCCGGACCTCGTTCGGGGTCATGATCGAGGCGATCGGCGGCAACAAACGTGCAGCTGAGCTCGCCGGCATTCGGATCAAGTCGGTACTCGTCACCGTCTATGTCCTCTCCGGCCTGCTCGCGGCCTTCGCCGGGATTCTCGTCGCCGCCCGGTCACAGGCCAGCGACCCGCGCACCTTAGGTCTGCTCATGGAGCTCTCCGCCATCGCAGCCGTGGTCATCGGCGGAACGTCGCTGAACGGCGGCCGCGTCAGAGTCCTCGGCACCGTCGGAGGCGCACTGCTCATGCAGCTCATCGTCTCCACCTTGGTCTCCCACAATGTTGCGGACTCAATCTCGCAGATGGTCCAGGCCGTCGTGATCGTCGTCGCGGTCGCACTCCAAGTCGGAAGGAGGAGAACATGACGAACCAGGATCCCGTCGATGTGGTCTCGGCCAACCAGACCAATCGCTCACGCATCGAGATGCTGGCCAGACTCACCCAGCGCAACGGCGCCCTGGCCATTCTGCTCGGACTCGTGGTGATCACGTCAATCGCGTTTCCGTCATTCGCCTCGGCGGGGAATCTGTCTCAGATCGCCCTGCAGTCCGCGTTCCTCGCCCCCCTGGCCCTGGGGCTGACCTTCGTCATCTTCACCGGCGGAATCGATCTGTCCGTCGGATCGGTCTTCGCCCTCGGCGGCGTGCTTGCGGCTTGGGCCTCGCAGTACGGGTTCCTGGCCGCGGTGCTCCTCCCTCTCATCGTGTGCACACTCATCGGGCTCATCCAAGGGGCCATCATCGCCGGGACGTCGATCCCGGCGTTCATCGTCACCCTGGCCGGGCTGCTGTTCGCCCGGGGGCTGCTGCTGGCGCTGACCCAGGAGGGCTCTGAAACGTACAAGGTGCCCGCCGAGGCGGCGTTCCTCCAGCTCAGCCGCGGCTCGTTTCTGGGATTGGGCTATCCGGTCTGGATCGTCGTGGTCCTCTTCGCCATCGGCGTCCTCGTCCTGCATCGGACCTCTTACGGCTCCACCCTGCTGGCGATCGGAGGTCAGCCGGATGCCGCTCGGCTGATGGGTCTACCCGTGCTGCGCTCGACACTCATCGTCTATGCGGTCAGCGGCACGATGGCGGGTCTGGCCGGCGCTTTGACGGCCTCCTACACGGCCTCCGGTGTCACGACTCTGGGAGTGGGCCTTGAGCTCACCGCCATCGCCGCGGTGGTCTTGGGTGGGACCCTGCTCACCGGCGGTGCCGGCACGGTCGTGGGTTCGCTGGTGGGCGTCACGCTGCTGCAGGTAGTCGCCAATCTCATCAACCGCCTCGGGCTGACGAATTCGAACTGGCAGGCCATCGTCAACGGCGCCGTCCTCCTCGTCGTCGCGGTCGCACAGGTCCTCCTCTCCCGGGTCCAGGCGAAGGAGCGTGAGCGCAGACGCGGAGGTGAGACCGACGGAGCCGACGGCGAAGGTACTGGCGTAGGCGAAGTCGTGGGCGCCTCCGACACGCCGAGTTCGGAGGGAGAATCCCCGCTCACAGGCGAGCGATCATAATCAATCAAAACTTTTCATGTTCGATCACTGGAGATCAGCCGATCTGTCCTCTAGAGTATCCGCTTGAGGTGGCTTTGATCACAAGGAGCCATTCACCGAAGACGTTGGAGGACCTGTGGAAGACATCCGTCTGGACGCCCAGTGGATCGACTATGTGCTGATAGCGATCTATTTCATATTCGTTCTCGGTATCGGCTGGTTCGCCAAGCGCGGTATTTCCTCGAGCATCGAATTCCTGCTCTCAGGAAGAAGCCTGCCGGCGTGGGTGACGGCATTGGCCTTCGTCTCAGCCAACCTCGGCGCCGTGGAGATCATGGGCATGTCGGCGACGGGCGCCCAGTACGGAATGCCGACGATGCACTATTTCTGGATCGGCGCCGTCCCGGCGATGCTCTTCCTCGGCGTCGTCATGATGCCCTTCTACTACGGTTCGAAGGTTCGGTCCGTTCCCGAATTCATGCGCAGGCGTTTCGGCACCGGAGCCCACCTGGTCAACGCGCTGTCCTTCGCCGTCGCTCAGATCCTCATCGCTGGCGTCAATCTCTTCCTGCTCGGCACCATCGTCAATCGCCTTCTCGGGTGGCCTCTGTGGATCGCCCTTGTCGTCGCCGCAGCCATCGTCCTGTCCTACATCACGCTCGGTGGGCTGACGGCAGCGATCTACAACGAGGTGCTCCAGTTCTTCGTCATCGTCGCGGCTCTGCTGCCGCTGACGATCATCGGCCTCAACCGTGTGGGAGGCTGGGATGGACTCGTGGCGAAGATCAGCAACGACGGCATGCTCGGCGCAGAGCAGCTGAGCAGCTGGCCGGGTGAACAGCTCTCCGGATTCTCCAACCCTGTGCTCTCGGTGGTCGGAATCGTCTTCGGCCTGGGCTTCGTGCTCTCCTTCGGCTACTGGACGACGAACTTCGTCGAGGTCCAGCGGGCCATGGCTTCGAAGAGCATCAACGCCGCACGACTGACCCCGATCCTCGGCGCCTTCCCGAAGATGTTCATCCCGTTCATCGTCATCATCCCCGGAATGATCGCCGCAGTGCTCGTGACGCAGCTGACCAAGTTCAAGCAGATCGCGAGCAGCGTCGACGAGGTGACCGCTCAGGCCCAAACCGGCGTGACCTATAACGATGCGCTCCTGCTGCTCATGCGCGAGGTTCTGCCCAATGGGCTCCTCGGCGTGGCAATCGCCGGCCTGCTCGCCGCGTTCATGGCGGGAATGGCCGCCAACATCTCCGCGTTCAACACTGTCTTCAGCTACGACCTGTGGCAGCAGTACGTCGTCAAGGACCGAGACGACGATTACTACCTCAAGGTCGGCCGCTATGCCACAGTCGGTGCCTGCATCGTTGCGATCTTCACGGCTCTCATCGCCGGGAACTTCTCCAACCTCATGGACTACCTGCAGACCTTGTTCGGTTTCTTCAATGCGCCGCTGTTCGCCACGTTCATCCTCGGCATGTTCTGGAAGCGCATGAGCGCGACCGCCGGTTGGGTCGGCTTGGTCGGCGGTACCCTCTCGGCCGTCGCCGTCTTTATCCTCAGTGAGACCGGAGTATTCGACCTGCCAGGTCAGGGCGCAGCATTCCTCGCCGCCAGCACGGCCTTCGTTGTCGACATCGTACTCTCCGTGATCGTCACCTACAGGACCGCGCCGAAGCCCGCGCATGAACTTCGAGGACTCGTCTATTCGGAGACGCCGAAGACCGACTTCGAGGACTTGAACGAGCCGAAGCCCCCGATCTGGAAACGTCCGGTGCCAGTCGCAGGGCTTGCACTGGTCATCGTCATCATCCTCAACATCACCTTCGGCTAAAGGAACAAGTGAGACTAGTGAGCAATTCGAACGAACTGACTAAGACCGCTGGTGCATTCGACATCCGCAACTTCATCGGCGTGCTGCTGGGAATCTTCGGGGTCATCCTCACGATCCTCGGCATCGTCGGCTTCACCCCAGACGAAGCGGAACGGACAGGCGGAATCGACGCGAACCTCTGGACGGGAATCGGCCTGGTTCTCACCGCAGTGCTGTTTCTCGTCTGGGCCAAGCTGCGCCCGATTCGCATCATCGACACAGACTCGGCTGAGGACACGGCCGGGACCGGCGACACGGTCGCCTAGTTTGGCCGTGGAGCCTGGGCTGCGGTGCCCAACGTCGCTGTGGTGTGACCGTGGAGCCTAGATTGGCTGCGGTGCCTCAAGAAAGCGGCAAGTAGGCACCGGCCGCATCAGTCGATTCTGCCGGCGCCTTTTCCGGCGCTGACGGTGAAGACATCGGGTGCGCGATATCCGTGTTCGGCGAACGCAGACATGACGGTCTCACCTATCTGGTCGGCGCCTGCAACGTCGACGAGAGCGATCGCAGATCCACCGAAGCCGCCACCGATCATTCGCGCCCCGATCGCACCGGCCGACATGGCCGCCGCAACGGCGACATCGAGTTCGGTACACGAGACCTCATAGTCATGGGCGAGCGAGTTGTGGGAGGCAAGCAGGAGTTCGCCGATTCCGCGGATGCTGCGGCCTTCTCCCCCGTGCCCTTCTAAGAGTTCAACGGTGTCGAGAACCCGGGCGTTCTCACTGAAGACGTGCCGTAATCGCCGCCGCTGCTCCTCGGTGAGCGGAGCGAGGTCGACCGCCTCGTCGAGCTCACGCAGACTCGCGGCACCGAGGATCGCTGCGGCTTCCTCACACGTACGCCGGCGGTCGCCGTAGCCGCTTTCGCTGTGCGAGTGGGACACCCGGGTATCGATGACAAGCAGCCGCAGCTCTTCGGCGTCGAGATCAAAGGGGATCTGTCGAGTTCGCAGGTCCCTGCAGTCGAGGAAGAGCGCATGTCCTGCCTCGGTCATCACGGAGGCAGCCTGGTCGACGATTCCGGTGGGAGCGCCGACGAAGTCGTTCTCTGCACGCTGGGTGAGCAGCACCTTCTCCCGGTCATCGAGGCCGAGACCGTAGACGTCGTCGAGGGCAATGAGGACCGCCACCTCGAGCGCATGAGAGGAGGACAGCCCGGCCCCTACCGGGACTGTCGATTCGATGTAGAGGTCGATGCCGCCAACTGTCGTGCCCGTCGTTTTGGCGATCTCATCGACGACTCCCGCCGGATGACTGAGCCACCCACGCAGAGTTCCGGGAACGAGCTCCTCGGCGGCGAACTGGTCCGTGAGTCGCTCGCCTCGCTCATCCCGATGATCGGAGACGATCCGGACGCTCTCTTCGCACCGAGGCGGTGTCGCGCTACCAGCATCGTGGCTGCTGTAGTGCGTCTGAGATCGCCGTCCGATGGCCACGTATACGGCTCTGTCAATGGCGATAGGCAGGACGAACCCGTTGTTGTAGTCGGTGTGTTCACCGATGAGATTGACGCGTCCGGGAGCACGAAAGCAGCCGAGCGGCGAATAGCCGAAGAGTGCTTCGAACTCGCTGCGCAAGTGTGTTTCCGTCGGAGCCGTGGCCGTGCTCATCGGCGACCGTCCTCGTCTGCAGGAGTCGCGGTACGTTGCCGCTGGTCAGGTATCGCTGCACGCAGCCGCGCCGCAGTCTCTTCGGCGGAGACGTCGCCGACGAAGGCCCCCATAGCCGCTTCGGACCCGGCGAGGAACTTCAACTTGTTCTCTGCCCGCCTGGGGCTGGTGATCTCCAGATGCATCCACTCTGCGCCGCGATCCTCACAGTTGACCGGTGCCTGGTGCCACGCTGCGATATAAGGAGTGGGCGTCGGATAGAGTCCGTCGATCCTTCCCAGCACCTCGGGATAGATGCGAGCGAGGTCGTCGCGTTCGGCCTCGTCGAGTTCGTCGATGCTCAGCACCTGCCGATGCGGAACGATGTGGACTTCGACCGGCCATCGAGCCGCGTAGGGCACGAAGGCAGAGAAGTATGCGGATTCGAGAACCATCCGCTCACCCGAGCAGCGTTCGAAGGCGAGGATGTCGCCCATCAGCGGCCGGCCAGTCTCGCGGTGATGCTGCACCGCTCGGGCCGAGGTGAGAACGGTGTGCGGAGTGACAAACGGATAAGCATAGATCTGACCGTGGGGGTGATTCATCGTCACGCCGATCTCCTCACCGCGATTCTCGAACACGAAGACCTGCTCGATTCCCTCTTGGGTGGAAAGCTCGCTCGTCCGGTTCGCCCAGGCGTCGATGACCGTGCGTGCACGGGCCGGGTCAAGGTCGGCGAACGATCCGTTGTGCTCGGAAGAGAAAACGACGACTTCACAGCGACCATAGGCTGGAGCGGTCAATGCGGACGCTGAAGCCGCCCCGGGTTCGGAGGCTGCGTCGGCTCCTGACGCCGCCTCGGCGAAATCCTGACTCGGATCGGCACTCACCGCACCAAGTTCAGGTCCCAGCGAAGGGAACCGATTCTCGAAGACCACGACTTCGTAGTCGGCGGCGGGGATCTCGGTAGGTCGTCCGGGCGAGGATGGGCAGAGCGGGCATTCTGCGGCGACGGGGAGATGCGTTCGCGACTGGCGATGCGTGGCAACAGCCACCCATTGGCCTGTGAGCAGGTCGAAGCGCAGCTGTCCGCCTGTGGGACGAGGCTCGGCGGGGCGGTGATCCTCGACAATCGGCGCCGACAGCGAATCGGCGTCCTGGAAGAACAGGATCTCTCTGCCGTCGGCGAGCTCGTCCCTACGGATCCGTGTGCTCAACGGACGCCCACGGACTCAACGACTCGACGGCGGGATTGAGAAAAGCAGCTCAGACCCATCAGACCTCCCAAAAGTGATCATTTTCGATCATAATGCTAACACTCGCCCGGGGGAGATCCCAGATCTCGCGTAGAATTCCGGTGCAGAGGAACTTTTGTCCACCTAACACGAAGGAGTCGCATGGCCGCCTTCATCGAACTCGCTCTCGGCGAGGACTCCGCGGTCATCTCCCGAACCGGGGCAGCACTCCTCGAATACACCGTCGGCGATCGTCCCGTGGTCCTCGGCATGAACGCCTTCGACGGGGCCGTGCTCGCCCCCTGGCCCAATCGCATCGCCGATGGCCGCTACGATTTCAGGGGACGCAGTCACCAGCTGCCGATCACAGAACCCTCCCGCCGAACCGCGCTCCACGGACTGGTGGCGAACACGGTCTGGGACGTGGCGGACCGTGACGAGACTTCGGTGGCTCTGAGAACCACGATCGAGCCCAGTCCCGGCTACCCCTTCGAGCTCACCCTGACTGTGACGTATACGCTTCGCGAGGACGCGGTCGCAATCGTCGCTCATGCCAGCAATTCAGGAACGCAGTCCGCACCGTTCGCCTTCGGGTTCCATCCTTGGATCCACCCCGGTGCCGCCACGGTCGACGAGGCTCAGCTGCTCACTCCGGCACAGACCTGGTTCACTGTCGATGACCGACTCATCCCGATCGAGGAACGGCCCTTCAACTCCGGGACGTTCAACTCGGGGTCGTTCATCCCCACCGACCATGAACCCGATGAGGCCTCGTGCATCGTCTGCAAGGACTTCCGGGCGTTGCGTGTCATCCGGGACAGCGTCCTCGACGATGCGTTCGGTGCACCGCGCCGCGCAGCCGACGGATGGTCATATGCGCGACTCAGAGGAGCCGATGACCGAACCGTCGTCGTCGGCATGGATGAGAGCTTTCGAGCCTGGCAGGTCTGCACCGGCGACGAACTCGACCCGGTGCTGCGCCGCAGCGCCATTGCCATCGAACCCATGACCTGTCCGCCCAATGCCTTTGCCGCTGGAGTCGACCACGATGTCATCGAACCACAGGGTGAGCTCCGAGTGGAATGGAACATCAGCCTGCGTTAAGAGTTCTGAGCGCAAAGTGATCTTGCCCTGATAAGTTGCATCTATCGACTTCAACCCGTGCGAAGGAAGATTATGTCAACACCACAGAACCCGTACTCCGGTTCGGATGCAGAGAACAATCAGAACATCCCGAGCGATCAGACCCGCCCGGACACCGGCCAGGCCAGCCCGGAATTCAGTCAGCCGCAGGATCCAGCTGCTGGTGAACACCCTGTCGACGAACCGTCCGTCGGCGAACCAACCGTCAGCGAACCAACCATCGGCGAACCAGCCGTCGACGGACAGTCCGATGCCACACAGTCACATGCTGGCACTGCCCAGTATGGCCAAGGCTCGCAGTTCAGTCAGGCCGGTCAATACGGCGGCCAGCAGAATCAGTTCGATCAGCAGAACCAGTTCGGTCAGCCGGACCAGTTCGGTCAAGGGGGCCAGTACAGCCCTCCGGAGCAATACGGTCAGGGCAGTCAAGGGGGTCAGTACAATCCGCAGGCTCAGTACGGCCAGTATGGGCAGCCACCCCAGCAGGACCAGTATTATCAGGGCGCTGACTACGCAGCGCACAACCAGACCAATTACGCCGGTTCACAGCATGCTCCAGCGGGTGGTTTTCCACCGCCGGCAGCACAGCACAATGCCGGCGGCAACAGCGGCTTCTTCAAGTCGCTCTTCGACTTCCGCTTCGATAGCTTCATTGCCGTTCGCTGGGCGGGATTCATCTACATCATCGCCATCGTTGTGGCTGCGCTGTCCTGGCTGGCGTCCATCATCGGTGGACTCATCACCGGCGCAGCAGCAGGAGCCGCCACCAGCTATATGAGCAGCGGGCCGAGCTTCAGCCCGTGGCCACTGCTTCTGGCCATCATCTTCGGCTGGGTCGTTCCGGCGCTGTGGGTGATCTTCGTCCGTCTGGCCCTCGAACTCATCGTGGCCAACGTAAAGACTGCAGAGAACACGAAGAAGATCGCGGACTCCATCGGACGCTGAACAGCTTCGGTATTCGCTCTGAGTCTCAGGGATCGGCTTTGAAGTCGAGCTCTGAGACCCAGAGCGAGCTGCAGGTTATTACCCGGGTTATAACCCGGAATGTATGTACGGAAAACGGCCGTGAATTAGAGCGAGCCCCACACCGATTCCTCGATGCGGGACTCAACCGTACCCCCGAGCAGGTTCGAACTGCCGTTTCCGCCTTGAGAGGGCAGCGTCCTAGGCCACTAGACGACGGGGGCCAATAAACAGCTCAGAGTCATACTCCTAAGCTGTTCGCTGGGGTACCAGGACTTGAACCTAGACTAAATGTACCAGAAACACTCGTGCTGCCAATTACACCATACCCCAATGTTATTCAGGCTCATTCCCTAAGGAATTTCCCTGAGCAACGAGATACAACTCTACACAAATCCCCCGCCAAGCTCCAAATCCGTGAAGCCCTTTTTCGGTGTGACCTTCTTAACATTGACTCCTGCGCGAACGATTTGACGCATGCGCTTCAGGATTTGTTCCCGCACGACCAGGTTCATTTCCTGCAGGACCAGGCTCAGTCCCGGGCCAGGGAGATGAGACGGTCAAGCACCCGGTATCCGTCGGCGCGCAGGCCGTTGTGCTCGTACTCATTCGTCACCCACGGCTTCACACCAGCAAGGAGGTCCGCCGTCGCCAGCGAGTAGTCCACAGGGACGTAGGCGTCCTCAAAGTACACCGCTGCCGCACCACGCACGCGTGAGGCCTGCAGTGCGTCAACGTCGTAGAGCCGGGGCCAATCGTGGCGTGCCACGAACTGTGCCACCTCGGCGAAGGGTGCAAGCTCCGGATCCTCGTTCAGTGACTCGGGTCCGGCATGCTCCCCCGCCAACAGGGTCGGATCGGCCTTGACGTCGGCAGGCATTGCCCGCCGAGCCGCCCAGTCGGTGATGCCGCCGTCGGCCCAGCAGGATTCGTGAACTACCGCGTAGAGCGGGTTTCGTCCCGAGAACGGCAGTGCAGCAGCCAGATCATGCCGGAAGGCCGCCGAGGCAGGGTCCTGGTCCAGCAGATAGTGCAGTTTCTCGGGCCCGTCGGAGGCTCCGAGGAAGTGCCCGAGGAGACGGATGCGTTCCGTCGTCGCCCGTGCCCCACCGGGCAGTGCGATACCGCCCTCCGCCTCGGCGAGATCGATGAGACGGGCCAGCTTCTCACGGTCACGGGGAAACGCCTGGTAGAACTGCTCCGACTTCCGCTTCATGCCCTCCCACGTGGTGGCGTACACGGCGGCGGGATCCATTCCGATCGCGGGCAGTCCCCCGGTGAAGTAGACCTCGTTGAGCGACCCCGAGTGCGCCGAAACATACCGCAGTGCGGTGAAGCCGCCGAACGACTGTCCTAGCAGCGACCAGGATTCGACACCCAGCCCCTGGCGCAGGATCTCAGCGTCCGCAACGATCGAGTCGGCACGGTAGTGACTCAGCGCCGCTGCAATATCGGCGGCGTCTTCGCCGACTCCCTCGAGGCCGGTGATGCGTCCGTCAACGGAACCGATGGGACTCGATTTCCCGGTGCCCCGCTGGTCGAGCATGACGACCTGGAACTCTTCGAGTGCACGAGCTAGCCAAGTGGACTGGCCAACGGGTGTGGTGGGTCGGGGCGCTTCGACACCCGGCCCGCCCTGGAGGAACACGAGGTAGGGCTTGGTGCTGTCGGCCTCTGTCGCGGTGATTCGAGCGAAGACCTCGATGGTCCCCGGTGTCGCTGCGGACAGCCCCGCTCCACCACCGAAGTGGTCGAACGGGGCTTCGAAGGTCACATCGCGCAGATGCAGTCCCCGACGCGTCCAAGTCTGCTGGTTGAGCATCGTCACAGCTGGGCTGCAAGAGCCCGCAGACGGGTCAGCGACGAGTCTTTGCCGAGGATCTCCATCGACTCAAACAGTGGTGGGGAGACCTTGCGGCCGGACACGGCCACGCGCAGTGGACCGAAGGCCAGTCGAGGCTTGATCTCCATCTCGGTGACCAGTTTGGCCTCCAGCGTTTCGTGCAGCGTGTCCGTCGTCCAGTCTTCGACTCCTTCGAGAACCTCCATCGAAGCGGCGAGCACCTCGGGGGCCGAATCCTTCAGGGTCTTCAGCCCGTCCTCAGCCATGGTCAGTTCGGCATCGGGGGTGAACAGGAACGCCAACAGGTCGGGAGCCTCGCCGAGGAGGTTCATCCTCGTCTGCACGAGCGGAGCCGCCTGGTCAAGGATCTCCAGCTGAGCCTCCGATGGCTTCTCCGGGAGCACCTCGCCGGCCTGGAGATAGGGCACCAGACGGTCACGGAAGTCGCTGACATCGAGGAGCCGGATGTGGTCGGCGTTGATCGATGTCGCCTTCTTCACATCGAAGCGGGCGGGGTTGGGCAGGACATCATGGATGTCGAAGGCATCGACGAACTCCTTCACGCTGAACACGTCTTCGTCGGGTCCGATCGACCAGCCGAGCAGAGCCAGGTAGTTGATGATGCCTTCGGGGATGAAGCCGTTGTCGCGGTGGAGGAACAGGTTGGATTCCGGATCACGCTTGGACAGCTTCTTGTTGCCATCTCCCATCACGTAGGGCAGGTGACCGAACTCGGGAGTCGCTGCTGCGACTCCGATGTCCTTGAGCGCCTCGTAGAGCACAACCTGACGCGGGGTCGAGGACAGCAGATCCTCGCCACGCAGCACATGGGTGATGCCCATGAGAGCATCGTCGACGGGGTTGACCAGGGTGTAGAGCGGCTGCCCGTTGGCACGGACGACGACGTAGTCGGGGATGGTGCCGGCGCGGAAGGTGATCTCTCCGCGGACCAGGTCGGTGAACTTAACGTCATCGGCGGGCATGCGCACACGCCAGACGGGTTCGCGTCCCTCGGCCTTGAAACCAGCAATCTGCTCGGCGGTGAGGTCACGGTCATAGCCGTCGTAGCCGAGTTTGGGGTCACGACCCGCGGCCTTGTGCCTGGCCTCTACCTCTTCGTTGGTCGAATAGGACTCGTAGATGTGTCCGGCGGCCTTGAGCTTCTCGATCACGCCCGCGTAGATGTCGCCGCGCTGGGACTGGCGGTAGGGTCCGTCGGGTCCGCCCACGTCGATGCCTTCGTCCCATTCGAGGCCGAGCCACTTCATGGCCTCGAGGACCTGGCCGAAGCTCTCCTCGGTGTCACGGGCGGCGTCGGTGTCCTCGATGCGGAACACGAATTTTCCGCCGGTGTGCTTTGCATACGCCCAGTTGAACAGGGCGGTGCGGACCATGCCGACGTGCGGGGTGCCGGTGGGTGATGGGCAGAAACGAACTTTGACGCTCACTATGATCCTTCGGTCTCTTGGCTGCGAGTCTTGAGTGCTGCGAGTTGTGTAGCGGTGTGACGTGGCGGTGTGACGCGGTGCTGGTCGTGCGCGGTGCTGGTCTCAGGCGTCCATGACCATATTGGTGAGGACTCCGAGTCCGTCGATGGCGATGTCGACCCGGTTGCCGGACACGATCTGGCCCACGCCGGCGGGAGTGCCGGTGAGGATGACGTCACCGGGCAGCAGTGTGATGGTCTCCGACAGGTGCTCGATGAGGGTCGGGATGTCGAAGATGAAGTCTGCGGTGTTGCCGTCCTGCTTCAGCTCCCCATCGACCCATGAGCGGATGCCGAGATTGTCGACGTCGAGTTCCGTTTCGATCCAGGGACCCAACGGGCAGGAGGTGTCGAAGCCCTTCGCCCGTGACCACTGATTGTCAGACTTCTGAATGTCGCGCATGGTCACGTCGTTGCCGCTGGTGTAGCCGAGGACATGGTCGAAGGCGTTCTCGGCCTTCACACCCTTGGCGACGCGGCCGATGATGACGGCCAGTTCGGCCTCATAGGATACATATTCGCTGATGGCGGGAAGACGGATCGGATCGCCGGGCCCGATCACCGAGGTGTTGGGCTTGAAGAAGGTCAGCGGGCTGACGGGCACCTCATTGCCGAGCTCGGCGGCGTGGTCGGCGAAGTTGCGTCCGACGCCGATGACCTTCGACCGCGGCAGGATCGGGCTGACGAGACGAACGTCGTCGAATTTCAGCCTTTCGCCCGTTGACTGGGCCGGAGCGAAGAACGGGTCCTGGTCGAGAACGGCGAGGCTGAGGCCGGACGTGTCCCACGTGCCGTCCTCAATCTGCGGCACGTCGCCTTCGACGACTCCGTATTTGGGTTCATCCTGGTGCACAAATCTGGCAATACGCATGTGCCCCAGTCTAGTCAGTCGGCTGGGCCGCTGACACACGGGCTTTCTGCGCTCGGGCTGAGACACTTGAGGCATGCCCGATTCTCGTCCGTTCGATCTGCAGACCATTGCCGTGGGACTGCCCGCCGCCGCGCTCATCGACCAGCTGGCGAACACCCTCGTCGGCAGGTTTCCGCGCCTCGTCGTCGAGGCCCCGCCCGGAACCGGCAAGACCACCCTGGTGCCGCCGCTCATTGCCGAACATCTGGCCGGACGCCTGGCCGAACACCTGACCGGGACCGTGTCTGGGAACCGAGATGAGTCGCAGTTCGGACATTCTGCTGATTCTCCGCCCGCCCAGGGGCGAATCATCGTCACCCAGCCGCGGCGCATGGCGGCTCGGGCAGCGGCCAGGCGGCTGGCGACGCTGACCCGGACCCGCCTCGGCGAGGACATCGGCTTCACAGTCCGCGGCGAATCACGGACCTCGGCGCGCACGAGGATCGAGTTCATGACCACGGGAGTGCTGCTGAACCGGCTGCTGCGTGATCCCGAGCTGGCAGGTGTCTCAGCGGTCATCCTCGATGAGGTCCACGAACGGCAGCTCGACACCGATCTGACCTTCGCCCTGTGCCGCGAACTCATCGATCTGCGTGAGGACCTCGGCCTCGTCGTGATGTCGGCAACCCTTGACGCCCAGATGTGGGCGCGCCGCTTGGGCTCCGGAGACGGTGCCGACGGAGTCTCTACTGATGGTGGCGACGAACCTGCCGCACTGCTCTCGGTTGCTGCGAAAATCCACTCCCTCGACGTCAGGTGGGCCCCGGCGAAGCAACGACCCTTAGATGCACGCGGGGTGACCTGGGACTTCCTCGATCACGTGGCCCGCACGAGCATCGAAGCATTGTCGACGCACACGGACGGGGACGTGCTCGTCTTCGCTCCCGGCGCCCGTGAAGTCGAGGAGATCGCCGCCCGAATTACTCGATCCCTTCCTGCTGGTTCCGGGACCGAGGTTCACACCCTGCTCGGACGCACTCCGGCCAAGGACCAGGACGCAATTCTGCGACCTCATCCCGCCGAGGTTGGTCAGCGTCGCGTGATCGTGTCGACCTCGGTCGCGGAGTCGGCCCTGACGGTTCCCGGGGTGAGCATCGTCATCGACTCGGGACTGGCCAGGGGTCCACGGTTGGACACTCGCCGTGGCATGTCGGGCCTGGTCACGACCCGTGAGTCGAAGGCCTCTGGGACACAGCGTGCCGGTCGTGCCTCGCGGCTGGGCCCGGGCACGGCCTATCGGTGCCTCTCCGAATCGGATTGGGCGAGCCTGCCCGAGCATACGCCTGCGGAGATTGCGACCTCAGATCTCACCTCGGCGGTCCTGACCGTCGCCGTGTGGGGTGGTAACACTGCGCTGCTGCCGGAGCCGATGCCCGAGGGCCCACACCGCCTGGCCGTCGAGAATCTCGTGGCGTTGGGCGCGCTCGAGCTCACCGAGTCCGAGGACGGGACGAGTGCTGAGGAAGGGTCATACGAGACTGCCTCAACGACCGTGACCGAGCTGGGGCGGGCCATCGCCCGGATTCCAGCCTCAGTGTGGTCGGCTCGCGGTCTCTTCGATGGAGCCGCCATGCTGTCACCTGGGGCTGCGGCCGAGGCGATCGCCGTCATCGAGTCCGAGCAGCGTGCCCCGGGCGCCGATCTCGTGGCCACCCTGCGCGAGCTGCGGAGAAGCAAGGACCGTCGTTTCACCCAAGATGTGAAACGCTTCGCCGGACTGGCCGCGGAATTCTCAGGCCCTCAGAGCTCCACCACACATGATTCACTCGCCGCCGAACCCACAAGCCAGGGTGAGGATCGAGGCACGGGGCGAGGTGCGGGTCGGGGTGGTTCCCTGCGCCCCGATGACCTGGGGCTCGTGGTTGCACTCGCCCACCCCCTCCAGATCGCACGGCTGCGCAGTTCCTCAGCGTCGGAATACCTGCTGGCCTCGGGAACCGCCGCGTCCCTGCCCCGGAACTCGTCTTTGCAGGGCAGTCCCTGGTTGGCGATCTCCGATGTCGGCCTCTCGGGTGGGCGCGCTGTGATCAGGGCCGCTGCTGTCATCGATGAGGACACCGCTGAACTTGCAGGTGCCGGGCTGCTGGCGACAGAGGAGACGGCGACCTTCGAGCAGGGGAAGGTGCGTGCGGTGCGCCGGACCCGCCTCGGCGGCATCGAACTCACTGCCACACCGATCAAGGCGAGTACAGATCTGGCCCGTTTCGCGATCGCACGGTCGGTGCGTGAGCGTGGCGCTCGGGAGATTCTGCGACCCAGCGAAGCGTTCGAGGAGCTGCGTTCCCGGCTGGGGCTGCTGCACGCCGTCTATGGTGCCCCGTGGCCGGATGTGCGCTGGTCACGGCTGTCGCAGACGCTGACCGAGTGGTGCCCGGCCGCTCTGGACCGGATCGCACGTGGGGCGGATCCGAGCAGGGTCGATCTGGTCTCTGCGCTGCGAACGCTTCTGCCCTGGCCGCAGGCAGCACGCCTCGAGGAGCTGGTGCCGGTGAGTATCGAGGTGCCCAGCGGTTCACGCATTCGCCTCGACTACCCCGATCCCGACCTCATGGATTCGGATTCCGAGTCCGAACCGGGGCCCGTTCTCGCCGTCAAACTCCAGGAGTGCTTCGGATGGCAGAGGGCACCGAGCGTATGTGAAGGCCGGGCCCCTGTGGTCATCCACCTCCTGTCCCCCGCTCGCCGACCGCTTGCGGTCACCAGCGACCTCGCTTCCTTCTGGGCCAATGCGTACTCCCACGTCAGAGCCGAGAACCGCGGCCGGTATCCGAAGCATTCCTGGCCCGAGGATCCGCTCACGGCTCCCCCGGTGCGCGGGACCAAGCAGTCTGGGACAATGAAGCGGTGACGTCTACCGCCTCCCTGACTGCCGACAGCACCGACTCTCTCAGTGCTGCTTGTGCTGCTGCCGGTGCTGCGATGAGCGCACCCAGGTGGCGGGCGCTGCGAGATGACCACGCTACGAAGATCGCGGAGCGCACCGATGCTCACATTGCCCGCCGTCTCAAGGGCGAGAAGCACCCGGTAGAAGATTTCCTGTTCACCTACTATCCGTTCAAAGCGGGTCAGTTGGCCAAGTGGAATCCTGGCCCCGGCGTGCAGCTCGAATTGGCTGATGAAGCAGACCAGACCTATTTCGACCGGCGCTGGTACACGAGAAGTCACGCCGGCACCATCGCCGAGGTGGATGTCGAGTCCTGGTTGGACGACCGTGGCGATGGGGCGAAGTTCATCGCCTCACTGCTGCAATCGACCCTGCGCCGGGAAGCGAACTTCGGGTGCTTCGGCATCCACGAATGGGCGATGGTCTACAAGCTCACCGAGGAGCAGCGTCGCCACCAGCAGGTGCCTCTGCGCTTGAGTCATGCGGCCACCGACGCCGTCGTCGAAAGCCACCGGATCCAGTGCTCGCACCACGACGCGTTCCGCTTCTTCACCGAACCCGCTCGGCCCCGCAACACGCTTCAGCCCACACGCGAGTCCATGGTCGCCAATGAACAGCCGGGCTGTCTGCACGCGGGAATGGACCTGTACAAGTGGGCGATGAAGATCGGACCTATCGCACCCTCTGACCTCGTCGTCGACTGCTTTGACCTGACATTGGACATCCGCACCCTCGACATGGAGGCCTCCCCCTACGATCTGCGTGACTGGGGCTACGGTGTCGTCGCCATCGAAACCGCCGCGGGCAAGGCAGAATACATGGACCGCCAACGAGTCTTCTCCGCACGGGCACAGGCTCTGCGGCAGAGGCTGCTCGATGCTCTGGCCTACGTCGGAGTTCACGCCAAGTAGGGCTCATCCGAACGGCGGACCATGTTCGCACTGGGACCATGTTCGTGCTGGGACCATCCGAGTGCACACAGTGCGGACCAGGCTGTGATGCCGGGACCAGCCTGCATAGGATCAGCGTGTGCGCGCAATCGTCTATGAAGAGTTCTCTGTCCTCCCTCAGCTGAGAGACATCGAGTCACCCTCCGCTCCCGCCTCCGGCGTCGTCATCGACGTCGAAGCCACCGGAGTCTGCCGCAGCGACCATCACGCCTGGTCAGGCCACGACTCGACGATCACCCTGCCCCATGTTCCCGGACATGAGCTGGTTGGTCGCATCGCCTTGGCGGGGCCCGAGGTCACGGATTTCCGTATTGGTCAGCGTGTGACCGTGCCATTCGTGTGCGGCTGCAGTCGCTGCCGGTGGTGTGTGAGCGGCAGTGCGCAGGTCTGCCCGGACCAGACCCAACCCGGGTTCACCCACTTCGGATCTTGGGCCGATGAGGTGGTCATCCACAACGCCGATGCCAACCTCATTGCGGTCCCCGACGATCTTCCTGCCTCGGCGACGGTGGGGCTCGGCTGCCGGTTCGCCACCGCCTTCCACGGACTGCGGGTACGGGCGAAGCTGCACGCGGGTGAGACCGTCGCCGTCTTCGGCTGCGGCGGAGTCGGCCTGTCTGCCATCATGATCGCGCGCGCCATCGGCGCTCAGGTCATTGCGATCGACGTCAGCGATGCTGCCCTCGATCGAGCCCGAGAGCACGGTGCCGCGCACACGATCAACGCCTCTGGCAAGAGTCCCGAGACCCTGTCCGCCGAGGTGGTCGCACAGTTCTCGGATGAGTGCCCCGACGGTGTGGCCGTGAGCGTGGATGCCCTGGGTCGAGAGGACACGATCGCTGCCGGGGTCGCTTCGCTGGCGCCCTTGGGACGCCATGTGCAGATCGGTCTGCTGGCCACGTCACCGGTCGTCGATCTGGGACGCGTCATCGGTCTCGAGCTCAGCGTCCTCGGTTCCCATGGGATGGCCGCTGCAGAATACCCGGAGATGCTCGATCTCGTCATCGAGGGCAAACTGCGACCGCAGGACCTGGTCACCAATGTCATCGGCCTTGCAGAGGCTCCTGCCGCGATGGAGGCGCTGCGGTCGAACACAGGATCGGGAATGACGATCATCGACCTGAGCCGGTGAATTCAGGCCTGAACCAATGAACACCTGAACTCGGGCTCGTGCCTCTGTGTCAGCTCTCCTGCAGTGCCGAGCGCATCGTCCCAGCCAGGCCCTCAATCAATTCAGCCTCGCCAAGAACACCGGGTTCGAACGGCAGTCTGAGCCGGTCCTTGCCCTTGTCGCGGTAACGCGGGATGACATGCATGTGGAAATGGAAGACCGTCTGCCAGGCATCTTCACCACAGCAGTTGAGCAGGTTGACCCCGTCGGCATCCCAGGCATCGAAGACCTGCTTGGCGATGCGTTGTGACTCGATAGCCACCTCGGCGAGGTCGGCGGATGGGATGTCGCGCAGGTCGGTGCTGTGACTCTTCGGGACGACGAGCAGATGCCCGTCGGAGCCCGGCTGAATGTCCATGAATGCGAAGGTCGACTGAGTCTCAGCGACCTTCGCACTCGGGACGTCACCTGCAATGATCGAGCAGAACAGGCAATCATGACTCATCGGCTCATCACACCATCACGGCAAGGACGACCGCAGCTTCCTGGCCCGACCAGCGGCCCAGGAGGAGTCCCGCATCGGAACCTTCAGCGGGAGAGTCGAGGTTGAGTTCATACAGCATCTGAACGTCTTCGGCACCGGCCAACGGTCCTGTGCCCCAGGCATGAGCCACGTCGGTGATCTCTTCACCGCGGTTGCCCTCATCGTCGACTTTGTATTGTTTGGCCGACGTTCCAGCAGTGGCGATCGCATGGTCGAGACGCTGCCTGAAGTGCGGGTCGCCCATGCCGGCGTAGACCCAGCGCTTGCCGAGAACGGAATGCTCCATGGTCGAGATCAGGTGCTTGTCGGCACCAGCCAGCTCTGCACCGCGATAGGTCAGTGGCACCTGGAAGACGCGATCACCGGCGGCGACGATATGAATCTCGGCGCCCACTTCACCGGCTGGATCATCAAACCGGTAGGAGCTGATCGATTCCAGCGACTCCGGGGCCACATCGGCCCCGGCTGCCCACGACTGCTGGCTCAGCCATGCGGAGATGACGTCGAGTTTTCCTGGTTTCAGTTCAGCGTTGTAGATATCAGCCATGTCATGCCTTCCGGGTCCCGGGGATCCATTCCCCGTCGACCACTTCATAGTCGGAGAAGACCGCTGGGGCCTCTTGGAGCATGGCCTCACCGATCTTGTTGAACACGAGACGAATCTCTTCCTCGGCACCCTTGGCGGTGCGCATCTCGATGACGTGACGCAGGGAGCGCAGGTTTGCGGTGTAGACGATGCCGGTGGCCAGCCCCTCGGGTGCGAAGCGGCGCATGAACGAGGTCATGTGCTTCTTATGGGAGAACTTGGTGCTGGCTTCGTCGAGTTCGAAGTGCTCTGCCATCCATTTCTGGTGTTCTTCGAGGGTGTCGAGGACCTTGAGAGAGCGTTCCATGAGCTCCGAGTCTTCGCGTGCCCATTCGGGGAACCAGAACGGAATGTCGGCCAGGCGCACGTAGCGCAGGGATTCCTGCGAGAACGCCGATCCCGCGCGGTGGCGGATGAGTTCGTGGGTGAGCACTCGGGACACATTGTGCAGCACGAAGGTGAAGTTCGCGTGTTCGAGGACCGACCCGTGCTGGGAGGCGATGACGTTGCCCAGGTACTGCGCCGAGTCGGTGCGCACGCGGGACACGTTCGGGTTCAGTCCCGGCTCCCACGAGCGGTAGCACATGCGTCCGGAGAACTCGACGATATCCTCGGCGTCGGGAGAATCGGCGTCTTCGACACGTTCCGCCCAGCTAGTTCCGCCCACCTCGTCGAGGTATGTCCTCATCGATTCCCAGTCGATGCTGGGTTTTGCGAGCAGTTCTACGGACGGTTCGACCTGGCGCATGGCTCTCCTTGTGCAGGGTATGGCTTGATTGATTCCCAATCCTACAGACACGAGGCCCAACGATGGTCGATGGTCCGCCACTATTGTTTGCAGCGGCGTCTGCTGCTTGCGGCGGACGCCGAATGATCCGGGCAGATTGATCCTCAGAGTTCGAGGCGTGTGTCGCTTCGAGAGTCGACGGTGTAGGCGTTTGCCTCCGCTGATTCCACCATCACCGAGGTGGCCACGAGGTTTTCGAAGACGACCGCGGCATGGTCATCGATGGCAAGTCCGGGACCCGGCAGTTGGCCGGTCCCGATCCATTTTCGGAAGGTCTCGGCCCGGCCAGGCTCACCGTGATAGTGGGGGCAGACGCTTCCCGAAATGAAGCCAAGACCGTCGGTGAGCGGGGCTAATGGGCCGAAGGAATCTGTCGAGGAGGCCTCGAACCAGCAGTTTGCACCGGCACTTATGCCGGCCAGGATCGTGCCACCCGCCGCGGCTTCTGCCATGATGTCGTCGACGCCGTGGCGACGCCACAGGCTCAGCAGGTTGGCGGTGGATCCGCCGCCGACGTAGATGAGGTCCACATCCAGCAGCGTCGTTGGGTCCTCGTAGTTCCAGGGACTCTGGCCGAACAACGAGAGCACAGACGTCTCGGCCCGCCCGGCGAAGGCTGTTTCGAAGCGTTGAATGTAGTCGGGGTTGTCCCCCGATGCGGTCGGGACGAAGCACACGCGAGGAAGCAGCGAAGCGCCACCACCACCTCGGTGATGGTGTGCTCCGGTGCCACGTGTGTCTGTGTCACGTGTGTCTGTACTGCACATGTCTGTCTCGCGTGCCTCTCGCACCAGGGATGCGCGCTCGAGCAGGTAGTCATCGATCGCTGACTGCCCTGACTCTGGCATTGAGAAGCCGCCACCGCCGAGAGCAACGATCGTGGACTGTTCCAACGCTTCAGTCAGCGTTCGAGGGTGGGATTCCCACCCTGGGCTTTGCTCACCCGCTGGGCTGTGCTCACGCGGCGACTGGCTCACGGCACTCGGTGCGTCCATTTCTCGGTCCCGAACTTCTCAGCGACGAGAGCGTGAGCCTTCTCCAGCTCGTCGTCGGTGAATGCGTCGAAGTGTGCTCCGTAGCGGTCGGCGAATGTATCGGCCATAACGTCGATGATGTCCTTGCGGGCCTCACCGGTCTGGCTGCGCAGCGGATCGACGCGCTTCTTGGCGCTTGATACTCCCTTGTCGGAGATCTTCGCTTCGCCGATGCGCAGAACTTCCACCATCTTGTCGGCGTCGATGTCGTAGCTCATCGTCGCGTGGTGGAGCAGTGTGCCGTCGCGCATTCTCTTTTGGGCCGCACCACCGATCTTGCCGCCGGTTGAGGAGATGTCGTTGATCGGCTTGTAGAAGGCTTCGACGCCGAGGCTCTTCAACGCTGCCAGCACCCACTGGTCGAGGAAGACGTAGGACTCCTCGTAGTCGAGGCCAGCGACCAATGCAGGGGGAACGAACATCGAATAGGTGATGCAGTTCCCGCCTTCCATGAACATCGCTCCCCCGCCGGAGATGCGGCGCACGACCTGCACACCGTACTTCTCAACGCCTTCTGGGCGAAGTTCATTGACATAGGACTGGAAAGCTCCGATGACCGTGGCGGTATCGTCCCACTCCCAGAACCGCAGGGTAGGTTTCCGACGCCCCGCCGCCACCTCTTCCAGCAGCACCTGATCGAGAGCGACGTTGACCTGCGTGGGCAGAACCTCGCCGCGAATGACCTGCCAGTCGAAGTCGGTGAAGTTCGCAGCCGACCCCAGAGCACGTCGGACGACTGTGGCGATGTCCGAGGTGGAGAATCCATGCATCGCCAACTCCGAACCGTACCCGGCAAGGGCTGCGTCGAGACGCTGGCGCAGATTCGCGTTGTCCGCGGTGACGCTGGCACCCACAAGCGCCGGTGCAAGGTCGAAGTAGGCTTCTTCGGGCTCGAGGAAGAAGTCGCCGGAGATCTTGACCTCGGTGATGATCTTTCCATCGGTCTCCACATCGGCGACCACGAGTTTTCCGCCGATGACCTTGTACTCGGCGTGAAAGCGCTGGGATTCGTGCATGTCGTTCGTCATGCTCCCAACGCTACGCCCAGGCTCCACTCAGAAGCTATGAGTTTGCTCACTCCCCGGACGGTTCGCTTCCTGGTCAGCTCACTCCCCGGTCAGCGAGGTCCACAGGAATCGGTAGCTCAGTGCGCGGGTGAAAGCCGCCTGCTTGTTGTCCGACGCTGCCGAGTGTCCGCCTTCCGTGTCTTCGAAGAACCAGACGTCGTCAATCCCACGATTCTGCATCCGAGCAGCCATCTTGCGTGCCTGCACCGGACCGACCCGGTCATCGGAGGTCGCCGTCCAGAACAGCACGGGCGGATAGTCGGTGCCATCTTCGAGCAGATGATAGGGCGAAAACCTCTGGATGAACGCCCAGTCCTCAGCCACATCGGGGTCACCGTACTCTGCCTTCCACGAATAGCCGGCGCTGAGTTTGGTGTAGCGGCGCATGTCCAGAAGTGGGACTCCGCACGAGATCGCACCGAAGAGTTCGGGATGCTGTGTGAGCATGTTTCCCACCAGCAGCCCACCGTTGGAGCCACCTGCGCATGCCAGGCTGCGCGCGGATGTGACCCCGCGTTCGATGAGGTCTCGGGCAACAGCTGCGTAGTCCTCATAGGCGCGCATCCGGTTCTCTCGCATCGCCGAGGTGTGCCACCGTGGCCCGTATTCTCCACCCCCGCGGATGTTGGCAAGGACATACACCCCGCGACGTCCTGCAGGAATCGGGGTCTCGGCTGCAGCGGTGGGCTGTGGGTTGGCAGGATCGTTTGAGGCCCCCGTCGTCGTGCGGCCCAGCCATCCGATGCCCATCACTGGGGAATACACCGGTGTCCGGCTGACTTCGAATCCGCCGTACCCATCCAGGAGGGTCGGGTTGCTCCCATCGAGGGCCAACGCGCTATCGGCGATCTGGAAGTAGGGGATCTTCGTTCCGTCCTCGCTCGTAGCGAAGTGCTGCTCGACGGAGAATCCCTCGCTTGGGAAGAGTGCCGGTGCCGACTTGATGACGACGGGCGCGCTGGAGTCTCCAACGGTGCTGGGACTGCCAGCAGTGCTGGATTCTGCACTGCTGTTCGAGGGCTCCAGGCTCCCGTACGACAGGGTCGAGGGAGTCAGAAATCCCGTGCTGACCAGCCAATAGTCATTAGCGGTCGCGTCATCGTGCTTGTCGACGGCTCCGAGCCCGACCATGTGATTGGCGGGGACCCCAGGCAGCGAGAATGAGGAGAAGTTGTCGTTCGGAATCAGGACCACCAATTGTGACTGCACATCGGCCAGCAGCTCGAGGATCAAGTAGTCCCGTGTCCAGGTCCACGATTGCAGGGCGGTGTGCTCATCTGGGGTGAAGATGACGGTCGGTGCAATCGTCCCGGCCTTCACCTCGGCGATGCCAGCCACGGCCAGGCCACCGGCAGGAACCGAAAAGTCTTCGTGCCTCCACTCGGATTGGGGTCGAAAGAGCACGATGTCCCGTTCGAATCCGACTTCGACGTCGGTCGGCACATCGACGACGGTCCAGGCCTTCTCCCACGCCGAGGCGTCGGTGGGCACTGCCTCGGATTCGTCCTTGACGTCGTCGAGGTCGATGAAGCTGAGTTGCGTGTTGAAGAAGTCGATGGCGTCGATGGCAAACGCTCTGTCGGTTGACTCGGGGTCTGCGGCGTCCACATCGCTGCCCACGAAGATGGCGACATGGTCGCGGGGAACTTCGGCGACGATCGGAGCATCGGCGATAGCCTGTCCGCGTGTGAGAACTCGTGCCTGGCGCGGATAGGACGAGGTGGTCAGAGAGTCCTCGCCTGTGTCGGTGGCGACGATGATCGTGTCGTCATCGAGCCAAGCGAAGCGAGTCTTCGCCGAGGGCAGGTCGAAGCCACCGTCGACGAAGGTTTGGGTCTCCAGATCGAATTCGCGCACCCGGTGGGCATCTCCACCATCCGGTGACAGGGAGACGAGGGCGCGGGCGTTGTCTGAGCGACGCACCGAAGCTCCGGCCCACACCCACGGTGTCTCCTCTGCAGCGGCGAGGGCGTCGAGGTCGATGAGGACCTCCCATTCCGGGGAATCGGATACGTAGCTGTCCCAGGTGGTTCGCCTCCACATGCCTTTCGGATTCGTGGAGTCACGCCAGAAGTTGAAGTAGTGATCGCCGCGTTTAGCCACCATCGGGATCTTTCCCTCGGAGTCCAGTGCGGTCCGGATATCACCGGCGATTGAGTCAAACAGGTCGTCCTGGAACCGTGCGATGGTCTTCGCGTTCTGGTCCTTGACCCACGCGATCTGATCATCACCGTGGATATCTTCCAGCCACAGGTTCTCGTCGTGTGGCATGGGGGCAGCGTGCCGCGACTTGGTGGCGCCGCTGGAGGGATCGGTCTTCTGGTTGTCTGCCGGAGCTTCTTTGCGCATGCCACCATCCTAATGATCGCCGGAGGATGCACGATTCAAGGTCAGCACCGCTCGAGGACTGCACGACTCATGCAGGTGGTCGGAACATGACCAGTCCCGGTTGTCCGTTAGGCGCCTGGGGCCCATGGCCGAGGGCGAAGAAGCCGAGGCGTTCATAGAGCCGACGTGCTGGAGTGTCGATGTCGGTGGTCTGCAGCCAGCAGCCGTATCCGCTGATGCCGGTCAACCACGTCTGCAGAGTGGCCCGGCCGAGTCCGGACTGATGCAAATGAGGGTCACGTGCCAACAGGTTGAGCGCGAACGACCATTCGATCGTTGCAGCGGCGTCCCCGAGAGTGGCACGGAGTTCGTGCGCCCAGTCGTAGTCCTGTTCAATCCAGGACCAGTAATGGCCGTAGGCGATTGACCTCAGACGTCCGCCGGAACGCGCTGCTGCGACGAGTACCTGACCGTTTCGGACCGAGAGATCGTAGAGGCTCCCGAACAACGCTGCATGTTTCGGATCTTCGAGTAATGGCGGCTCGGCTGCTGCCGTTGCATAGAGCTCTTCGACTTCGGCTGGCGAAGGGAGGGCTCGCGGGAGTCCCGCTGTTGAACTCATCGGTGCCCAACTCGAGCCGAGACCGCCCGGTACGCCCCACATCAGTTCAACGTCGAACTCTGCAGATGACGTTCCAAGTCCTTCACACTCGGCACGTTCAACCATGCTTCCACCTTAACGACAACAGCAATCGAGCAGTTGAACTCAGAGAAAATTCTCGTCAGTGGGCTGAGAAACATACGCCGAGACCTGACGCCTGGAGCAGATGTCTGATTCCGGCATCTGGTTCACAAGTCTGGTTGAGGATATCACCCCACGGAGGCGAATTCAGCCAGTTGTTTCTCTAGGTTCAGTTCCACTGGACTCGGCGGTTCAATATAGCTTTCCCACACGTCTATTTTGAGGGAAGAATGTATTCCTTCTAACTTCGGTGCCTCGATTTTTCGAAGCGGTCGAAGTCTCACATAAAACAGGTCGGGATCACTAAGCGCACCTGGTGCCTCGACACTTGCTGCATTCGGAGCCTCTTCGCGTGCTGGAGCCGGCGACTCTTCGCCTCCTGCATCCGACACCTGCTCATCGGGGTGATTGGATCGAGGCCGTTCACGGGAATTGGCCACCGGTGTCCCGATCGGTCTGGTGCCGATCCGATATCGGTGCCCCGTAGGTGTTCGTACGACCAGTTCTTCTGCCGTGGCCTCATGGCGCCAGCCGGGAACTTCTTTGAGGAAGTTGCAGGCGGCGCAGAGCCCCGAAGCATTGTCCCAGTTGGTCTCACCGCCGGCGGCAAATGCCTGCGAATGATCTGCGTGTTTGATCTGGGCATCGCACCAGGGCGATCGGCAGACGTCGTCGCGGATCACCACCATACGGCGAAGCAGTCCGGAAAATTCACGTCGCTTCGAGTCCATTCGGACCAGCTGTCCGTCGGATGGACGTGTGTACAAGCGGCGGATGAAGACTGAGGCTTCGTTGTCTGCGATGAAATCGCGTGCCGTCTTTGCTGGGATTGGGCCGAAACCTGGAAACCATGCTGACGTTTCGCCTGTGTCGAAGAGGCTGGTTTCATTCATCACTACGTGGACTTCGGTCGGGATGGCCTCAGCACAGTCTTGGCCCGTGGTTCTCTCAATTAAGAGATCGGCCATGACCTGTCCTTGAGTTCGTCCTTCGGACTGTCCTACCCCGACGATCGACTGTGCCGACTTCGACAGGTTGGTATATGCCGCCACAGCCTGTGACAAAGGTAGAAGCGCTGTCAGGTACGCCATGTTCCCAGGCGCTGGCCGCACCGAGACACCACGTTCTTCCACACACCTGTCGAGATGGTCGACAGCGGCTTTCTGGTCGAGCTGCTGAGCCAGAGCGCGAACTTCATTGCCCAATCGACCGACGCCAACCTCGGCGAGGCGATCGGCCATTTGGTCATCGACCTGGTGCCGTTTGTCCTTCGGGAGCCAATCGGTCTCCTTCGCAACAACTCGCGCCTTCTCCTCCGAGATGTCTCCACTCTTCAGCGAGGCATAGGTCTTGGGCAGGTCCAGCAGCAGCGAGCGAGAGAATCCGAGCAGTCTGTTCCCTCTGGCCCGAGACACCTTCCGTGCCAGCCCGATCTCGGCACCAAGGCCCTTGCCTTGGCTGCGACTCGGCACCCCTTCTTCGGCTTCGCGATTTCGACGGTGCATGTCGAAGGTCAACGTTTCTCTGGCCTGCGCAGCTGCACTCACTGACGTCAATTCTTCCAGGGCAGTGATTCTGTCGATCGCTTCGGCTTCCGTGCTCGCTGGCGGCAGATCGGACAGCGCCTTGCGCCACCGATGAATCTCGGTGATCACGTCTGAAACCGTCCCCGCTCCCATACCGATCACAGTAGCCGTCGCCCCTGACACGAGATTTTGGCCAAGCATCACTCAAGGTCAGGCGGCAGGTCAGGCCAGATCAGGAACGGTTCCGAACGATTCGGTCCTCAGCCGAGTGCTTCGCCTGTGGTCTCTCTGGCAAGCAGACCCATCAGCACCACCGCCACGACCACGAGCAGTCCGGTGAGAATGAACGTCACGGTGAGTCCGAGCACCGGCCACATGAAAGCACCGAAGACCAGCGGAGCAATGCCGGTCGCGATGCGGGAGGCAGCCGATGCCCAGCCGAATCCCGAACCTCGCAGTCGGGTCGGGTACAGCTCTGATACGTAGGTGTAGAGGGTGGGGATCGCGATCTGCACGACGAATCCGAAACCGATGATGCTGGCTTTGGCGGCGAAGGTCAGCTCGGAGCCCGAGGCCTCGATGAACACTGCTGCACCCACCAATAGGACCGCGGAGACAATCGAGGTCACGCCGAGCACCCATTTTCGGCCCACCCGTTCAACGATCAGGGCCGAGACGATGACGCCGAGGATTCCCACCGCGGTCATCGACCCGGTGACCATGAATGCAGCCTGGTCCCCCATGCCCTGCTTCTTCAGGATGCCGGGCAGCCATGTCAGTGCCGCGTAGTAGACAAGGAGGACGGACACGAACAGGGCCCAGGACACGAGCGTCGTCTTAGCGGAGTACTGCCACAGCTGCACAAGCTGGCCACTGGCTGCACGCAGCTGTTTGTTGACGGAGGTGACCGTTCCAGCCGAATCGGATGACTGCTGTGACACCTGGGTCGTAACGGTGGATTCGTGGGTTGTGTCGGAGGCTTTGTCCCCACTCACGGCAGGGACATCGTGGGTCCAGGTCGTCACCTCGGCGCCGGTGCGCTCAACAAGCCGGGTGATGATGGCGTCGGCTTCGGCATACCGTCCCACGGAGGCAAGGTAGAGAGGTGATTCGGGAATTCCGAAACGCACGGCAACCGTCAGGAGAGCGGGCACAATCATGACGAGCATGATGAGGCGCCAATCCCCCACGCCCAGCAATGATGCAGAGACGAAGGCACACAGTGAGGCACCGATCGGCCACCATCCGTCCATCGCAGTCAGGACGCGACCGCGGTGCTTCTTGGGGGTGAATTCCCCGACGAGCGCATAGTCGACGGGGATGCATCCGCCGAGCCCGAATCCAGCGAGGAATCGGAAGAGGGTGAACCAGCCGAATGCCGGGGAGAAGGCTCCGGCGACTGTGAAGACGGAGAACACGAGGAGCGTGAGGGTGAACGCCTTCTTCCGACCGATCACATCGGCGATGCCGCCCCAGATGAAGGCACCCAGTGCCATGCCGATGAGGTTGGCTGTTGCGATCCAGGCGGCCTGGCCCGCGCTCAAGCTCCAATAGTCGCTGAGTAGCGGAATGAGGAACCCGTTGAGGGCAACATCCCAGGCATCGAACATGAAACCCAGACCACCGATGATGAAGATGGCACCTTGGGTTCTCCATCGCCAGGGAAGGTTTGCGACGACTTCGGAAGCGGTCGGCGTAGTCGCCGAGGTTGCAGTAGGCACGAGGCCACAATACCTCTTTAACGCATTTGTGAGTAAAATTGTCCGCGATAGAACCTGCAGGCGAACTTCGGCAAGAGAACCCGACACGAAGGACACGACCAATGTTCGGCAATGGAGCGGTTCGAGTCGTCTTAGGCAAAGCCGGCGTTGCCCGGTTGTCGAAGAAGATCGGCCAGCTTAACTACTTCCGCCGAGAGGTGGTGCTCGGGGCTTCACTGTACTTGTCGGACTGGCCGTCGCGGTTCTACTGGGAGTACTGGGAGTCGCCAGCGGCATATTCATGATCACAGCAGCATTTCGCATCCGCTCAACTGACATCCCGCTGGGGGCAATCGCTACTAGCTCTCTCGCCGCCATCGATCTCCGCTCAGGCGGCGCTGCAACCGATTTGAGTCGGGTCATCCCCGCTGACCGCCTGGTCAGCAATCTCAGCGACTCGGATCTCGCAGAGGCAGCATCGGCAGCTCATGTGCTCGCGCGCATTCGCCAAGCCTAATGAGCCCATCGACAAACCAGCCAAGATCCAAGGCACGTTAAAAGGGTCGGGTGCCGCGAACGAAATCGCGATACCCGACCCTCATAATGTTGGATGGTCTGAGCCTGCACGGCTCAGCAGGCCCTCAGGCCAGGCGAACCATCCAGTTGTTCGTGTCCTCAGCCCGACCGTACTGAATGTCGAGCAGAGTCTTGCGGAACTCCATGGTCTTCTCACCTGGCTCTTCACCATGATCGATCGTGAAGTCATTGCTCACGACTCGACCGATCGGCGTGACCACCGCGGCCGTGCCGCAGGCGAAGGCCTCGACGATGTCGCCGTTGGCGGCACCCTCGCGCCATTCGTCGACGGTGACCTTGCGCTCTTCCGGCTGCAGCCCAAGCTGTGGGGCGAGGTCGAGCAGGGATCGGCGAGTGACTCCGTCAAGAATGGAATCACCGAGCTGCGGAGTGAGAAGGCGGCCATCCTTGGTCACGAGCATGAGGTTCATTCCGCCCAGCTCATCGATGTACTTGTTCTCTGCAGCATCGGTGAACAGCACCTGCTGGCACCCCTGGGCTGCGGCTTCGTTCTGAGCGGCAAGCGAGCCCGCGTAGTTGCCGCCGCACTTGGCAAATCCGGTGCCGCCGGAGCCGGCCCGGTTGAAGTTCTGCGACAGCCAGATCGAGACCGGCTTGATGCCGCCGGAGAAGTAGGGACCGGCGGGACTGGCGATGACGTAGTAGTCGACCTCATGACTGGACCGCACACCCAGGAATCGCTCGGTGGCGATCATGAAAGGGCGCAGGTACAGGCTCGACTCATCGGCTTCAGATTCAGGGGTGGGAACCCACTGCTGATCGAGCGAAACCAGAGCCTTGATCGATTCGATGAAGTCCTCTTCCGAGATCTGCGGCAGCGCAAGACGCTCGGCGGACTTGTTGATGCGCGCGGCATTGCGCTCGGGGCGGAAGGTCCAGACGGAGCCGTCTGCGTGGCGGTAGACCTTCATACCTTCGAAGATCTCCTGCGCGTAGTGGAACACAGCAGCAGCAGGATCGAGCACGAGCGGGCCGTACGGCTTCACCTCGTGAGCGTGCCAGCCATCGTCAAGGGTGTACCTGACGTGTGCCATGTGGTCGGTGAAGTAGAGCCCGAATCCGGGATCCTTCTTGATGTTCTCTCGCACCAGCTCGGGTTGCGGCTGGACATTCTTGAGAACGGCAAACTTAGTCATAAGAACTCTTTTCTCATTTGTGATGAGTGACACTGTCAGGGTAGTACATCACCCCGGTGCGATGCGCACCGGGGTGAAGTCCCTGTCATCGTCGAACAGGGGCGATTCTATGATTCCGCGAAGGCGGTTGTGCCGTCTGAGCTGAGGTGGTTTGTGTCGCCCCAGCCGAGGCGGTTATGCCGCCTCAGCCGAGGCGGTTATGCCGCCTCAGCCCAGGCGGGCCGCAATCGCGTCGCCCACCTCGACGGTGGATCGCTTGGTTCCATCACGATCAGCCAAGTCAGCCTCAACAGCGGCCTCGATCGACTTCGCCACGACCTCGAGCCCTAGATGCGAGGCCATCAGCGAACCGGAGAGGATCGAGGCGGTCGGATCGGCGATCTGCTGCCCGGCGATGTCCGGGGCCGAACCGTGGATGGGTTCGAACAGGCTCGGTGCCGTGCCTTCGACATTCAGGTTGCCCGAGGCTGCCAATCCGATGCCGCCGGTCACCGCGGCAGCCAGGTCGGTGAGGATGTCACCGAAGAGGTTGTCTGTCACGATCACGTCGTAGCGTGAGGGATCGGTGACCATGTAGATCGTGGACGCATCGGTGTGCTCGTAGTTGAACGTCACCTCAGGGTATTCGGCACCAACCTTCTCCACGACGCGGCGCCACAGATGACCTGCATGGACCATGACGTTGTGCTTGTGGACGTAGGTGAGCTTCTTGCTCCTCGCCTGCGCTCGCTCGAAGGCGTCGCGGACGGCTCGTTCGACGCCGTACCAGGTGTTGACCGAGACCTCGGTGGCAACCTCATAGGGAGTATCGGTGCGGACGGAGCCGCCCATTCCGGTGTAGGAACCTTCGGTGCCCTCGCGGACGACGACGAAGTCGATCTCTCCGGGGTTCGCCAGTGGGCTGGTGACTCCTGCGAAGAGTTTCGAGGGACGCAAATTAACGGCGTGGCTGAGGCCGAAGCGCATTTTGAGGATCACGCCGCGTTCGAGCACACCCGAGGGCACGCTCGGGTCACCACAGGCACCGAAGAAGATCGCGTCGTGCTTGCGCAGCGACTCCAGCTCCTCGTCCGTCATGGTCTCGCCGGTCTCGTGCCAGCGGCTGGCACCGACATCGTAGTCCGTGAGTTCGAGTTCAACGGGCTCACCGGAGACCTCGATGGCGCGCTTGAGCACCTTGAGACCTTCGGGGACGACTTCGTTGCCGATTCCGTCGCCTGGCATGACTGCAATTGAAAACTTCATGGTCACAGAGTAGAACTCATCTCACGATGCAACTAGGTCGTCCTACTATCCGGACACGTTTCGGCTCTCAGGTTCACCGAATCCCGTCATCCACAATTTCATGTCTCAAACTTCCTTCCCGACTACAATTTCCCGGCCCGAGCGTCGAAGATGGGAGGAACACCCCGAAACCCCCAGAGAAAGTCGATCATTGACAGATACGATCCGCAACGCACGAGCCGCCGCCCTCCCCGCCAAGCTCTCCCGCTCCTGGCTGCTGGTCAACGCAGCCAAAGAGGAGATCTTCACAGAGGCGCAGATCTCCGAGTCGGATTCCGTCATCTTCGACCTCGAGGCCTCGGTCTCTGACGATAAGAAGCTCGAAGCCCGCGACAACGTGGTGCGTGCTCTTGAAGGCGGCATGTCCGCCTGGGTCCGGATCAACAAGATGGACTCAGAGTTCTGGGACGACGACCTGGCCGCCATTGCCATGCTGCCCGGACTGCGTGGTGTGATGCTGCCGGAGACCGAACGTCCCGAGCAGGTCTCCTACACTGCAATGCGCGCGAAGGCCGGACTCCCGGTCATCGCGCTGTTGGAATCTGCGATGGGCGTGGAGAACGCAACCAAGATCGCCGAGGCGCCGGGCACCTTCCGCCTGGCCTTCGGAACGAACGACTTCCGCAAGGACACCGGCTTCTCCGGCGACCCGATGGCTTTGGCCTATGCCCGGTCGCGCCTGACCATCGCTTCGCGCATGGGTGGACTGCCCGGCGCGATCGACGGACCTTCCGCAGCGACCGCCAGCGACGAACAGGTCCGCAAGGACGCCGAGGTGACCCACATGATGGGCATGACAGGAAAGCTTGTGCTCAACGTCGACCAGGTCGTGGCACTCAACGAATCGATGAGCCCCAGCGAGGATGAGCGCGACTGGGCGCGTCAGCTGCTCGAGGCTGCAGAAGGCGGGTCCGAGATCACGGACGGTTCGTACCTGCCGCGTCTGGCACGCGCGAAGAAGATCGCCTCCCTGGCGTCGACCTACGGCCTCTGGAACGCCTGAGTCTGAGTCCTTAATATGCCGGTCCGTCAACCCTCGTGGATCCTCTGGTCGACCCTGCCAGCGGTCCTCCTCGTCGTCGCCTTCGGCCTGTGGCTGAGAGTCAATGTCTCCGGGCCCACGACGGTTGATCAGGGCTGGCTGAACTTCGTCGGCCTTGAACCCGACACCACCGGGTATTGGCTGGCGGTTATCCTCGCCGAGGTGGGCGGAGGTACGGGTGCCGTGATCTGCACCGGCCTGTTGGCTGCGATCTTCGTCCTCCTGCGACGATTCCGTGCCGCGGGCGTCCTCGTCACCACCATGCTCGTGGGCATCGCCCTGTCCGAGCTGCTCAAGGCAGTGGTCACCCGGGTCCGGCCCAGTGAGCAGCTCTATGAGTCTCTGGGCTATTCGTACCCTTCGGGTCATTCCATGGGTGCGGCAGCACTGGCAATGGGGCTGGCGTTCATCGTCTCCCGTGCGCACATGCTCCGGCTGGCCGAGGTGGGCGCGATTGCCCCGTTGGCGATCCCGCCGGAGGACAAGACCGCGACTCTATCCGGCGGTGCCGAGACTCTCCCCACTGAGTCCGAAACTGCTCTCACCTCTCCCACCTCGACCGACGCAGTTCCGACCGAGATCACTCCCCCGCTCGAACCCGTGCGCCTGCGGTTCCACTGGTCGATCATTGTGGCCTTCGCGTGGATTCTGCTGATGATGTGGTCGCGCACCGCACTGCAGGTGCACTGGCTCTCCGACACGATCGGCGGGGCCCTCATCGGCATCTCGGCCGCCGTCCTCGCCGACGAACTGTGGACCTGGATAACGATAAGAACCCGCTCACCTCGACTTCAGAGGTGAACGGGTTCCGTTCGCAGCTATACGACCGGTGAAGGTCAGTCCTCGCTCAATGAGACTCCGCTGAATGCCGAAGCGTTGACTGCTCCGGCCACGGCCTTGACGACTTCCTCGGACACTGCCGAGTCGACAGCCAGAACCGAGAGCGCGTCATTGTCTGTGGCAGAGGGCGAGACCTGCATGCCGGCGATGTTGATCGCATTGGCTCCGAGCGCCTGGCCCAGCTGTCCGATGATGCCCGGACGGTCTTCGTAGCGGAAGATGAGCAGGTTGTCGGTGAGTTCAATCTCCAGGTCGAAGCCGTTGACCTCGGTGAGCTTCTGCACGAGCTTCGGACCGGTCACGGTACCCGAGACGGAGATTCGCTGCCCTTCGCTTGTCGTCGCGGTCAGTCGTGTGACGTTGCGGAAGGATTCGCAGTAGGGATCGGTCACGAGCTCGACGCCGATTCCGCGCTCTTCGGCCAACAGGGGCGCGTTGACGTAGGAGACCTGATCGGACACGACGTCCTTGAACAGGCCCTTGAGCGCGGAGAGCTTGAGGACGGACACGTCCTTGTCCGCGATCTCGCCGTTGACCTCGACCTTGAAGTGGGTGACCGAGGAGTTTGCCAGTGAGTTGACGACACGTCCCAGCCGCTCGGCCAGGGGAATGCCCGGGCGCACATCCTCGTGGATGGCTCCACCAGCGACGTTGACCGCATCGGGAACGAGTTCGCCTGCCAGTGCCTTGCGCACCGACTTAGCAACGGCCACGCCTGCCTTCTCCTGGGCTTCAGCGGTCGAGGCGCCGAGGTGGGGCGTGACGTTGACGGCGTCGAGTTCCATCAGCGCCGAGTGCTCAGGGGGTTCGGTGTTCCACACGTCGATGCCGGCACCGCCGACCTCTCCTGCTGCGACCGCCTCGGCGAGGGCATCCTCGTCGATGATGCCGCCACGGGCCACGTTGATGAACCGTGCGCCCGGCTTGGCTGCCTTGAATTCCTCGGTGCTGATCATGCCGATCGTCTCCGGGGTCTTGGGCATGTGGACGGTGACGAAGTCACTGACGGCCAACAGCCCGGGCAGGTCGACGACCTCGACGCCCATCTGCGCGGCGCGTGCCTGCGTGATGTAAGGATCGTAGCCGACCAGGCGCATGCCGAATGCCTTCGCACGTTCGGCCACGAGTCCGCCGATGCGGCCGAGTCCGACGATGCCCAGAGTCTTTTCGTAGAGCTCCACGCCCGTGTACTTCGAACGCTTCCACTCCCCCGCCTTGAGCGAGGTGTTGCCGGCGCCGAAGTAGCGTGCCGAACCGAGGATATGGGCCATGGTGAGCTCGGCCGCGGAGATGATGTTCGAGGTCGGAGCGTTGACGACCATGACGCCCGCCGAGGTGGCGGCTGGGACGTCGACATTGTCGAGTCCGACGCCGGCACGGGCGATGACCTGAAGCTTCTTCGCGGCACCAATCGCTTCGGCATCGACCTGAGTGGCGGAGCGGACGAGGATCGCGTCGACATCGACGATGTCGTTGAGGAGCTGAGAGCGGTCAGCACCTTCGGTGTGACGGATCTCGAAGTCCCCTCCGAGGGCATCGATGGTGGCCGGTGACAGATTTTCGGCGATGAGCACGATGGGCTTGGGCACTGAGTTCCTCCTGTTGCGTCCGGGACGCGTCCATCTTATGAGACTTTGTGAATGCTTTCACAAAGTCTCAAATTCTGGGAAGTGCGTCTCGGCTCACTTTAGGCGAGGACCTCAGAAGCCGTTGGGCGAGTACGGCATCCGACCCAGGTTGAACATTGAGCTCGCGCGCACGGCCGCTCCGGGCACGTTTTCGTCGATGCGCCCCGCCCGCGCAAGGATCACCGGGTCGGCACCTCCGAAGTAGAGGGAGCCGAGCTCCGCGATGCCCAGGCTCAGATCGGCAGGGGTCGAATCGGGTGCGGTTTCGACGACGGCGTTCTCCCCATCCGAGGTGATCGTAAACCGGCCGCCGGCCAGGTCAAGGGAGTCATCGACTTCGATCACCAGTGTGCCGGGTACGTACCAGGGCCTGGCCTCGAGGGCCGCTTTGACGTCGAGGATCCGGATCCAGATGTTGTCCTCTGTGGACACGGTCCGGACTCGGCGGGAGTCGGTGAGCAACCAGGGCAGCGGCGAATCCTCGGCAGATTCCCCGAAGGTCACTCGCGTCGACAGATCGATGGCGGCCAGGAATGACCACAGTGAGGCGTAGGCGGCGTCCGTGACCGCGACGAAGTCGATGAGTTCGATCGTCGGCGGATTCTTCGACCAGCCGGCGAATTTATAGGACACGTAGCCGTCGGCTTCGCCCTGCTCATCGAAGTGCAGAGCCGCACGCACACCGCGGTCGGCTTCACCGGTGTCGGTGTTGAGTGCTCCGGTGGCGCGTTCGATGTAGGTCTGCTGGCGTTCCATCGCCCCCGGAGAGGTGCGCATGAACTCTCCGTAGATCTTCGGAGCCAGTTCGCGCAGTTCGCCGGGCAGGCACAGTTCGACCCGACGGTCGGGTTCATGGACCATCTTGAAGCCGGGCGAGGTGTCGACCTCGATGGAGTGTGACCAGGTGGCGACACCGAAGCCGAAGCGGGAGTAGATTCCACCTTCGGTCGCTGTCAGTGCGGCGAACGGGTATCCGTCGGCCTTTGCCTCGGCGAGGTCGGTCGTCATCAGTGACCGCAGCAGTCCGCGCCGACGATGGGTCGGCCGCACCGTCACCCAGGTGATCAGATGACCGGGTACCAAACGCCCACCACCGACGTTGACCAGCTTCTCGAACCAGGCGAAGGTCGCCACAGGAACGCTGGCGTCGAGGGCGTGTTCGTATTCCTGCTTCGCGTAGACGGCGGTGAGATTGCGACCGTCGGCGATGGCCCGCTCGACACGGTTCTTCAGCGCATCATCAGTCGATCTGGCGTCATGGAATCCCACACTCGTCGATGCGAAGTACCCCTGTGTGCGCTCATCTGGAGCACCAGTGGACTCGTCGAAGCCGGGCTTGAAGTTCTCGAAGCTGTAATTCGTCACGCTTCCAACAGTAATTCACATCACCAGGATTACGAGTCCGAATCAAGTGGAATCAGTCGCTTCACAGCGGCCGGGCACAACGAAGCCCCGGAAGCCAGAGGGCCGTCCGGGGCTTCGGAGTGTGACGATCAGCGAGCGGCAGTGCCCTCGGTGTAGTCGTCATCGGAGTCCTTGAGCCATGCGAACATCTTGCGCAGTTCGCGGCCGGTGGTCTCGATCGGGTGCGTCTCTTCCTTCGAACGCAGCTCCTTGAACTCGGGCGCACCGTTCTTCTGGTCGTTCATGAAGCGCTCGGCGAACTTGCCGTTCTGGATGTCGGCGAGAACGGCTTCCATATTCTTCTTCACGTCCGGGGTGATGACGCGCGGTCCGGAGACGTAGTCGCCGTACTCAGCGGTGTCGGAGATCGACCAGCGCTGCTTGGCGATTCCCCCCTCGACCATGAGGTCGACGATGAGCTTGAGCTCGTGGAGAACCTCGAAGTAGGCGATCTCCGGCTGGTAGCCGGCCTCGGTCAGGACCTCGAAGCCGTACTGCACGAGGTGGGAGGTGCCACCGCAGAGAACGGTCTGCTCGCCGAAGAGATCCGACTCGGTCTCTTCGGTGAATGTGGTCTTGATGCCGCCGGCACGCAGTCCGCCGATTCCCTTGGCGTAGGAGAGCACGAGCTCCCAAGCGTTGCCTGAGGCATCTGCTTCGACTGCCACGAGAACGGGCACGCCACGGCCATCGACGTATTCGCGACGCACAACGTGTCCCGGGCCCTTGGGTGCGACCATGATGACGTCGACGCCTTCAGGAGGCTGGATGTAGTCGAAGCGAATGTTGAAGCCGTGAGCGAAGAGCAGCGCGTTGCCTGGGCTCAGGTTCGGAGCGATCTCTGCGTTGTAGATCTCGGCTTGAACCTGGTCAGGAGCGAGGATCACAACGAGGTCTGCCCATTCGGAGACCTCGGCGGGGGTGCCGACTTCGAGGCCTTCAGCGGCGGCCTTGTCGCGGCTGGCGGAGCCTTCCTTGAGGCCGATGCGGACCTCGACGCCGGAGTCGCGCAGGCTCAGTGAGTGTGCGTGGCCCTGGCTGCCGTAGCCGATGACGGCAACCTTCTTGCCCTGGATGACGGACAGATCTGCATTGTCGTCGTAATAGCGTTCTGCTGCCATAGTTCTCTTGCTCCTTCAGAGGTTTGGGGTACTCCCCCATCATTTCACAGTTTGGTACTGCTGTTCATTTGTTGAGATGGATCTCGTTCCACGAAGTGGAACGTGAAGACGTCAGCTGCGCAGCGTCACTGGATTCAGCTGCGCAGGGCCCTGTCGGTGATCGACTTCGAGCCGCGGCCGATGGCCACGGTGCCCGACTGGACGATCTCCTTGATCCCGAAGGGTTCGAGGACTTCGCGCAGCGCCTCGACCTTGCCCAGCTCGCCAGTGGCTTCGACGCTGACGGAGTCAGGTCCCACGTCGACGATCTTGGCGCGGAACATCTCCACCGCCGCCGCGACCTGCGGGCGGGTGGTGGCGTTGGCCTTGACCTTGTAGATGATGTGGGCACGTCGGACCGATGTGGCCGGTTCGAGCTCGACGATCTTGATGACGTTGACCAGCTTGTTCAGCTGTTTGGTCACCTGTTCCAGAGGCACGTCCTTGACGTCGACGACGACCGTGATGCGCGAGAGCTCATCATGCTCGGTCACCCCGACTGCGAGGCTGTGGATGTTGAAGCCGCGGCGGGCGATGAGTCCGGTGAAGCGGGTGAGCACGCCGGGCTTGTTCTCGACCAGGACTGAGAGTGTGTGCCGGTTATTCATTCCAGGCCCCCTTCGATCTGTGCCACGGAGCGAACCGTGCCGTCTTCTTCCGTACCGGCCTCCGCGATCAGGCTCTCGGCCTGTTCCTCGCCCTCACCGTCGAACTCCGGGCGAATGCCGCGTGCGTATTCGATCTCGTCGTTGGAGACACCAGCGGCGACCATCGGCCACACCATGGCATCCGCCGGGACCGTGAAGTCGAGGACGACTGGACGGTCGTTGGTCTCCAGCGCCGTCTTGATCGCAGCATCGACGTCATCGTTGCTGTCCACACGCAGGGCCAGGCAGCCGTACGCCTCGGCGAGCTTGACGAAGTCCGGGATCCGGATCGTCTGATGGCCCGTGTTGAGGTCGGTGTTGGAGTACCGGCCGTCATAGAACAAGGTCTGCCACTGGCGGACCATGCCCAGCGAAGAGTTGTTGATGATCGCGACCTTGATCGGGATGCCGTTGAGCGCACAGGTTGCGAGTTCCTGGTTGGTCATCTGGAAGCATCCGTCACCGTCGATGGCCCACACGACGCGGTCCGGTTCGGCGACCTTTGCGCCCATCGCGGCAGGCACCGAGTAGCCCATGGTGCCGAGGCCACCGGAGTTCAGCCACGACTTGGGGCGCTCGAACTCGACAAACTGGGCGGCCCACATCTGGTGTTGGCCCACTCCCGCTGCGTAGACCGCTTCGGGTCCGGTCAGGGCCGAGATCCGCGAGATCACGTACTGCGGATCGCAGAGCTCGTCCTGGGTGGAGTAGCCCAGCGGGTAGGTCGTCTTGAGCCGGTTGAGGAAGCGCCACCAGGGTTCGCGCTGACGGTCGAGAGCCTTGGGGAACTTGTCGCGCATCTCGCTGAGCATCTCGGCGAGCACCTCGCGGGCGTCACCGACGATGGCGACGTCGACGTCCCGGTTCTTTCCGATCTCGGCAGGGTCGATGTCGGCGTGGATGACCTGCGCGTTCGGGGCGAAGGAATCGAGGTTGCCGGTGACTCGGTCATCGAACCTGGCACCGATTGTGATGAGCAGGTCGGCCTTCTGGAAGGCGGTCACGGCGGGCACGCTGCCGTGCATTCCGGGCATTCCGAGGTGGAGCTGGTGCGAGTCGGGGAACGCTCCGCGGGCCATCAGGGTCGTGACCACGGGAATATTGGTCGCCTCGGCGAGTTTGAGCAGTTCCTTGTCTGCCTGGGAGCGGATGACACCGCCGCCGATGTAGAACACGGGACGATGAGCCTCCGAGATGAGCCGGACGGCCTCGCGAATCTGCTTCGCATGGGGCTTGAGGATGGGACGATAGCCGGGCAGCTGCGGCTCCCCGGGCCAGACGAAGGGTGCGGTACCCGTCTGTGCATCCTTGGTGACGTCGACGAGGACCGGGCCGGGCCGACCTGTGGTCGCGATGTGGTGAGCGTTGAGGATCGCCGAGGGGATGTCCTCTGCCTTGGTGACGAGGAAGCTGTGCTTAGTCACCGGCATCGTCATGCCCACGATATCGGCTTCCTGGAATGCGTCGGTACCCAGCAGCTTCGAGCTCTGCTGACCGGTGATGGCCAGGACGGGCACAGAGTCCATATGGGCGTCGGCGAGCGCCGTGATCAGGTTCGTCGCACCCGGGCCCGAGGTTGCGATGCACACACCCAGCTTTCCCGAGGCGGCGGCGTAGCCTTCGGCCGCATGTCCGGCACCCTGTTCGTGGCGCACGAGGATGTGACGGATCTTGTCGGTCTCGAACAGCGGGTCGTAGGTCGGAAGGATGGTGCCGCCGGGAAGGCCGAAGACAGTCTCGACCTCGAGGAGTTCGAGGCTGCGGACGATCGCCTGCGCTCCGGTGAGGACCTCAGGGGTCGAGTTGCGTCGAATGCTTGACGGGGTCGCGGTCACCGGGGCTGCGCTGGGCGCGGTGCCAGTTCCCGCTGACTGGGCCGAGGGCGTGGCTGCCATCGTTTCGTATCCTTCCTAGTGATCCATCTTGTCTCCGCATGAAAAAAGCCCCTCCGGTTTCGGTAGGGGCGCGCGGAACGTGTCGTTTTGACAGGCTACGGAAGATCCGCGCGCTGGGTAATAACGACGACAAGAAGGTGAGTCATGGCTCAATAGTTCACCTCGGGCGATCAGCGTGTCAAACGACGCAATGGATCGTCTCGAAACTTGGGACGACTATCGACTGAAGCGTGAGACCTCTGCGATGCCCACTCGATTCCGCCTTGAGAGGAAGGGAAAGCCCGATTGTGAGAACCATAGACTCCGACACGCGGCCCGACTAGGCTCTTGAAGGTGCGTCCCCTCTTACGTTTCTGGCCCGATCTGCGCTCTCGCATCGGCGTGTACATCGTTGTACTCGCGCTGACCCTCCTGGCCAACGGCATCCAATTGATCATCCCCCTGATCACCGGTCACATCATCGACGGGCCCATCGCCCACCGCGACCTGTCGGGACTGTGGCTGCCAGTGTTCGGGGTTCTCGTCATCGGCATCGCCGAGGCGGTGGCACTGTGGGCGCGCAGGCTCCTCATCGCGCCGGTCGTCGCCCAGTGGGAGATCACCTGGCGTTCGCGTCTCTTCGACCGGCTCCAATACACCTCGGTGGCTATCCACGATTCCTGGGAATCGGGACAGCTGCTCTCGCGCGCGATCAATGACCTGTCTCAGCTGCGCCGCTTCTTCGCCTTCGGGATTCCCTTCCTTGTGACCACCCCGCTGATCATCATCATCGGCACCATCATTCTCACGTTCCTGCATCCGGTGTTCGGCCTCATCATGCTGATCATGGCCGTACCGACGATTGCGACGGTCACGGTATTCGAGAAGAGGTACCGGGAAGCCTCCAGACGCTCTCAGGACACGGTCGGTGAGATCACCACCGAGGTCGAGGAGTCGATTCAGGGGATCAGGATCCTCAAGTCCTTCGGCCGCTCCCCCTGGGCCGCGCAGCGCTTCTCCCACCTGTCGCGGAAGTTCCAGGGGCTCGAGGTGCGCAAGGCGAAGCTCGACTCGTGGTTCTGGAGTGTGCTCATCCTCCTGCCCACACTCGCCCAGGCCGCCATCGTGGCCGTGGGCACCTGGGGCGTCGTGCAGGGCTGGATGACCATCGGCACCGTCGTCGCCGGCGTGACGATCTCCATGGTGATGCGGATGCCGATCGAAATGCTCGGCTTCCTCCTCGCCGATGCCCTCATGGCTCTGACCGCAGCTGCCAGGTACTGGGAGGTCATCGACATCAGGCACGACATCACCGACGCCGACGGTCGGATCGCCGATGCTCCCGATGTGGGGCGCTATAAAGGTGAACTGGACTTCGACAATGTCGACTTCCATTTCGCCGACACCGACCGCGATACGTTGAAGAACCTCAATCTGCATATCGCTCCGGGCCAGACCCTGGCCATCGTCGGGGCCACCGGATCGGGCAAGACGACCTTGGCCTCTCTTGTTCCGCGGCTGCAGGATGTCACCGGCGGATCCGTACGCGTCGATGGCACTGATATTCGTGAGCTGCCCGTCAATGAGGTGCGCAACCTGGTGTCGGTGTCGTTCGAGGACCCGATCCTGTTCTCCACCTCGGTGGCCGAGAACGTGAGCATGGGTGCGCCCGGGGTCGACGATGACGCGATCTGGCACGCCCTGGAGATCACGGCGGCGAAGGACTTCGTCGAGCGGCTGCCAGAGGGTCTCGATACCCAGGTCGGTGAGCAGGGATTGTCCTTGTCCGGTGGACAGCGGCAGCGCCTGGCCCTGGCCCGTGCCGTGATCGGCGCACCCCGGATCCTCGTCCTCGACGATCCGCTCTCCGCGGTCGACGTCGACACGGAAGATCGGGTGCAACGGGCGCTGCGGGAGATCCTGCCCGATTCGACGACGCTGATCATCGCCCACCGCCCCTCCACCTCGGCACTGGCCGATGCGGTCGCCGTCCTCGACGAAGGACGCATCGTCGCGCTGGGCACCCACGATGAGCTGCTGGGATCCTCAGCGCTCTATCGCGAACTCATGGGCGCCTCCGCAGCGGCGGAGCACTCGACGCCTGGGCAAGCGACGGCCGAGCAATTCACTGAAGGAGGTGGGCAATGAGCATTCCGCGTGTTGAAGAGGATGAGGTCGAACAGCTTCCGCCGGACATCGCGAAGAAGGCCCGTGCGCTGCTGTTCTCCCTGGTCCGCCCGCACCTGCCGATGGCGATCTTCCTGCTCGTCATCGTCGTGCTCACCGCGCTGTTCCTCGTCATCGGTCCGATCTTCATCGCCGATGCGCTCGACAATGGTGTTCCGCAGGCAGTCGCCGGTGATCCGGGGCCACTGATTCGGGCGGTCTCTGCCTTCGTCATCTCCGCGATTGCCTCGGCGGTGCTCGCTTTCGCCTCGACGAGGCTCGTCGGCATCACCGCGCAGAAGGTCGTCTACAGTCTCCGTTCGCGACTGTTCGGACACATCCAGCGTCTCGACCTGGGTTATCACGAGCGCTCGACCTCGGGCCGGTTGGTGTCGCGGCAGACCTCGGACATGGAGTCGGTGCAGCAGTTCCTCACCTACTCACTCTTCGACACGGCTCTGGCGCTGTTCGAGATGACCTTCATCGCCGTGACCCTCATCGTCCTCGACGTGCCCCTGGCACTCGTGGTCTTCCTGGGGTTCATTCCGCTGTTCTTCATCACGAAGTCTGCGCACAGTTCGCAGAGGAACGCCTACCGTCGCACACGGACCTCGATCGCCAAGGTCATCGTCCACTTCGTCGAGACCATGGGCGGGATCCGTGCTGTTCAGGCCTACCGCCGGCAGCCCGATCGCCGGGGCACGCTCAAGGACGAGGACACTGCGTACCGCGACGCCAACACCGATGCCCTGCGCGGAGTCGCCTGGTTCGCGGGCTGGACGAGGCTGGTCGGCAATGTCACGCAGACGGTCATCATCATCGTCGGTGCGTGGCTCGTCATCGAAGGCTGGACGCAGATCGGCGTTCTCGCGGCGTTCATCCTCTACCTGCGCCGCTTCTACGGTCCCCTTGATGAACTTGTTCAGTCCTTCAACCTCTACCAATCAGCCTCGGCGGCACTGGAGAAGATGGCTGCCGTCCTCGACACCGATCCTGAGGTGGTCGCACCGGCCCACCCGAAGGTCCTGCCTGCGCACAGTACCGACCGGAACTCCGGTGCCACCTCGGCGGAAGGGTCCGGCCAAGCGCCCAGTGGGCGTTCGATCGACCTCAACCATGTCCGCTTCTCCTACGGCGACGGCCCCGATGTCCTCCCCCGGTTCGACCTGCGCATCCCCGCGGGAGAGATCGTGGCGCTCGTGGGTGCCACGGGTGCGGGCAAGTCGACCTTGGTCAAGCTGGTCACGCGTTTCTACGATCCCAGTGAAGGCCGAATCACCATCGACGAGGTGGACCTGCGTGATCTCGATGATGCGCAGCTGCGTAAGAGCGTGGTCATGGTGACCCAGGAGTCGTTCCTGTTCGCGGGCACGATTGCCGACAATATTCGCATCGGCAACCCCGATGCCGGCGATGACGAGGTTCTTGCCGCGGCCACGGCCGTCGGCCTGGATCCCTATATCCGCAATCTGCCCGAGGGCTACGAGACCGATGTGAAGAAGCGCGGCGGTCGGCTCAGCTCGGGACAACGGCAGCTGGTGTCCTTTGCTCGCGTGTTCCTGGCGAACCCGGACATCGTCGTCCTCGACGAGGCGACCGCGCACCTCGACATCCCCTCCGAACGCCTCGTCCAGACAGCGTTGGCGACGGTGCTCGAGGGACGCACCGCGATCATCATCGCCCACCGGCTCTCCACCGTGGAGATCGCCGACCGTGTCCTCGTCATGGACTCCGGACGCATCATCGAAGACGGCACTCCCGATGAGCTGATCTCAGGGGCAGGCAAGTTCGCGCAGCTGCACAAGGCGTGGCGGGACTCGCTGGTGTAGCTGGAAGCGTTCGCTCGCCCCAGCCAACCCAGCCACCCAGCCAACCCAGCCAACCCAGCCTCATTCGATATCAGCCCGGTGGACCGACACCAGCTAGGCCCATGGACCTGGCTACTGTCGGTTCACCGAGCTGGTGGTGCTGCGCGAGGAGTTCTCTGCCGTGGAGTTCGTGTCCGCACTAGCCTTTCGATGTCGACAAACGCCTGCCGATGCCACAGATCCTTCCAATAGACACGGATCACGTGGTACCCGAGTGCACGCAGGCGCCGTTCGCGTTCACGCTCGCGGTCGAATTCCCTTCGCAGGTCACGACCGTTGAGCGTGTATTTGGCACGGCCGTCGAATTCGATGATCGTCTTCGACGGCCGATGGATGAAGTCTGTGCGCGCCACGAAGAACCCGTTCTCATCAAAGATCTCGAACTGCGGCTCGATATCATCCAGGCCGAGTTCATGCAGACGGATCGCGACGATAGATTCTCCCGGTGACTCGTGCCGGGCATCGGCCAGGGCGAGTGCCGCATCGACTCGATGACAGTTCCGGGCCTCCTTGCAGGTTGCAAGCAAGGTGCGGAGCTCCTCCTTGGTGACCAGCTGTCTCCGCAGAGCATCATCGAGCATCGGAATACTGACCTCAAGCTCGTAGTCACGGGCGACGTCGATGAGCGTCCGCGGCTTCGAGGTCAGCATCATACCGCCGAGCAGCTCGACATGTACAGTGCCGAGCTCTCGCCTACGAACGATCAGTTGAGCGAACCGCGCACTGGAATTCGGCCTGATGACTTCCACCCGGGAATGCTCGATCTGCACCACCTCGAGCTGCCACAGCAATGCGGCAGACAGGTGGGAGAAGACATCGCTCGTCGCTTGTGGGCCCTTCGTAGTCTTCCTGTTGATCCTGTCGGCGCGAGCTCGGATCAGCACTTTCACCCGCTCGATGGCATCACGCTTATCTCCCAGTCGCACGAGTTCGTCGGCATCCCCGTCCGCGAGAGCTGCCCAGATCTTCACATGCCGAGGATTCGCACACGTGCTCGTGACAGCGAACCGACCGCGCGCAACGCGCTCGAGGCAACACCCGATCGCGGCACGAATGTCGCGGTCCGAGTAGCCGAGACGCATCAGATCCGTCGTCGCAAAGACTTGATACATGACACTATAATCCATCAAACGCCATCAAACAGCAATACTTTGTATACGACCGTCCCCAACGATCTCGGGTAGCTCAAACGACCTGCCGCTCTTCAGCTCGGTGAACCGGCACCAGCTCGGTTCATGTACCGGGCTGGTGCCGGTTCACCGAGCTGAAGATCCTCAACTGCTAATCCATACGACAACGTGTATTGTTGTGAAGCAGACTGTTCGACTCGACGAGGAGGAGGCCGATGGACGCGGAGACGGAGAACGGAGTCGGTCCTGCGGCCGCAGCCGAAGCTGGCAGCGAAGGCGGCCCAGAACTCGAAACTCAAGCCGGAGCTGGAGCCGGTTCCACGGTCAGGACCGAGCTCGTCACCATAGCCGAGGAGCGACGGATCATCGGCGACGCCATCGCTCGGGGGCAGCAGGTGACTAGATGGACCGCGATGATCATCGGACTGCTGTTCATCGCTTCAGGATTGTGGTGGGCAGGCATCCTCGTCGTCGTTGTGACGACATTCGATCTGCCCCGCGTCGCGACTCAGCGCTATGCTCGCAAGCGTGGGGTCCGATTGAACGCGCCTTCCCTCAACGAGGTTGAGAAAACATCTCTGTCAGGCCTGTTGATCCCGGTCGTATTCTTCCCGGCTATCTGTGTACTCATCGTCGTCGAAGCAAAGCTCGGGCATCCTCTGCTGCCGTGGTCTTGGAAGGCCCCGCAACACCAGGCAGATGATCTATACATGATCATGCCGCTCGCCGTCGTCGGCCTGGTCATCACAATCGCATGGTTCGTTCGACGCAGAAGACTGAACCGGCAGCACAAGGATGCCGTCCAACGCTGATCAGCGTTACAAAGCCGAACAGACTGCGACGAGCGATCTCGACCTGGTCAGCATCGCCCCCATCACGGAGTACCTTGAACATGACTCAGATCAGCATTGCTCAGTCGCGGCGCGGGCCACACTGCTGGCACAGTCGCGATTCAGGTCAATCGCGAATGAGGGGGACGAAGCGATAGCTGCCATGCCGAGTGACGGTGATGCCCGCGTCTGCGTCAGCTCCCGAGTCTGCGGATCCGATGCGCACAACTCTCAGCATTTCCCCACCGACGGGGATGACCATAACACCTCCGATGCTGAGCTGTTCGACAAGCTCATACGGAAGCGATTCAGACCCGGCCGAAACGAGAATTCGGTCGAAAGGGCCGGCTTCCGGCAAACCAAGCACTCCCTCGGTCGCTGCGATGATCTCGACACTACCCAGGTCGACGGCGTCCGGATCAATTTCGCTCAGGGACGCCCGCGCGCCGTCGATGAGCCGACGGTAGCGCTCCACTCCGCTCACTCGACCGCGTCCTCCGACCAGCACGCCGAGGAGAGCCGTCGTCCATCCCGAGCCGGACCCAAGATCGAGCACCCGGTCACCCTCACGTGGGCCCAGGAGCGTCAGCATGTCGGCGACCGTGCTCGGCTGTGAGTTAGTCTGCCCATCGCCGATCTGCAGCGGCACATTGCTGGAAGCGAAGCCTCGTTCCTTAGCAGGCAGGAACAGCTCGCGAGGAACCTGGGCGAAGGCTTCGGCGAGTGAGTCAGCTTGTCGATCGGATGCCATAGAATCCTCCAATGCTGTGACATCTACGCTACTCCCCCACCCGATATCGCTACCGCCAACCGAGTATCGTTGACCCGTGACGAATACCGACCTCGAACGCGCGCAGACCCTGATCACCTCGATCCCTGATTACCCCCAGCCGGGAGTCAGCTTCCGCGATATCTCACCGCTCATCGCCGATGGTCCCGCGCTGCGTGCAGTCACCGAGGCGCTCATCGCACCCTTTGAAGGACAGTTCGACATCGTCGGTGGCCTGGAGGCTCGCGGTTTCCTCTTCGCGGGAACGATCGCGGCAATGACTGGTGTGGGCATTCTGCCGATCCGCAAAGCAGGCAAACTCCCCCGCCCGGCTGCAGCGGTGTCATACTCACTCGAATACGGGACTGCAACGATCGAGGGCCCCGATGTGCTCCAAGAGGGCGAGCGCGTTCTGCTCGTCGATGACATCCTCGCCACTGGCGGCACCCTGTCCGCTGCGCAGGCTCTTGTGAAGGAACTCGGCGCGGAGGTGGTCGGCTCGGCAGTCGTCCTTGAGCTCGAGGCGCTCGGCGGACGAGCTATCACCGGTGATGTGCACACCGTCTTCACAGACTGAAACACCTCACTGGCCAGGAGTAGTCAGTCTGGGCCAGCAGCAGTCAGCTACGGGCAGGTATCGTATTTCGCGCGCAAGGTGTCTTGGATCTTCAGCGCCGCCGAGGTCCGATATTCAGCCGGTTCCCGTTCCCCGTTGCTGTTCTTGTTATAGGTGCAGGCACCAACGCTCACCGTTCCTCCTGCCGTCTTATTGTGCTGACGTCCTTCGGGCTGATCCGCCCACCAGGTGAATCTCCATGGCTCTGACGTGCCGTCGTTGATCTGATCGATGAGCGTCGTGAGCTTCGTCGTGGCATTCACCTCGTCGGTGAGATGTGCGGAGGCAAATGTCACCTGGTCATCGTGGATCTCGATCCTGTCCAGCTCCCGGGTGCCCGGATGAAACGCGGTAGCCAGTTTGTCCTGTGCCTGCAGAGAATAGGGAAATGCCACCTTCCATTCCGTGGTCCCAGAGTTTCCGAAACTCACTCGCATCTCTTGCGACCCGAACACATCTCTGACAGCAGACATCACGGTGAATGCGTTTCCGTCGGTATCCCAAATCGACAGCGAATCATCGAGATCATTGTCGTTGTTGGCCTCCCAGCTCAGCGTCTTTGCGTTCAGCGTTGACGCCAGGCTCCTGAGTCGCGGGAGTTGCTGTCTCAACTCGTCGAGGTCCGGTTTGCCGTTGAGGGCAATAGAAATGTGCGGCAACCTCAACGTCAGATCTCGCCCATAGTCGACGAAATCGTCCCCGGCCTCGCTGTTCAAAGTCTCGGCCACATTGACCAGGTCATCGTCGGTCGCTCCTGGCGCCATATCTACCCTATAGACCAGCCGCCGCCCTATTTCGAAACTGTTCTGATATTCGCCACTGACACTCTCTACTCCAGGCAGTGCAGAGAGCGCACCCTCGATCTCGTCTGCACGATCGCTGAGATCCGGCCGACCGATGCAGCCCGACAATCCGATGGTCAACGCTGCGAGGGCGATCATGACCAGAGTGACCCTGTATGCCGGAGTAGTGGTGCGCATATTCTCAACTTAACCGGGCTTCTCCTAATCGACGCATCCGGACTGTGGCAGTTCCGTCACACCCGGTCCAGGACCCGCGGTCGGTGCACTTGTTGAGTCAACGATCGCGCTTCCAGTCTGAAAGCTGTGCCTGGCAACTGGGAATACAACTCAGCGGTCGGCGCGTTATAGGCTCGGACAGGCACCGCCACCGCGGTGCCCTGCGTTTGCACCACATCAGACCATTACCCGTGACGAAAGGCGGCACCTTGACGGTTCCCACACTCACACTCAATGACGGCAAGACCATTCCCCAGCTGGGCTTCGGCGTCTTCAAGGTCGACCCCGAGGAGACCGAGCGCATCGTCACCGATGCGCTCGAGGTCGGCTACCGCCACATCGACACGGCTGCCGTCTACGGCAATGAAGAGGGCGTGGGCCGCGCCATTGCGAACTCCGGCATCGCCCGAGATGAACTCTTCGTGACCACCAAGCTGTGGAACGATCGCCACGGTGCCGAGGAATCGAAACGCGCCCTGGGCGAGAGCCTCGAGAAACTGGGCCTCGACCACGTCGACCTCTACCTCATCCACTGGCCGACACCTGAGAACAACAACTCGGTCGAGACCTGGGAGGCTTTCCCCTCCTACCGTGATCAGGGTCTGACCACTTCGATCGGTGTCTCGAACTTCGACCACCGCTACCTGCCCCAGATTCTCGACACCGGGATCATCCCGGCCGTCGACCAGATCGAGTGCCACCCGCAGTTCCAGCAGATCGAGACTCGTCCGCTGCTGACCGAGCACGACATCAAGGTCGAAGCCTGGGGCCCCCTCGGGCAGGGCAAGGTCGACTACGCGGACACAGTCATCGGTGAGATCGCGTCAACCCACGGCAAGTCCTGGGCGCAGACCATCATCCGCTGGCACCTGCAGCGCGGACATGTCGTCTTCCCGAAGTCAAACAACCGGGATCGCATGGCCCAGAACTTCGATGTCTTCGACTTCGAACTCACCACCGCCGAGGTGGCATCCATCGATTCGCTGGAAAACGGCGGTCGTGTCTCCGGTGACCCCGCCGAGGTGAACTGAGCCTTAAGCACTACCTGAGTCGCGTCGGCTTCACGCCGAAACACGACGGTGAAGGCCCGCTCGGAGCTTCTTCGCTCCGGGCGGGCCTTTTCCTCATCTCCCGACTTGCCTCTGACCTCACGTCAGCTGACGAACCGGCTCCCCCGCCATCCATGCGGCAATGTCTTCGACTGCCTGAATGAAGAAGATCCGATACGTGTCATCGGTGACGTAGCCCAGATGCGGGGTCAGCACGGTCCTCGGCGTGCTGCGCAGGCGGTGATCAACCGGCAGCGGTTCGCTGTCATACACATCGATTCCCGCGCCGCGAATGCGACCTTCCACCAACGCGTCCTGCAGTGCTTCCATGTCGACGAGACCCGCCCGAGAAGTGTTGATGAAGATACTGCTCGGCTTCATCAATGACAGTTCCTCAGCAGCGACGATCCGGCGGCTTCGTTCGCTGAGCTTGTAGTGCAGGGTCACGACGTCGGAGGTCGCGAAGAGTTCTTCCTTGCTCACAGCGTGTGCCCCCACATCAGCGGCCCGCGCCTCATCGAGGTTCTGACTCCAGGCCACGACGTCCATGCCGAATGCCGCCCCGACACGAGTAACCTGGGTGCCCAGCCTGCCCAGTCCGATCACACCGAGCCTGTGACCGAAGAGGTCACCGCCCACAGTGGACTGCCAACCATCGGAGTGCACGGCGGCGTCTTCGACCGGGATGCTGCGCAGCACTGAGAGAATGAGTCCCCAGGTCAGCTCTGGAGTCGCCGAGGTTGTCGATTCGGTTCCGCAGACCGTGATCCCCTGCCCTCGGGCCGCATCCAAATCGATCGATGCGTTGACTCTGCCGGTTGTTACCAGGAGTTTGAGATCCCGCAGCTGCGAAAGTCGGTGGGCGGAGAAAAGGGTGCGCTCACGCATGGCAACGACAACCTCGGCGCCAGCTACAACCTGCACCAAATCCTCGGTGTCGCGGATCGGGCGGGAGACGAATGTGATCTCAGCCCCCAACGCCTGCCAATCCGCATAGCCGGCCGCCACATTCTGGTAGTCATCGAGCACAACGATGTGCATGTCTGTCCTTCCTCGGAGGTTGCGGGGTTTTGCAAACGACCCTGTCTTTCATCGTATAACCGATAGGCTGGGCCCGTGAGCGCACCGATCATCCTCAGACAACGCAGCGGCCCCATCATCACCATCATCGTATGGGCGTTCCTTGCCCTGCTTCTGGTTGATGCGATCGTGCGCGGCTCCTGGGACACCGTGGGAACGTTCCTTCCACCCCTAGCTCTGGTAGGGTGGCTCGTCTTCATGCTCCTGTGGCGGCCAGCAGTCATCGTCGAATCCGAGCATGTCGTGATTCGTGAAATCCTGCGCACCACCACTGTGCCCTTTGCCGACATCACTGACATCCGGCTGAGCACGGTCGTCTCCATCATGGCCATCGCACCGAATGGGACCACCCGCACATACCGCCCGTGGAATGCGCCCGGGATGCCCCGCCGCAAGATCGACTCGGGGCTCACCGGCGGCACACGCCCTGAGTCCGTCGACAACCACCCTGCCTTCGAACTGCTCCGCCGCTGGGAGAACAATCACCAGGGTTCGAATCTCGCGAAACCTACCAACACCCCCGGCACCACCACAACGGTGTGGAACCTCGGCGTCCTGGGAGTCTGCCTCGTCCTCATCCTGCTTGTCGTCTTCGGCAGCCTGTAGACGTGTGGGTCAATGGAGCCGGCCCCGTGGGAGAACGTGAGTACACGGGGCCGGCGATTGAGGGTGATCGTTTTGATCACGTGGATTGATCAGATGGTGAGCCTCACAATCACTTCTTGAAGCCGATGCTCGTCCAATCGGGAGTCTCGAGCTGACGCGGCCCGAGATTCATAATGTCGTCCTTGACGCCCCAAACGTATGGGGTCGGATAGAACGGGATCAGAGGCTTGAGTTTGAGCACTTCGGCATCACCCTCGTTCGCCAGCTTCTTCGCCTCGTCCGGGTCGAGGGTCTTCGTTGCGGCCTTGAACTTCTCACCGATCGCATCGCTGGAGATCTTCGAATGGTTCTGCTCGGAATCGGCCGGGTAGAACAGGTTCGACCCCGACGAGATCGGGAAAGCTGTGCCTTCCCAGGTGAACGTGGCCATGTCGAAGTTGCCGTTGAGCACGTGATCGGCGAAATACGCAGCCACCGGGACGGTCTCTATCTTGATCTTGAAGCCGACCTCGTTGAGATCCTTCATGATCTGCTCCGCGCGCTGGGCGTTGGAGGCGGTGTCTGCGGGGACGACGATATTGAACTTGAGCTTCTCACCGTCCTTCTCACGCACCCCGTCATCGCCGGCCTTCCAGCCTGCATCGTCGAGGATCTTCTTCGCGGCATCCTGATCGAAGTCGAGACTGCCGTCAGTATTGTCCTGATAACCGTCCTGGCCCGGCATGAAGGTGACATTGTTGACCAGTGTCACCGGTGCTTCGACGGGGCCGATGGCTGCCTGGGCGATGGCCTCGCGATTGATGGCGTGACCGATCGCGTCCCGGACTTCCTGCTCCTTGAGGGCGCCCTTCTCTGCGTTCATGGTCACGTGCGTCCACTGCATGCCCTGGGTCTTGAAGATCTCGCCGTCTTTGCGCTTGCCAGCCGTCTCATATGCGTCGCCGTCGGTGCCGATGTCAACGAGGTCGATCTCCTTGTTCGCATAGGCCTGGGCCTGCTGCGCCTGCGAGACGACCTTGAAGACGACCTTATCCAGTTTGGGTTCCTGACCCCACCACTTGTCGTTCCTGACCATGGTGATGACGCCAGACTTGTTATCGACCTTCTTGGCTTTGAACGGCCCGTTCGAGGGCAGCACCTTCTTGACGTAGTCCTTGTTGAATGTCTTGGGATCTTCCGCGATCTCGTTCGGGATGAAGGCACCGATGTAGTTAGGCCAGTCGATGTTCGGGGTCTTGAACGTGACATTGACGTCATACTTGTCCTTACCGGACTTGATGCTCTTGATGTCCTCGAAGCCCTTGGTCGAGGCGACCTCGAACTTCTTGTTCTCACCGCTTTGCGTCTTCCAGAACGCCTCATAGTCCTCGACGTCGATCGGGGTGCCGTCTTCCCAGACTGCGTCTTTGTTGAGCTTGACGTTGATGACGAGAGGATCTTCGCTGGCGATCTCCACGCTCTCTGCATAGTCTTTGTCGACTTCCCAGCTACCATCTTCCTTGATCTTGACCGGTCCGCCCAGCGAGGTGCTGTAGAGATTGTTATTGTCCACGTGTGCACCGTCAGCATGGTAATAATTGAGGCTGGCCGGGATCTCGGTCATCGGATAGGTGAGGGTTCCACCATCGTCAATCTCGTCATAGTCTGCCTTCTGGTAATCGACAGACGGCAATCCCGCGATCTCCTCGTTCGCTTTGTCGCTGTCGACTCCTGCTGAGTCTTTGTTGTCCTGTTGGCAGCCGGAGAGGGCGAGCCCCAATGCCGCGGTCGCGGCGACAACCATTGTCGCCTTGTTCCTCATCTTCATGAGTTCCTCTTTCCTGTTCTCTGTGTGGGAATCGATGGGTGAGTGCTGGGTCGGGCTCGCTCAGTCCGAGCGTTCGAGTTCGCCGATACGTTCGGAGAAATGGCAGGCCACCAGGGTCGCCTCCGCCCGCCGAGGCTGGGGATCCTCGTGCGTGCATCTGTGCTGCTCGCTCTCGGGCAGCAGCGAGAAGAGCGGGCACCGAGTGCGGAAACTGCACCCGGAGATCTCGTCGGTCGGGCTCGGGAGGTCACCGGAGAGCAGCACTCGCTCACGCGATCGTTCGATCTTCGGATCGGGCACCGGAATCGCCGACATCAGCGCCCTGGTGTAGGGGTGCTGGGGGTTGTCGTAGAGATCTTCAGAGGAGCCGAATTCGACGATACGGCCCAAGTACATCACCGCAACGTGATCGGCGATCTGTCTCACGACCGCCAGGTCATGGGCGACAAACAGGTAGGACAGCCCGAGTGAGTCGCGCAGGTCCTCCAACAGGTTGATGACACCAGCCTGTACGGACACGTCAAGGGCGGAGACCGGTTCGTCGAGCACCAACAGCTTCGGGTTGGTCACGAGTGCCCGGGCGATGCCGATGCGCTGGCGCTGGCCTCCGGAGAATTCGTGCGGATACCGATCTGCCATGTTCGCGTCGAGGCCCACCAGTTCGAGCATCTCTGCGACGGTGTCATGACGCTGCTTGGCCGGGACCTTGTGAACGGTCAGTGGTTCCGCGATCACCTCGCCGATCGGCAACCGCGGATCGATCGCGGCCATCGGATCCTGGAACACGACTTGGACATCCTTGCGCATCGCCAAACGCTCTCGTTTTGACAGCTCAGAAACGTCAACGCCGTTGATGACGATCTGTCCCTTCTGAGGCGCCACCATCTCCAGGACCTCACCGATGGTCGTGGACTTGCCGCAGCCGGACTCTCCGACGAGACCGAGTGTCTGTCCTTCTCTGATCTCCAGATCGATGCCGTCGACGGCTCGCACGGTTCCGATCTGCCGTTTGAAGACTGCTCCCTTGAGCAGCGGGAAGTGCTTCTGCAGCCCGGTGACTTCGAGGACCCGTTCGGCTTCGCTGTTCTTCACCCGCTTCTCGACCGGCTCGGGTCGGGGGAAGATCGTGCCGGCGGTCAGGCTTCCCGAGGCGATCTCATCGGCCCGGTGGCAGGCGGCGGAAACATCGGGTGTGCCGTGTGAGACGAGTTCGGGTTCGACCTCATGGCAGATGTCGAGGGCGATCGGGCACCGCGGAGCGAAGGGACAGCCCGGGATCATATTCGACAGCGAAGGCGGCTTCCCTTCGAGGGGAACGAGTCGCTGGGTTCCGGCCGTCGCCAGGTTCGGCACCGAACGCAGCAGCCCGGTCGTATAGGGCATCTGTGGTCGAGCGAAGACCTGTTCGACCGGCCCCGTCTCGACGAGGCGACCGGCGTACATGACGGCGATGCGGTCTGCATTGCCTGCCACCACGCCGAGGTCGTGCGTGATGAGCACAATAGCTGCTCCAGTGATCTCACGCGCCTTCTGCAGGACGTCGAGGATCTGGGCTTGGATCGTGACGTCGAGTGCGGTGGTCGGCTCATCGGCGATGATGAGGTCAGGATCGTTGGCGATCGCGATCGCGATCATGGCTCGTTGGCGCATTCCTCCGGAGAACTCGTGAGGGTATGCCCTGACCCTTCGTTCGGGTCCTGGAATGCCGACCACACGCAGAAGTTCGATCGCCCTGCTGTGCGCTGCCTCCTTCGACAGGCTCGGATCGTGGAGGAGTAGACCCTCTGAGATCTGTTCGCCGATCGAATAGACCGGAGTCAGTGCCGACAGCGGGTCCTGGAACACCATGGCGATCTCGGAACCGCGCAACTTCGACATCGCATGGTCGTCCATGTCCAACAGTGATCGTCCGCGGTATCGGATAGAGCCATTGACTTGGGCGGTGGAGGGAAGCAGCCCCATCACAGCCATCGACGACACGGATTTGCCGGAGCCTGATTCTCCGACGATGCCCAGGAATTCACCCGGCATGACTTCGTAGTTGACTCCGCGAACCGCCTGCACATCCCCCTTCGGATTGGGAAAGGTGACGGCCAGGTCCCGGACCTCGAGGATCGGGGCCTGTGCAGGTGGTGTGGATCGGTTGGTGCTGAGAGTCTCAGTCACGATTGGCTCCTGAGGTGGGATCGATGGCGTCACGGAGTGCATCAGCCATCAAGCTGATGGCGAAGAGCATGAGAACGAGGACGCCGGCGGGAAAGACGAAGAGCCACGGTCGGGTCACAGCCGCCCCGGACCCCTCGGCCAAGAGTGTGCCGATGGAGACATCGGGCTTCTGGATTCCGAGGTTGAAGTAGCTCAGGGAGGTTTCAGTCAGGATCGCCGAGACCACGCCCAAAGTGGCATCGACAATGAGGATCGACGCAACGTTCGGAATGATGTGCCGACTCAGGATCCGTGGAGTGGAGACCCCCATGTACCGTGCCGCCTTGACGAAGTCACGGTCCTTGATGGCCTTCGTCTGGTTCCTCACGACCTGGGCCATGATCATCCATCCGAACAGGGCGAGGAAGACGACGATCGCCATCCACGACAGTTGGCGCAGCATCGGCGCCAGGAGAACGAGGATGAAGAACGAGGGCAGGACGAGAAGCAGGTTGATGAACCACACGATGACGACTTCGATGCGGCCGCCGAAGTAGCCTGCTGTCGAACCGATGATCGCTGCCAGAAGACTCGCTGCAGGCCCGGCGATGATGCCGATGAGCAGAGATTTTTGCAGGCCTGCAACAGTCTGGGCATAGATGTCCTGGCCGATGGTGTTCGTGCCGAACCAGTGCTGTGCGCTCGGCGCTTTGTTGAGTGCGTAGATGTCCTGGTCGGTGGGCGTGTAAATGTTGATCGAATTGCCGAAGAGCGCGAAGAGAACGAAGAAGGCGAGCATGATGCCGCCGACCCAGAAGCGCGGAGTCGAGCGCAGTCGGCGCCAGACCAGGGCCAGACGGGAGGTGGGTTTCGAACGACGAGGCACAACCTCGGTGTCGGGAGTCGTAGAGATCGGAAGATCGGTGGCCATGTCAGATCCTCACTCTCGGGTCGAGGGCAGCGTAGAGAACCTCCGAAAGAGTCGAAGAGATCAGAGTCAGCACTGCGATGAAAAGAACGGACCCGGCAGCAGCATTGATATCGGACTGCAGGATCGAGTTGATGGTGAACTCACCCATGCCGTGCCAGGAGAACACCACCTCGAGCATCGCCGAACCCGCGACAAGTGTGCCGAAGGCGTAAGCGAAGTAAGTAGACATCGGGATGAGAGCCACGCGAACACCGTGTTTGACCAAGGCGGTCTTGCGGGTGCGTCCCTTCGAGCGTGCGGTGCGGATGAAGTCGGAGGCCAACACATCGAGCATGACCGACCGCTGATAGCGCGAGTATGTGGCAGCGCCCATCATCACCAATGCCAAAGTCGGCAACAGCATATGAGAGAGCTGATCGGTGAACCACGGGAAGACGCCAGGCGGTATGTCCGCCGTGTATTCGCCCGAGAAGCGAATAAGACTTGTGCCGATGAGACCGTTGAAAGCAGTGGCGATGATCATTAGTACCACACCGATGACAAATGTCGGTGTGGCGATGATCAGATAGGACGCATAAGTCACGGCCTGGTCGGAGGCCTTGTATTGCCTAACGGCACCCCACACGCCGAGGACGACACCCAGGATGGCGCCGAGGATGGAACCGATGAGTAGAAGCTTGAGGCTGACACCTGCCCGAGTCATGATCTCCTGGAAGACAGGATTGTTGTGGACCGTCGTCGAGAAGTCTCCGTGGAGGAAGATATTCGTCAGCCATGACCACGTGCGTTCGATGATCGGAACATCCGGATTGGTCCCATGCCCATTGAGAATGGATTTGATCGAGGCGTCCGACAGCGGAGGGTTCTGGCCCCGATATCGGGCGGCCGGATCCATGAACGCACTCGAGGTGATGTAGGCGGTGACCGTGGCGATGAACGCCAGGATGAAATAGTTGACGAAGCGTCGAAGAACGTATTTGCCCATGCCCAGACCTAAATAGCCGCGGCGCGAGAGCTTCCGTGATCGGTCTCTGACTGATGCATCGGCCCGGGGATGAGGGAGTAGATCTCTTTGCGAATCTCGAGGGGGTTACGAGTCATCTGCAATCAAAGTTCCTTTGCGTCAAGTGTTGTCAGTTCAGCGACTTTGCACAGTTCCTCCATGAACCGTCACAAACAACTGAACGTAAGTTGAACTGTATCCACGTGTGATCCTCCGCACAAAGAACCTTGCTCAATTTCTTTTCATTGACTCGCTCGGACCGCAGATTCTCGGGCGACACGCCGTGGTTACAGTTAGGTAACAACAGGTGGTATTTCGCCTGTTCAGGCATAGAAACGCCGAGGCGGTGCGGACATTTGTCCGCATCGCCTCGGCGATGGCTCACTCCCCCACGCAGAGGTGGGTCAGCTCCTCGATGATCAGATCATCGAGTGTTCTCTGCTCAGAAGCAGACCGCTCCGGTGGAGGCCGACTGCACGAGCTTCGCGTACTTGCCGAGCACACCGGTCAGGCGGTGGTTGTCGGGGATCGTCCAGGTCTTGCGACGCTCCGCGAGGACCTCCTCGGAGACATCGAGCTCGATCGAACGGGACGCAATGTCGACGGTGATCTTATCCCCGTCTTCGACGAGCGCGATGGGGCCGCCGTCGACCGCTTCGGGTGCAATGTGACCGATGCACAGACCGGTCGATCCGCCGGAGAAGCGACCGTCGGTGAGCAGCAGGACGTCCTTGCCGATCCCTGCGCCCTTGATCGCCCCGGTGATGGCGAGCATCTCGCGCATTCCTGGCCCGCCCTTGGGCCCCTCATAGCGGATGACGACGACGTCGCCCTTCTTCAGTTCACCGTTGAGGACGGCGTCCATGGCCGGCTTCTCCTGGTTGAACACGCGGGCCGTGCCTTCGAAGACATCGGCATCGAAGCCTGCGGACTTCACGACCGCACCTTCGGGAGCCATTGAGCCCTTGAGTACGGTGAGACCGCCGGTTGCGTGGATCGGGTTGTCCATCGCACGAAGGATCTTGCCGTCGGGGTCCGGCGGATTGATGTGCTCGAGGTTCTCGGCCACGGTCTTGCCGGTCACGGTCATGCAGTCACCGTTGATCAGGCCGTTGTCGAGCAGAGCCTTCATGACCACGGGCACGCCGCCGATCTTGAAAACATCGTTCATCACGTACTGTCCGAAGGGCTTGACGTTGCCCAGGTGCGGAACCTTGTCACCGATGCGGTTGAAGTCATCGAGGGCGAGTTCGACTCCGGCTTCGTGGGCGATGGCCAGCAAGTGGAGGACCGCATTGGTCGATCCGCCGAAGGCCATGACCACGGCAATCGCGTTGTGCAGCGATTCCTTTGTGATGATGTCCTTCGTCGTGATTCCCTGGCGCAGCAGGTTGACGACGGCGTCACCGGATTTGCGCGCGAACATCGTGCGATCGCGGTGGATGGCCGGCGGTGCGGCCGAACCGGGCAGGGACATGCCCATCGCCTCGGCGGCCGAGGCCATGGTGTTAGCGGTATACATGCCACCGCAGGCGCCTTCACCTGGGCAGACGGCGCGTTCGATGGCGTCGACGTCATTCTGGGTGATGGTTCCGGCGCGGCAGGCACCGACGGCTTCGAATGCATCGATGAGGGTGACTTCCTTCTCCGACCCGTCCGACATCTTCGCGGTGCCCGGCATGATCGAACCGTTGTAGAGGAAGACGCTGGAGAGGCCGAGGCGGGCCGATGCCATGAGCATACCCGGGATCGATTTGTCACAGCCGGCCATGAGGACGGATCCGTCGAGTCGTTCGGCGCTCATCACGGTTTCCACGGAGTCGGTGATGACCTCGCGTGAGACCAGCGAGTAGTGCATGCCCTCGTGGCCCATGGAGATGCCGTCGGAGACGGAGATGGTGCCGAACTCCAGGGGGAATCCGCCTGATTCGTGCACGCCTTCTTTGGCGGCCGCGCCGAGGCGCTGCAGGGACATGTTGCACGGGGTGATCTCGTTCCACGAGGTCGCAATGGCGATCTGTGGCTTGACCCAGTCGTCGTCGCCCATGCCGACGGCCCGGAGCATGCCGCGTGCGGCAGTGGCTTCGAGACCGTCGGTGACGTCGCGAGAACGTGGTTTGATGTCTGGGGTGGTGGAATTCGTATCAATGCTCATGCAGGCACTCTACGCCGGAGTCCACCATGTATAGGCCAAGTTCTCGCATGTTGGAACTAGTTTTGAACCGGTCAGCTAGAACTGATGAGGCAGTGCAACGAGAACCGCCCAGCGGTTCGAGAAGAACCGCTGAGCGATAGATCGAGAACTGCTGCGATCACTCCGTCGAGACGAGGTTGAGCGGCGCTTCGCCATCGTTGAGGCGGCGGACCTGCTCGGCCAGAATCTGCACCACCCGTGGTTCGAACGCTGAGGTGTCGCCTCCCTCATGAGGTGTGATGAGGGTATTCGGTGTCCCCCACAGCGGATGGTTCTCCGGCAGCGGCTCGGGATCCATGACGTCGAGAGCGGCATGGAGACGGCCCGTGCTCAGTTCGGCGACGAGTGCCTCGGTGTCGACGACCTTGCCCCGAGCGACGTTGACAATGAGAGCGTTGTCGGGCAGCTGGGCCAAGAAGTCCTTGTCGACGAGCTTGTTCGTGGACTCGGTCAGCGGTGTGATGAGCACGACCACCTCGGTGTGAGGAAGCAGCTTCGGCAGATCATCGACGCCGTGGATGTGGCCACGATCGTCCTCACGTGCCTTCGTCGCGACCCGCGTGAGGTCGACTTCGAAGGGTGCGAACCGATCGGCGATAGCCGACCCGATCTCACCGGCGCCGATGATCATGACGCGACGGTCCTGCAGGGAGCGGTTGCGTTTGTGGTTCCAGATGCGTGCACTCTGGGCACGCACGGCATCGTCGATGCCGCGCAAGCTGGCCAGGGTCAGCGTCAGCGCAAGTTCTGCGGTTCCGCCGGTGTGCACGCCCGAGGCGGTGGCCACCTCGATGCCACGCTCAGGCAGGTGCGCAACCGGATCGTAGCCGGTGGTCTGGGTGATGACCAAACCCAGGTTCGGCAGATCGTCGAGCAACTCGATAGTCGGTCCCGAATTGAGGTACGGGAGCACGACGACATCGACATCGTCTCGGCTCAGCTTCGCCGACTTCTCGGCATCCGAGTAAACGACGAGGTCGACGTTGGCGCGTTGATGCGCCGGAATCCGGGCGATGACGCGGTTGCGGAGTTCAGAATCCGGGAAGGCAATGGTCTTGATCGACATAGCCACATTGTCCCACGAACTGTCCCACTCGGGCAGGGCTGTCCGCCAGACCTATTCCGACAGTCTCACTCGGACAGGGCGACAGTCTCACTCCGGCAGGGCGCGGCCGATTCGTGCGAACACAGCCCCGATGACTTCGAGTTCCTCATCGCTGACGTGGGAGAGGAAGACATCGTCGATGTTCTCCCGGTGCTGGCGTCCCGCGTTGAGGAAAACCTGAGCACCGACCTCGGTGAGGCCGACGTTGTGTGCCCGTTTGTCGTCCGCACATTCTGTCTTCGTCACCAGGCCGGCGTCTACAAGCACCTTGATCCGGTAGTTCAGCCGTGATGGCGAGAACACGAGCTTCTTGGCCAGCACGCTCATCGTCAGCAGATGGGTCGGCTCCTCCCACAGGAGCAGCAATGTGTTGTAGTCGCTGACGGTCAGACCCGCCCTGTCCTTGAGGTTGCCCTCCAAGTTCTGCCGGATGCGCTGTGAGGTCTCGAAGTAGGCACGCCACGACTCCTGCGCGAGTGCGTCACTGTCCCGGCCGAGCTTGATGTCGACCATCGTCAGCCCTCAAACAACTGGGCGAACGGCGTGATGAGCTCGGGATCGAACTCATCATTGATACTCGGATCCCGCCGCGCGCCGCGGCTTCCGAACTCACCGGTCGTCGCCGACGCTGCACCGGCGTCGTCGGGCTTGTCTGCGTTGTCGGCAGCCGAATCAGCAGCGACACTGTGCAGGCTCGCGGCCAAACCGATCAGTTCGTCGCTGGCCTGGGCGATCCGAGCGTTGAGGTTGCGGCCGCCCTCGATGCTGCCCCAGTCATCGGTCGCGGCGAAGATGGTCGTCGGCACGACGATGCCCTTGAGGTAGGACAGCATCGGGCGCAGCACGGTCTCCCCCGCCATCGAGTGCCGCGGTGTGCCACCGGTGGAGCCGATGAGCACGGGCTTGTTCGCCAGGGCCTTTTCGTCGATGAGCTGCCAGAACAGGGTGTGCAGTCCCACCGGCGCGACCTTATACACGGGTGCGACGGTGACGATCACATCCGCCTCGGCAACCTTGGCGAATGCCTCTTCGAGGTTCTCCGAGCGGAATCCGGTCAGCGCCATGTCGGTGAGGTCCGAGCTCAGATTGCGCACGTTGATGTGCTCGGTCTCCGCGCTCAATCCCGCATCGTCTGCCGCCGAAGTGGCCGCTGCGATGATCTTGTTCGACAGTTTCAGCGTGGTTGAGTCCTCGCTCAACGAGGTCGTGATGCTGAGAATCCGCATCAGCGATCAGCTCCTTCCGTAGCAGTCTGCTCCGCTGCCCTGGCCTGACGATCGGCATAGGCACGCGATCCGGGGCCACCGCCGGGGATAGGATCCCGACCCTCGCGGTGGCGGATGACGAGTGATTCGTGTGTCGGCGCATCGGGGACATCGGCCGGACGGTCCTTCGCAAATTCCTTCCGCAAGACCGGCACGACTTCCTCGCCGAGGAGGTCGAGCTGTTCCAGCACCGTCTTCTGCGGCAGTCCCGCATGGTCGATGAGGAAGAGCTGACGCTGGTAGTCCCCGGCCCAGTCGCGGAAGCTCAGTGTGCGTTCGATGACCTGCTGCGGCGATCCCACGGTCAGCGGGGTCTGCGTCGAGAAGTCTTCGAGGCTGGGTCCATGCCCGTAGACCGGTGCGTTGTCGAAGTAGGGACGGAACTCGTTGACGGCGTCCTGCGAGTTCTTGCGCATGAACACCTGACCGCCGAGTCCGACGATCGCCTGGTGCGCCGCGCCGTGTCCGTAGTATTCGTAGCGCTGGCGGTAGAGCTGGACCATGCGGGCAGTGTGCGACACGGGCCAGAAGATATTGTTGTGGAAGTATCCGTCACCGTAGTACGCGGCCTGTTCAGCGATCTCGGGGCTGCGGATCGAGCCATGCCACACGAAGGGTGGAACGTCATCGAGTGGTGTCGGTGTCACGGTGAAACCGCCCAGAGGCGTGCGGAATTTGCCTTCCCAATCGATGTTCTTCTCACGCCAGAGGCGGTAGAGCAGGTTGTAGTTCTCGACCGCCAGTGGAATGCCCGAACGGATGTCCTTGCCGAACCAGGGGTAGACTGGACCCGTGTTGCCGCGTCCCATGACCAGGCTGATGCGGCCATCGGAAAGGTGCTGAGCATAGGCGTAATCCTCTGCGATGCGCACCGGGTCGGTGGTGGTGATCAACGTGGTGGCTGTCGACAGACGCAGCTTCTCCGTCTGTGCCGCGATGTGTGAGAGCAGGACCGGCGGGTTCGCGGGGGCGACGAACGGCGGGTTGTGGTGCTGACCGGTGGCGAAGACGTCGAGGCCGACTTCCTCGGCCTTCTTGGCGATCTCGACAGTGTTCTTGATCCGCTGATTCTCAGACACCGTGGACCCATTGGTGGGATCGGTGGTGACATCTCCGATGGTGAAGATTCCTAATTCCATGTCTGCTCCTTCTTCTCGCCGCTCGCGAACCCTCGTCGAACTGAATTGCTTCAGTTTTGAAGTAACTAGTTGAAAGTTTAACAGACAGTATGCGTGAAGTATTCCCGAGCCCTGTCACACAAGATTCGGGGAAGCCGAGACACAGCAATCGCCGACCCTTCAGAGTCGAAAACCGCCAGGCCCTCCCAGTCGAAATCCTCCAGGGATGTCGGCTGGGTGGACCCGGCGATGACTGCTGCTGCGGGTGGCAGTGGTGACGGGTGGCCTCGGTGAGTGGGCCTCTGGCTCAGATCCAGATGGCGGGGTCGATCAGTTCGAAGTCGGCGTGCCTGGAACCGGTGTCACCGGATTCCGTGGCGACCGCCTCGGCGCCGGTGGACTTCTTATACGGCCTGACCTTCGCGGGGATTCCGACCGCACTCGAGTCGGCGGCGACGTCTTTGACGACGACAGCATTCGCGCCGACCGAGGAATTGTCGCCCACGACGACAGGGCCCAGGATCTTCGCACCGGCTCCCACGAGGACGTGATTGCCGATGGTCGGGTGCCGCTTCGCCTGCTCCATCGACGTCCCGCCCAGGGTGACCTGATGGTAGAGCATCACGTCGTCGCCTATCTCCGAGGTCTCGCCGATGACGACTCCGTTGGCGTGGTCGATGAAGAAGCGTCGCCCGATCTGCGCGCCGGGGTGGATCTCCACTCCCGTCAGGGTCCGCACTGCCTGAGACATCAGCCTGGCCGGCACCTTCGTGGTGTCGTTCTGCCACAGTCGGTGCAAACCGCGGTGCGCCCAGATCGCATGCATGCCCGGATAGGAGACCAGCGAGACGAAATCGCTGGTGGCCGCAGGGTCACGCCTGCGCACGGTATCGAGGTCTTCGCGCAGAGTTGCGCGCACCCCCGGGCGGCTCAGCCCATAGGCGACCGCGCCGATCGCCGCAGCAGCTGCAGTCCACAGTGCCTTCATCTCAACAGTCCTTCGTGCTCGTGATCGTCAATCCTCTATGCCGTGAGGGCGCCAAACATGTGTTTGACGCCCTCACACCGCGGAATCGGCATCCGCCTCAGGCAGTGCCCAGTCCAAATTCCTCTGTTCAGTCCATGTACTCGGCGAACAGCGGTGTGGTCAGGTAGCGCTCACCGAAGTCGGGCAGAATCACGACGATGCGCTTGCCTGCGTTCTCCGGGCGTGCACCCAGCTCTTCGGCTGCCACGAGTGCGGCACCGGAGGAGATTCCGACGAGCAGCCCCTCTTCCTTCGCAACCTCGCGGGCGCGGGTGAAGGCGTCATCGTTCTCAATGGTCACGACTTCGTCGTAGATCTTCGTGTCGAGCACGCCGGGGACGAAGTTCGCGCCCAGTCCCTGAATGGTGTGCGGGCCGGCTTTACCACCGGAGAGCAGTGCCGATGCAGCGGGTTCGACGGCAACGATCTTGACGTCAGGGTTCGCCTCGCGCAGTGCGGCTCCGGCACCGGTGATGGTTCCGCCGGTTCCGATGCCCGAGACGAAGATGTCGACCTTGCCGTCAGTGTCGGCGAGGATCTCGGGGCCGGTGGTGGTGCGATGGATGTCAGCGTTGGCCTGGTTCTCGAACTGGCGGACGAGGACGGCACCATCTGCTGCGATCTCTTCAGCCTTGTCGACAGCACCCTTCATGCCCTGGGCCTTGTCGGTGAGGACGAGCTCGGCACCGAAGGCACGCAGCAGGGCGCGGCGTTCCTTCGACATGGACTCCGGCATAGTCAGCAGAACCTTGTATCCGCGCGAAGTGCCCACCATCGCCAATGCGATACCGGTGTTGCCCGACGTAGCCTCGACGACCGTTCCGCCCGGCTTGAGCTTTCCCGAAGCTTCGGCGGCATCGATCATCGCGACGCCGATGCGGTCCTTGACCGAGTTCGCAGGATTGTAGGATTCCAGCTTGGCGACGATCTCCGCACCGGAGCGTTCGCTGGCCTTGTTCACACGAATCAGCGGTGTGCGGCCGACCAGTTCGGAAACATTGTTGAAGATGGTCAAGACATGTCCTTTCACGCTTAATTGTTCGCCCGGCAGTGAGGGCTGTGACGAAGACGTCACTCAACCACCACCCAAAGGCTTCAGCTGCTGATCTCATCTCGTGGACCGAGACGGTTCGACACCATCATAACCACCCGCCACCTGCTGTTGTTCCCGAGATGGTTGCTCAACAATCCATGTTCGCTTCCGGCGAAATATGATGTCATAGCGCGTCATAGGCGATCAACTGCGCGCCTCGCACCGTGGCGCTGAACGCGTCGAGCGGCCGAACCGCTGAACAATTGTGGTGGATTTCTTCACTGTCAGCTCTCTTAACTCTACGGTTCCGGTGCCCGTCGCCAGTCCAGCCGCACGGCTGCTCAGACGCGAATATGAGACGCCGGGGTGGTCAGGGAGATGGTCGTGAAGGTGCTGGTCGGAGTGCAGAATTCCTTGTGGAACGACAGGTGGGCAGGTGAGCGCGCGGATGAACTCTTCGCAGACGGAACGCGGCGGGGAAAGCCGATACGATTGTCCTCATGGCTATTCATCCCATCGTCATCTACGGAGAACCCGTTCTGCATCAGCGTGCGGAGAAGGTCACTGACTTCGACGACGAACTCGCAACCCTCATCGCTGATATGCACGAGACCCTCGACGCCAGCAATGGTGTCGGTCTGGCCGCTCCGCAGATCGGCGTGGGCAAACGCATCTTCGTCTTCAACGCCGAGGATGATGACGGAGTCCGCAGACGCGGTACCTTCATCAACCCGCTGCTCATCGCCTCGAAGGTTCCCGATACCCGCCCGGATCCCGACGAGGAGACCGAGGGATGTCTCTCGGTGCCCAGCCTCGACTTTCCGCTCAAACGTGCGGAGCGGGTCACGGTCAATGGTCTCGATGAGACCGGCCAGTCGGTGTCTCTGACCGCCGAAGGGTGGTTCGCGCGCATCATGCAGCACGAATACGATCATCTGCAGGGCATGCTCTATGTCGATCGTCTCGACAAGCGCTGGTCGAAGAGGTGGAAGAAGGAGCAGGCCGCCAACGGATACACCGTTCCCGGGCATTCATGGATGCCCGGCGTCGACCCCGATCCGTTCGGTCACTGAGTCGGCACTGAGTTCGCCCGGCTGACTGCAGACGGATCACTCCGGCCGGCGGTCGTCTTCCGGTGAGAATGAGGAGGACGGTGCGGATTCCAGTGCGTCGATCGACTCCTGGGCAGCGGCCAGACGTGCGTCGAAATCGTCGAAGTCGTCTGCGGTCTGGTCTAGCTCGGCGACAAGACCGGAGATGATCGATGACTGCGACTCGGCGTCGATCCGCAGCTCTCTGAATTGCCAGTCCGCGGAGTCATCGGCCGCTGTCCGGGACAGAACATCGAGGACCCGGTCGCCGAGTTCACGTGAGCGTTCGGAATTGTGAAGCAGCATCAGCTGCTGGTCGAGTTCGGTCAGACGCTCGTAGTACTCATGCATGGACAGCACCCGGTTGGCCATCGAGGTGAAGGCCACAGCAAGTTTCGACAGGTACGTCTCCACCGACTTCGCGGTTCCTTCGTCCCTGATGCTCTCAATCTCTTCACGCAGCCGAACCAGTTCGGCCAACCGCACACCGATTGAGGCGACAGCATGGTCAAGATCGACACGTGAGACATGGTCACGCAGGATCGGGTGGGTCCAGGCTCGTGTGCGAACAATCTTGCGCGCGATGGTCACTGCGAGGTGGAACAGTCGTTGTTCGTCGGTGTCGCGGCCTTCCTTGCGGCCAGGTTGGAATCCCAGCGACGCCGGAGTGATCCACTGCGCTTGTCCTACCTGAGCGCGGTTCTTCCGGCTCAACCGTTTGGGGTCACGGAAGTACTTCGGTCCGGTGACTGCCGCGAACACACCTGTTCCCACTGCAGTCACTCCCCCGAGCGCCCCGAAAGCCAGTGCAGCATCGGCGAAGCCCGACAGCAGTGCCAGTCCACCGGGGGCGGCAAAGCCGGCTGTGACAGCGGCTCCGGTTCCGGTTCCGCCTTTGAAGAGCATGCTGGAGCGGAAGAAGTTTCGGCGCATTCCCCCGGTGAGCATGATCGCGCTCGGGGACCCCGCGGTGTAGCGGTACCCGCGAGCATTCCAGGCCTTCATGATGCCCTTGTTGACGCTTTCGGGCACGAGGACGCGATAGACCGGGAGAGACTTCCCGCATTCGCTCTTCCACAACGACTTCCACGACTGGGACACCGCATTCACCTCCACATACGGATGGCACCCGCACGCCGAATCCACCGGTTCTATGCCCGGCGAAGTCAGCACCTGGCCCGTGAGAATGAGAACAGCCACACCCTCTGGACTTCTTTGATGTTCAAGTCTAGAGGGTGTGGCTGGATCAATCCTGAGTTCTGTTCAGTCGCCTGATCCTGTTCAGTCGACCGATCCTTGTCAGACGACTGCGAACTCAGCCGTTGATCTTGGCAAGGATCAGATCCTTGGCCTTTCCGGCATCGGCCTGACCGCGGGTGGCCTTCATAATCGGTCCCATCAGGGCACCGATGGCCTGCATCTTTCCGCCCTTGATCTTCTCGACCACGTCGGGGTTGGCAGCGATGGCCTCCTCGACTGCGGCTTCGAGTGCACCGGTGTCTTCGACGATCTCGAGACCACGGGCGCTCATCACCTCGGCGGGTTCGCCTTCTCCGTCGGCCACAGCTGTGAGGACGTCCTTCGCGAGCTTGTCGTTGAGCTTGCCGTCGTTGATCAGCCCGATCAGGGCTGCGACCTGGTCCGGTGTGACAAGCTCAGTGGGATGCTGTTCCTTCTGGTTGGCCAACCTGGCCACCTCACCGGTCCACCATTTGCGTGCTGCGGCGGGCTTGGCGCCCGCGCTCACAGTGTCCTCAATGGCTTCGAGCAGACCTGCGTTGACGACGTCGCGCATCTCCAGATCGGAGAAGCCCCACACGCCTGCAAGGCGACGGCGTTTCTGGGCCGGCAGCTCGGGCAGAGTCGCCCGCAGCTCTTCGACCCAATCACGGCTGGGCACAAGCGGAACGAGGTCCGGCTCCGGGAAGTACCGGTAGTCATCGGCATCTGACTTCGGACGCCCCGATGACGTCTCCCCCGTGCCTTCGTGGAAGTGACGGGTCTCCTGCACGATCTTCTCGCCGGCTTCCAGACGGGTCGCCTGGCGGGCGATCTCGTAGCGGACCGCACGTTCGATCGAGCGGAAGGAGTTGACGTTCTTCGTCTCTGTGCGGGTGCCCAGTGGAGCATCGGGGCTCTCGCGCAGGGACACGTTGACGTCGGCACGGACGTTGCCCTGTTCCATGCGTGCTTCGGAGACGTCGAGGGCACGGAAGATGTCGCGCAGGGTCCGTACGTAGGTGGAAGCCACCTCGGCGGCCCGATCCCCTGTCCCGGTGATCGGGTGGGTCACGATCTCAACCAGGGGCACACCGGCACGGTTGTAGTCGACCAGGGAATGGTCGGCTCCGTGGATGCGACCGGTGGCGCCGCCGATGTGGGTGTTCTTGCCGGCGTCTTCCTCCATGTGAGCGCGCTCGACAGGGATGGTGAACATCGTTCCGTCTTCGAGTTCGATCTCGACCTGTCCCTCGGCCGCAATGGGCTCATCGGACTGGCTTGTCTGGAAGTCCTTGGGCACGTCCGGGTAGAAGTAGTTCTTCCGGGCGAAACGACAGGTCTCTGCGATCTCGCAGCCCAGTGCCAGGCCGATCTTGATCGCGTACTCGACGCCCTTCTCGTTGACGACGGGAAGTGAGCCGGGCAGCCCCAAGGAGGTGGGGGTGATGTTGGTGTTCGGTCCCCCGCCGAAGGTGTTGGGTGCGGCGTCGAACATCTTCGTCGCGGTGCCCAGTTCGACGTGGACCTCGATGCCGATGACCGGATCGTATTTCTTGATCGCGTCTTCGTATTTCACTTGGTGGTCAGTCCTTCCGCAAGAGTATCGAGCACTCGAGTCCCGGAGGCTTCCAAGGCGGCTTCGAGTGGGCCGGCCACCTCGTACATCTTCACGTCCTGTCGTGCCGGGGCGAGGATCTGGAATCCGACGGGAAGACCGTCGGCCAGTCCTGCTGGCAGGGAGAGTCCGGGGATTCCGGCCAGGTTGGCTGGGATCGTCGCCACGTCGCCGAGGTAGAGGGCCATCGGGTCGGATGCCGCCTCCGCGCCGAACTTCAGAGCCGTCGTCGGTGCCGTCGGTGAGACGAGGACGTCGCAGGACTCGAACGCCTTGGTGAAGTCATTCTGCACCAGGGTGCGGATCTTCTGGGCAGACCCGTAGTAGGCGTCGTAATAACCGGCGGAGAGTGCATAGGTGCCGAGGATGATGCGGCGTTTGACCTCATCACCGAAACCGGCAGCACGGGTCGCTGCCATGACCGTCTCAGCGGTGACCGGACCGGACTCGGGCTCGACCCGCAGTCCGTAGCGCATACCGTCGTAGCGGGCCAGGTTCGACGACACTTCGGAGGGCATGAGGAGGTAGTAGGCGTCGAGTGCGTAGGAGATCGAGGGGCAGTCGACCTCAACGATTTCAGCACCGGCCGCAGCCGCCACGTCGAGGGCGGTCGAGAACACATCGCGGACGCCGTCCTGGTAGCCCTCACCACGCAGCTGCTTGATGACGCCGAGCTTCTTGCCCCCCAGGTTCGATGTCTGTGCCGCCGAGACGAACCCTGCCACCGGGTCCGGCAGCGAGGTCGAGTCGAGCGGGTCGTGACCGGCGAGCAGCTCGTGCAGAGCTGCGGCGTCGGCAACGTTGCGACCCATCGGGCCGACCTGGTCGAGGCTTGAGGCCATGGCGATGATGCCGAAGCGGGAGATCGAACCGTAGGTAGGCTTCACACCGACTGTGCCGGTGAACGCCGCGGGCTGTCGCACCGAACCGCCGGTGTCCGTGCCGACCGACAGCGGAGCCTGGAAGCCAGCGAGGGCTGCCGCGGCGCCGCCGGAGGACCCACCGGGCACGTGCTCGAGGTTCCACGGGTTGCGGGTGGTGCCGAATGCCGAGTGCTCGGTCGTCGAACCCATGGCGAACTCGTCGAGGTTGGTCTTGCCCAGGACAGGGAGTCCGGCGGCCTTGACCTTGTTGTGCACGGTCGATTCGTAGGGTGGCACCCAGTTCTCGAGCATCTTCGACGCCGCGGTCGTGGCCACACCTTCGGTGACGATGAGGTCCTTGAGCGCCACGGGCACTCCGGCCAGGGCGTGAACCTCTTCGCCGGCGCTGCGCTTGGCGTCGACCGACTTCGCCGTCTCCAGCGCAAGTTCGTCGGTGACGGTGATGAACGAACCGAAGTCTGCTTCGGTAGCGTGGATGCGATCCAGGTGAGCCTGGGTCACCGCGACGGAGGAGAACTCGCCGGCTTTCAATCCTGCGGCGAGTTCGAGGGCGCTCTTATTGATCAGTTCGCTCATCATTCCTCCCCAAGGATCTGTGGGACCAGGAACTTCTCGTCAGCAGATGCTGGGGCCGAGGCCAGAGCCTGCTCGTTGGTCAGGGTCTCACCCACGACGTCGGGGCGCAGCACGTTCGACAGTGCGATCGGGTGGCTGGTTGCCGGCACATCATCGCCGGCCACTTCATTGACCCTGGCAACATTGCTCAAAATGGTGCTCAGGTCACCGGCGAGCGATTTCAGCTCGTCTTCGCCCATGGCGATCCGAGACAGCGAAGCCAAATGCTCGACTTGCTCGGGGGTGATTGCGGAGGACTCCGTCATTCCCTGCCTTTCATCGGTCTGTTTACTCGTCAGCAAGTCTAGTCTCTTTGCCGGACCGGTTCTGAAGGGAACGATGTGAGGTTCGCCGGGGCATCAGTGCGTGGCTTCGCCGAGGCGGGTCACTCAGGTGGCGGACTGTTCGGGCCAGGTGCGTTCGCCTCTGATGTAGCTCGAGATGTCCCCGAGCACCCTGTCGGCGTCAGCTTGGGAGAACTCTCCGGACGCGACTCCTGCCTGCAGATCGCCGGCGAGGTCATTGACTCGTGATTGAGCGTCGGCAACGGTGTGTGCCACCAGACCGGCACTCTCACTCGGTGCCGTGGCGCTGACGAAGTCGAGCCCGCCGTCGGGCGTCGTCTCCGTGTGGGGCTGCGCATTGGCGGCGTGGTTACTCTCACGATTCTGATCACCGTCGCGATTGTCGTCGCCGGTGGTGTCACCGTTGCGAGACTTGTCGTCATCGCGGGTTCGGGCGGGGGCGAGCGGTGAAGCTGAGGAACCGGTCAGTGCGGGAGCCGCACGTTTGGTCGGCTGCTGTCCGGGGTTGAGGATGTAGTCGGCAATGCCTGCCGTCACCGGTGCCGTGGTGAGTACTGCGGCGAGAACGACGGCAGTGCCGGCAATCAATCGGGGAATTGCTTTCATACCATCACTCTTCCAGATCAAACTGTTTCCCCACTTCACTGCTGCTGAGATGATCCTTGATGTTCGGTGACGAATCCGTGGCAGGAGTGCGCCAGATCACGGCTCGTCACAGATCGTCAGTCGAAGCTGCCAGTCTCCAGGAGCGTGCGGAACGTGTCCTCGTCGAGGACCCTGACGCCCAACGATTCGGCCTTTTCCAACTTCGACCCGGCGTTTTCCCCAGCCACCACATAGTCGGTCTTCTTCGACACGGAACTCGCCGCCTTGCCGCCGGCGCCGAGGATCGCCTCTTTGATTCCGTCACGGGTGAACGTGGACAGTGAACCGGTGGCCACAATCGTGAGACCTTCCAGAGTCTGGGCTCCGGCTTCCTGAGGCTCGTCCTCCATCCGGACTCCGGCGGCTGCCCAGGCCTCAACGATCTCGATATGCCAATCCACGGCGAACCAATCACGGATGCTCGCCGCGATCGTCGATCCGATTCCGTCGACGGCTGAGAGCTCTTCGAGTTCAGCAGCCCGGATGGCTTCGAGGGTTCGAAAATGTCCGGCTAGGGTGCGTGCTGCAGTTGGACCCACGTGACGGATCGAGAGTGCGACGAGGACCTTCCACAGGTCCTGGTCCTTGGCCTTGTCGAGTTCATCGAAGAGCTTCTTCGTGTTCGCGCTCGGAGCACTCGGCTTCTTCGCAGTTGCGCGGGTGTAGAAATAGGGCACGAGTTCGCGCTCCCCCGTCTCCACACCTTTGACCTTCTTGTTGCGCCAGATCTTCACCTCGGCCAGATCTTCAGCCGTGAGGTCGAAGAGGAACGCTTCGGAGGTCAGCGGCGGCGCCTCGGGCTCGGCTGGAGCGGTCAGAGCCAGAGCCGCCTCTTCACCCAGGGCCTCGATGTCGAAGGCCGCACGGGATGCCAGGTAGAAGATGCGATTAGCCAGCTGGGCCGGGCATGACCGGGCATTAGGACAGCGTTTGTCCTTATCGCCTGCCTTCTGCTCCCCCAGCTTCGTGCCGCACGAGGGGCAGTGAGTGGGCATGACGAACTCGTACTCGTTGCCGTTGCGTTGGGCGACGACCGGACCGAGGACTTCGGGAATGACGTCGCCGGCCTTGCGCAGGGTCACAATGTCCCCGATGAGCACGCCCTTGCGGGCCACCTCGTAGCCGTTGTGCAGGGTCGCACGTTCCACCGTGGATCCGGCCACGGTGACCGGATCCATCACCGCGAACGGGGTTACTCGACCGGTCCTGCCCACCTGAACCTGGATATCGAGGAGCTTCGTGGTGACCTCTTCGGGCGGGTATTTGAAGGCTGTCGCCCAGCGCGGTGCACGTGAGGTGTAGCCCAGGGTCTCCTGGACGGCGATATCGTCGATCTTGATTACGATGCCGTCGATCTCGTGGGTGACATCGTGGCGGTGTTCACCGTAGTAGGTGATGAAGTCTTCGATCTCGTCTACCGTGTCCAGCACCTTGAAGTATTCGCTGATGGGCAGTCCCCAGCTTCTGAACGCCTCGTAGACCTCGGACTGATGTGCGGGTTCGGGATGCGAATCATCGGCCGGTGTCCAAACTGCGATGCCGTGGACGAGCATGTGCAGCGGACGTACAGCGGTGACGGCGGGGTCCTTCTGGCGCAGGGATCCCGCGGCGGAGTTGCGGGGGTTCGCGAATGGGGCCTTGCCCTCTGCGACGAGAGCGGCATTGAGTTCGGTGAATTTCTCCAGAGGGAAGAACACTTCCCCGCGGATCTCGACCTCGGCGGGTGGGTAGTCGGTGTCGAGTTTGTCCGGGATGTCGGAGATGGTGCGGACATTCGCGGTGATGTCCTCACCGATACGTCCGTCACCGCGGGTGGCGGCGCGCACGAGTTCACCGTTGCGGTAGAGGAGGTTGACGGCGAGTCCGTCGATCTTGAGTTCGCAGAGGAACTTCGACTTCGCCGAGGTGGCCGCGCGGACCCGGTCGTACCATCCTCTGAGTTCTTCGACGTCGAAGACATTGTCGAGGCTGTACATCCGGCCGATGTGCTCGACCGGGTCGAAGGTCGATGTGTCGATGACGCCGCCGACGGTCTGGGTCGGTGAGGAGTCGGTGATGAGCTCGGGGAACTTCTCCTCGAGGTCTTGGAGGCGGTGGACGAGATCGTCGTATTCGGTGTCGGAGACGAGCAGGGAGTCCTGGTAGTACGCCCCACGATATTCTTCGATCTTCTCCACGAGTTCCGCATGCGCCTGAGCCCGGGAGCTGGCATCCGACAGGTCTGAGTTATCGGGCGTGTCTGTCATTCGATCTCCTCAAAGGCACGCCGCAGACCTGCGGCGATCATCATCGTTCCCGTGCTGATGTTCTCGGCACCGTCTCCGTCGACCGAGGTCAGCAGCGGCGGATAGGTCATCGGAAGCTCTTCGCCCGCGAGGACTCCGAAATCACGCAGACTTCTAGTGCTCATGCCGATGCGGTTCCACGGCGTCATGATCCTGTTCAACCAGTGCTTGACCTCCTTCGGACGCGCTCCTGCGGCCGGCGGCAGACCCATCCATGTCCCGACTCCCGCTTCGGAGATCATGGCCAGCTGCTCCCACCCGTGTGCCTTCAGGCTAGCCAACGGCACTGACACAGCGGTGGCACCGGAATTGCGGACCACCTCGGCGGCGGTGATCTCCTTGCCCTGCAGCGCAAGGGAATCGAAATCGGGGAGGCTGAGCAGCACCGGGGGCAGATGCCGCAGCGTCGACTGCAGAGCGGCGTAGACCTGATTCTCGGACACCGCGGGCAGGGTGGCCCAGCCGGAGACCGTGGGCCAGGTGCCGGTGAGGACCGGGTGCAGGCGGGTCTCGACGAGGCGGATCACAGGCGCCATGCCCAGTGTGGAGAGCTTGTCGGCGAAGGCTGCCAGTCCGAACGCATAGGCCTGGATGACATCGCGGCGGGCACCGAGATCACCGAGGACAGGGGCCCCGGAGGCCAGGCTCAGGGCGGTGACCACGGTCCACGGTCCGGGCAGGGAGACCTGGACCTGACCGGTGTAGCCGTCACCGTACTCGGCGATGGCGTCGAAGGCCTCGCTGAGTGCAGAGAATTCGAGTCGTTCGTCGCGACCCGCTGCGCTCGTCAGGCGCCAACCGAAGGACGCTCGGTCGACGTGAAGGTCGGTGAGCAGACCGACAGCTCGCCCGATCGCGTCTGCGCCCCACCGGTCCTCGGCCCGGTGAGCATTCAGCGGTACGGGCGGCAGCTGCTCGCCGAGGTGATCAAACGCCGCTGCGGCCGCCTCACGGACGGGGCTGTTCGCGATGTAGCCGGCGGCCCCGGACAGGGAACCAGCTTCGGCCTCGGGCCGGGGGCCGGGGATCCAGATGCCGGTGGTCGTTCCCGCGGGTGCGAGGGCGGCAGGGGTTTCGGTCGGTTCAGCCATGGTTGCGGCTGTGTGGGATTCCGAAGACGTCGGCATAGAACCCGAACTCGCTTTCCAGGGAATCGATGATGGTTTCAGCTCGGACGAACCCGTGGGATTCGCCCTTGTACAGACGGTAAATGTACTCCACTCCGGTCAATTCCAAGGTATCGACGAATTCCTGGGCCTGACTGGGTGGGACGATCGGGTCGCGATCGCCTTGCATGATGGCCACGGGGACAGTGATGTGCGTTGTACGTCGAATCGGTGACCGGGTGATGTAGGCGTCCTGGGCCTCCGGCCAGGGGCCGACCAGTCCGTCGATGTAGTGCTTCTCGAAGTCGTGGGTGTCCACGACGAAGCGCATCAGGTCGGTGACCCCGAAGTAGGAGGTGCCGCAGGCGAAGGTCTCTGAGGAGGCCAACGCGGTCAGCACCGTCCACCCGCCTGAGGAGGCTCCGGAGATCGCAATCCGGTGGGGGTCGGCCAGCCCTTCAGCCACCAATGCGTCGACCGCGGCCAGGGTGTCGGAGACGTCGACGATGCCCCATTGGCCGCGCAGACGGTTGCGCCAGGCCCTGCCGTAGCCGGTCGAACCGCCGTAGTTGACCTCCATCACCCCGATGCCTCGGGATGTGAAGTAGCTGAACCGGGCGGACATGTCGGGGGTCGCTTGACCTGTCGGTCCTCCGTGGATGGAGATCACGTAGGGCGGGCGTTCGCTCTCAAGGGCGGTGAATCGTGGGTTGTGCGGCGGGTGGATGACGACAGGGACGCCGCCGAGCTCTCGCGTTCGAGGCCGCGAGCAGTAATCCTGGTGTGCGTCGAGGCGTTCCTGGGCGATCTCGATGAAGGTGCCGGTGGCCCGGTCCACGGCGTAGAGGGCACCGGTCGAGTCCGCGGACTTCGCGGTCAGGAGAATATGGCTGTGGCTCAAGTCGTGGAGTTCGAGGCTGCCGAACGGCTCTCCCGGTGCGGTGATCTCTTCGAAGTCACTGCTGAGGACGTCGTTGCCCGACCGTGGGAGTCGTGTTCTGACGAGGGAAGAGGTCGCTGACTGGGAGTGGGCCCAGATCTCCTCGTCATCATTCAGATGCCAGATCGCTCCCAGCTGCCAGAGTGGGCCGCCGATCTCGCTGCCGGTGTCGAGGAGCGGTCGCAGAGCGGTGACGTCGAGCTCATCAGCGAATTCGCTTGTCCGCGTGGAGTCCTTGAACTTATCCGTGGAGTCTGTGCTCGTCTGCCTGGACTCTTTGGCAGCCCGGCGGTCGCGCACCAGACAGTCGATCGGTTCGAAGTCCAATGAGTACAGGGCCCAGTGACCGTTGTGGTCCGAGCTCACAATGAGCGAGGAGTCCGAGGTGAATTCGGGTTGCAGGAGCGATATATCGTGTCCGCGCATGACGCCGGCGACGGGAGTGTCTTGGGTGCGAACGTCGATGAGCCACAGGTTCGTCTGGTCCCAGGGCATGTTGGGATGTTCCCAGCCGATGAACGCCAGTGTCGAACCATCTGGTGACAGGCGGGGCCACGCCATGAAGTAGGAATGGCGTGAGAGCACATTCGTCGTCCCGTGCCTGGTGATCAGGACGATGGCTCGTTCTCTGCGGGTGGACCGGCAGTCCTCGCGCACACACAGCAGACCCCAGCGGGTCATCGTCAGGTCGCCGTACCGGATGCGGCCGGAAGTATCAGGGGTCAGGGCGTGCGGAGATCGGCCTGGAATGATCTGCCAGATCCGCTGGTCTGAGGCGTTGACGAAGTAGATGACATCGCTGTTGGGATCCAGTGCCCATGCGCCTCCCCCGTATTCGTGGACCGAGGACCTGATGTTGAAGTCTGCGGGCAGCACCTGCTCCTTCAGCCCCGGATGTGACAGTGACGTCCGGATCAGGCCTGTGCGCGAATTCTCCGTTGGGACCTTCGTCGAGAAGTAGATGTGCTCACCACGGAATGCGGCATCGAAGATCGGTGCGGAGCCCGCAGCCACCTCCGCCGCGCTCAGCGGAGACGACCAGGTTCCGAAAGGTGCCGTGACGACATCTTGGGGAAATTCCTTCATACCCCCAGGTTAACGCAGGGGCGAAGACCACAGCTCAGACGCTGCAGCAGTCTTTGCCCGCAGACGCCGAGCCGGACGAATCGTCCTCAGACGCCGAGGCGGTCCTTGGCTGTCACGTCGATGGTGGCCTGCCCGAGAACCCGGGTTCCGCGGTAGATGACCATGGTCTGCCCGGGAGCAACGCCGGAGAGTTCCTCGTCGACGTCGATGTGCATGAGCTGCCCGGCAGGTCGTGCGGCCGGAACCTCGACCTCATCGACGATCGGGTTGACTTCATGTTCGGGCGCCTCGGAGATGTAGTCGCCGAGCCACGCCCTGGCCGGAACCGGGTCACTGTGCGCCCGGATCTGGACCTCGCAGTCGATGGCGGTTGCAGGTTCGGTGCCGATATCGGCCGGTGCCGGACCGGCCCAGGTGGTTCGGATGCCGGTCAGGTGAGCGACTCCGAGATCACTGCGGGAGCCGACCGTGACCGTGTTCGAGGCCGGGTCGAGGCCGGTGACGAAGCGCGGCTGACCATCGGCGGCGGGCTTCTGGATGCCCAGGCCCTTTCTCTGGCCGATGGTGTAGGTCATCGCACCATCGTGTTCGCCCAGGGTTTCACCTTCGGCGTCCTTGATGAGGCCCGGACGCATGGGGATCTTGTCCGCCAGCCACGCCTTCGTATCGCCGTCGGGGATGAAGCAGATGTCGTAGGAGTCAGGCTTGTTGGCTACGGAGAACCCACGCTCGGCCGCCTCGGCGCGGACTTCCGCCTTCGATGCGGTGGCGCCGATCGGGAAATAGCAGTGTTCGAGCTGATCGCCGGAGAGTACGCCGAGGACATAGGACTGGTCCTTCGCGAGGTCCTCTCCGCGGTGAAGTTCGGGGAGTCCGTTCTCGTCGCGCAGCACCTCGGCGTAATGGCCTGTGGCGATGGCGTCGAAGCCCAGTGCCAGGGCACGATCGAGGAGGGCCGCGAACTTGATGCGCTCATTGCAGCGCATGCACGGGTTGGGTGTGCGCCCGGCCGCGTATTCGGCGATGAAGTCATCGACGATGTCCTCTTTGAACCTCTCGGAGAAGTCCCACACGTAGAACGGGATGTCGAGCATTCCGGCCACACGGTGGGCGTCCCGGGAGTCTTCGATGGTGCAGCAGCCGCGTGAACCAGTGCGCAAGGTTCCGGGCATGCGGGACAGGGCGAGGTGGACTCCGACGACTTCGTGGCCTGCGTCGACGGCGCGTGCTGCGGCGACTGATGAGTCGACTCCGCCGGACATGGCGACGAGAATTTTCATGATGCTCCTTGCATCCAGCGTGGAGTGGCCGAGACCATTCCAGCCTGGTGTGCTTGTTCGACGACTTCGGGCAGAACCTCGAGAAGGCGATCGACTTCGTCTTCGGTCGAGTCGTGGCCGAGGCTGAATCGTTGTGCTGATCTGGCGACGTCCTCATTCATGCCGCAGGCCAGCAGCACGTGGGAGGGACGGGAGACCCCGGCCGAGCAGGCTGAGCCCGTTGAGGTCGCCAGTCCTCTCGCATCGAGGCCGAAGAGCAGGGAATCGCCTTCACACCCGGAGAATGTGAAGTGCGCGTTCGCGGGGAGCCTGCCTCCACCTCGGCGACCGGAGAGGGTGGCGCCCTGAATCGTGTCCTCTATGCCGGAGATGAGCCGGTCGCGCAGGAATGAGAAGCGGGCGGCTCGGGCGTCGATATCGGCAGTGGCGAGGTCCACGGCCTTCGCGAAGGCCACGGCACCGGCCACGTCGAGTGTGCCGGAACGGACTCCACGTTCCTGTCCCCCACCGTGGAGGATGGGCGCAGGAACGGCGGCGCGGTCGAGCAGCAGTGCGCCGATGCCCACGGGCCCGCCGATCTTGTGGGCGGTGATCGACATGGCGGTCGCGCCGAGCTCGGCGAAGTTCAGCGGGATCTGGCCCAGTGCCTGCACGGCGTCGATGTGGAAGGGAACACCAAGATCTTTGGCACACGAGCCGATTTCGGCGATCGGCTGGAGGGTGCCGATCTCATTGTTCGCGGCCATGATGGAGATGAGAGCGGTGCGCTCGGGGGCGTGGCGCAGTTCGGTCAGGGCGGCATCGAGATCGAGGTGGCCTTCTTCGTCAACGTCGAGGTAGACGATTTCGGCACCCTGAGTGCCCAGCCACTCCACCGAGTCGAGGATCGCATGATGCTCGATCGTCGTTGTGAGCACGCGCGGGCGAACCGGTGCTTCGAAGGTGGAGTCGTTGCGGGCCAGGTAGAGGCCCTTGAGTGCGAAGTTATCGGCTTCTGTGCCGCCGGAAGTGAAGATGACCTCGGATGATGTGGCTGCGCCGACACCACGGGCGATGTCCTCGCGGGCGGTCTCGATACGCATCCGCGCGGCCTGACCCACGGTGTGCAGAGCCGAGGGATTGGCCCGTCGGCTCAGTTCGTCGGTGTAGACGTCGAGCACCTCTGCCGGCATCGGCGAGGTGGCTGCGTGATCAAGGTAAATCGGCACTCTCCCTATTTTAGGTCGTGATCGGCACTTCGGCCAGGATCAGTGCCGCATCTCATAGTCACTGCCGGACCGACTGTCGGCGGAGCTGCGGCTCGCGTTTGAACTGTCCGGTCAGGGCAAGAACGATGACGACGATGCCGATGACGATCCAGCCGGAGACACCGAGCGGATTGACCAGAGGAAGATTCGCGGAGTCGCCCGCCGTACCTACGAGGAAGACGAGGTTGCCCGAAGCATTGAGTGAGCCGTGACCAATGACGGCTGGCCAGATGGACCCGGTGCGCAGACGAAGCCAGCCGAAGAGCACTCCCCAGGCGATGCAACCGCCGGTCATCAGCAGCACGCCCCAGATGTTCGGCTCATCGAAGTTCTGGCCCAGAAGGATGATCGGCGAATGCCACAACCCCCAGATGGCCCCGCTGAGCAGCAGCGCCGGCCAGGTTCCCAATGGCCGCAATGCGGGCAGCAGCCAGCCCCGCCAGCCTGCTTCCTCAGCGAAGGCCGGCAGCGCGTTGAAGACCGACGCCAAGGGAACAATCGCCACCTGAATCAGGACGACCGGCCAGAGCATGGACGGTTCGAGAGGAGCATCAAGCGTCTCCTGGAAGCCGGAGAAGTGAACGAGATCGAGGTGGATCCAGCCGAAGAGCGCCGAGATCGCGATGCATGCACACACCAGCACCAAGGGAGCCACCGTCATGATGACCGCGAACCAGACGACTCGTTTGGCGGGCCGCAGCGGCCACAGGCCGAGGAACCGCGCCCACTCGTGTCGGGGCACCTTCATGACGAACACCACGACCACTGTTGCGATGAGCGGCGTGAACATCATGACCATCGGCACCATACGGCTGACCAAAGCCGGCGCCGGGCGGTCATCGGAGGCCATCCAGAGAGGCAGGCTCACCAGCCAGGCAAGTCCGAAGGAGACGGCGACGAAGGTGACCAACGCGGCCCAGGGAACTCTGCGCAGGCGGTCCCCACGGTCCATTACTGTCGAGGTGGATGGGAAGAAGTCATCGAAGGTGTCAGGCATATGCTCCGACAGTATCAACAACATCTATTGTTCTGCAGGTCTGTGGAATCTGGGCGCGGACTCTCTTCGCGCACCGTTGAGTGCTCTGTTGCGCACCGTTGAGTGCTGAGGCGAGTGCTCCGATGACAGTTCTTAGTCCGGTGCCGACTAAACTGGGTCGGGTGTTCACCGTTTTCACCATCGTGCTCTATGCCGTCTCCGCCGTTCTGGCCATCTGGTCGATCGTCGAAACCATCCGCAACAGACCCGCCGGCAAACTGCTGCTCGGCGCGACTGCACTGCTTCTGCTGCTGCTCATCGTGCAGCTGGTGCTCTCGATCGCCACGTTCGGGTCGACCCACGGCGTCGATCCGCTCTTGTACTTCGGCTACGTCATCACCGCGATCCTCGTCATCGCCTTGGCTGGTTTCTGGGCGTTCGCGGAACTGAGCAGGTGGGGGCCGGGCGTGCTCGCAGCAGCAGGGCTGACGGTGATCGTCATGATCGAGAGATTGGACCAGATTTGGCACTGAAGAAGCGACACGACGGTGGCGGTGTCCGCTCAGCGGCCGCCTCGGCGAAGAAGGACCGCGCCGCGAAACGCAATCGCTCACCGTATTCGGCGATGCACACCGGCCCGGGCCGGGCACTGACTGCCGTCTACGGAGTCTTCGCTCTATCGGCCACAGCTCGCGCGGGCTATCAGGTCATCCGCGAGTTCGACGTGGCACCGGTCGCGTATTCGCTGTCCGTGATCGCCGCGATCATCTACATCCTGGCCACAATCTGCCTGGTCATCGGCAACCGCATCTCGCACCGGATTGCGATCGGCGCCTGCGTGATCGAGTTCGTGGGCGTCATCGTCGTCGGCATCCTCAGCTTCACCCATCCGGAAGACTTCGCGAAGCCCTCCGTGTGGTCGTCCTTCGGCAGCGGCTACGGGTTCATCCCACTCATCCTGCCGCTCGTCGGACTCTGGTGGCTCTCCCTCGTGGGCCGCAGAATCCGCGCCAGCTGAGGTCACACCGACCGAGGCCGCACCAGCGAAGACCACCCAAATTGAAAAGTCAGGCCCAACCTCGGCGGGGCCTGACTGTCAATTGATGCGTGAGTCTCACTCGATGTACGAGACCGTCACTCGATGTGTGAGGACAGCACGTTCCAGTCGGTGGACACGGCGCTCAGCTCATCCTTGGTCTTCATCAGCACATACGGATGGGCGGTGTCGACCTTGACGGTGTTGCCGTCCTTGTCGTTGGTCTTCACCGCCTCGATGGTGTCACCCAGGTCGACCGAATAGTCGTCGGGGACCTTGATCGTCAGGGTGCAGCGGACCTCGCCCATCCCGATGGCGCCGTGCTCGGTGCTCAGGGTCATCGAGGTGAAGTCGAGCTTCTCGTAGGGTTTGCAGGAGATATCGACCTTGTCGAATCCGGAGTCCTTACCCCGCAGGTCGCCCAGGTAGCCCCTGAAATCCTTGAACCCGCCTTCTTTCAGCCCCTTGGCATCGGCCTTATCGGCCTTGCCGTCGGCGAGGAATTTCGAGACCTGGTCCGCGGTCTTCGTCATCTCATCGTCGAATCCCTTGGGCCCGGGCTTGACTGCGCCGTGCCCGTCGGCCATCAGCGTCGGCGTCTGATCGGTCGGGATGTAGGAGGCGGTGCGCACGATCGGATCCGTCGCCGCCGATTCCCGGGTCGCGAGCTGGACCTGTGTGAGCTTCTTATCACCGTCGGAGGTGCCGAAGGCGTAGAACCACATCGGGTACTCGGTGAAGCTCGGGCTACCGGCGACGACCTCGCTGAAATTCGGTGCCCGCAGCTTCTGCTTAGCCTTCTTCGCGATCTGCATCTGGGCGCGGGTCCGATCGATCAGGGGTTCGCCCTGAATCTTCTCGAGGTCGGTACCTCCGTCGTCGAGGATCTTATCGAGCGACTCGGTGTAGTCGGTCATGAATTTCCCGGCCTCACCCGGGCGCATCGCCGTGCGCTCGTAGGGCGTGATCTCAGGGCTGTGCGGCTGCGCCACGGGCAGCGCACTGCATCCGCTCAAGGCCATTCCCGTCGTCAGGCTCAACGCTGTGACCGAGCGCAGTGAGCGCCTGCCTCGTGTGTTCCTCCGCCGAGGTGGCTCTGCCTTCGCCTCATCAGGGTTCTTCACGAGGCGGGAGCTTCGCACCCGACCGGTGCCCGTCGTGTAATCCTGTGCGTTCGCCCCAGCGCCGAGGCCGGCCCCTGGACCCGACCCGCGGTCAGTCTTTCGCGCGACCGGCTTCTTCTCCGGTCGGATCCGGCAATTGAACCAGCGCAGGAAGAAGTAGGCCGCGAATCCGGCGAAGATGATGCCCAATGCGATGCCGAGCAGGCTCAATGCCAGGACTCCCTCCACACGCATCTTCAGCGAGACCGTGGTTCCATCGAGATTCTCGCCCTTGTCTGCGGCGGAGATGACGAGCACCTGCGGGTCGGCGTCGAGGTCGAAGGTCTTCGCGACCTTCTCCCCTGTGTCCTTGCTGGTCCACCAGTCCCTGTCTGTCAGCGTCGCTTCGGGAGCGGCGTCGCCGGGGATGAATCGGTGCTCGAGAGTGTTCGGGAACTCGACGTTGCTGATCTGCTCCTGTGCCACACCATCGAGGATGCTGTCAGTGTCGACGCCGTTGGCGGTGCCGACGAACAGCTTCTTACCGTCGGCATTCGCGGCCTCAACGGTGACGCTGGTGCCCGAATAGGGAACGATCGCCTCGTCGAGGACGACGGCATAGGCGCCGTCCTTGACCTTGAAGGCGTCGGTCTCGGTGACCTCGTCGGTGCCGACGACGGACAGCGCTGAGATCACCAGTACTGCCACGATCACCGCTGCGACCGCGAACAGAATGGCTGTGGTGAGACGGATTCTCTGGTTCAGAACAAGGCCCTCATCAATGCTGTGCGTGCCTTGGTCACGGCCGGATCATCCGCGCCCAGGACTTCGAAGAGTTCGAGAACCCGCAGACGCAGCGCTTCCTTCTCATCGCCTGCGCTGACGCGGATCAGAGAGATCAGTCGATTGAAGGCACTGCTCGGGTTGCCTCCCACGATCTCTGCATCGGCAGCCGCCTTGGCCGCTTCGGCGTCCTTCGGATTCGCATCGGCGGTGGCAATGAGCTGCTGAGGATCGGCATCGATGAGGCGACGCCCCAGTCCGGCTCTGGCCAGACCGAATTTCGCTTCCTCATCTGCCGGCGATGTGGCCAGGGCAGCTTTGAACAGGGATTCGGCTGTGTCGAAGTCTCCCTGGCTCAGGGCCTCTTCTGCCTCGGGGTGGGCGGGGCCCGCTGGTTCCTGCTCGGCTCCGGCAACCACAGCATGACCGGTGACACCGTTCTCGCCGGCCAGCTTCAGCAGCTCATCGAAGTAGGCCTTCACCTGCGGCTCGGGCAGCACACTTTGGAACAGAGGTACGGGCTGGCCCTTGACGATGGCGATGACGTTCGGGATCGACTCGACGCCGAAGGCCTGCTGCAGGCGCGGATTGGCGTCGACATCGACGCGTGCCAGGACCAGCCGACCGCCGAAGGACTCGACGAGGCGTGCGATGACCGGAGAGAGCTGTTTGCTCTCCTCGCTGCGATCAGCCCACAGGTCAATGACAATGGGAACCCGGTCAGAGATCGCGATGACGTCGTTGAAGCTGGCCTCGTCGACGTCGAATACCAAGGCCGGTACTGGAACCGCACTCGGGTCCGCCGCTGCGTTGGCAACCTGCCCCGGTCCACCGCGCTGCTCCTCGTGCGGCAGATTCTTGCTGCGCACCGCGGACAGGTCGAGTCCCTGGTTCGGCTGTGCGTTGTCCTGCGAGGGATCCATTGACACGTGGTCTCCTTTGTTGCGGGAAGTGCGAATTCGTACGGTGCGTGGTGCGTATCCGTCGGGAATCCTACAGTGCTGAGGTCCGTCGGGAATTCTTAAGCTCCGACGGTGCTGATGACATCCAGCATAGAACGTATCAACACCGCCGGGCCCGCGACTATTTCAAACTGCGGCCCTGCGACTATTCAGCCTCGGGACCAGCCGACTATTCTAAGCCCGGGCTATTTCAGTTCGACGCCGCTGAGAGTCTCCAGGCCGCCGATGAGGCGGACCTTGCCATCCTTGGGCACGAGGAACGTCAGGACCTGGGTTGTCTTCGTCGTCACCGGCTTCTGGGTGCTGTCGGATCCGGTCAGCTCCTTCTGCGGGGTGGACAGAGTCAGGGTTCCGGTGCGTCCGTCAACGGATTCCGGAGAGATCGTGGACTCGGCCTCGACGACTCCGGTGACGACGGCGGCGTCTCCGGCAGTCCCCTGCGCGACGATCTCCTTGCCCGGGGTGTACTTGTAGTCGACCTCGGCCTTGCCGTCTTCGGCACTCTTCTTCTGTGCTGCCTGGTTCTTCCAGATCGACTTCGAGAAGTCATCGGTCTCGAACTTCTTGGCTTCCTTCGAGTCCTTCCCCGAACCCAGCGCCTTGGCGTAGTCGGAGACTGCCTTCTCCGGGGTCGTCACGAAGTCCTTGGTCTTCGGATCAAGGAGTGCCGATCCCTGTCGGGAGTCGGGAATGTCGGGAAGTTTGGTGCCCGGGACCAACTGGGTCTGTGACCACAGTTTGTAGTCGGAGCGCGGATCTTCCTGGGTCAGGACGAGGAGCTGGGTGTCATTGCCCGCCGAGGTGATGAGGCTGGTCATGCGCGGCCAAGAATCGGTGGCCGCGGTGTAGTTGACGACGACCTTCTCTTTGGCCACTGCCGGCGGCAGCTTCTGCTTCTCGACCTTCTCCTGCACCTTGTAGGCGTCTTCGCGCTGCTGCAGGGCAGGCCCGGTTGCACGCTTCTTCAGCTTGGCGCTGTCAGTCTTCTTATCCGCAGCCTTGATGTCGTCGGCCACGGAGTCGAGGATTCGTTTGGCCTGGTCGTCGTTGACGCCGGCTGCTGCAGTGCTCGGGGCCTCCGAGGGCTCAGGCTTGGGCAGCTCTTCAGGTCCGCAGGCGCTCAGAGCGAGCACCGGCACGATCGCGAATGCGGTTCCGTATTCCGCCAGTTTGCGGCGGCGTTCCTGGCGGGCCGTGCGCCGATTCTTCTCCTTCTTCGCGCTCTTGCGGTTGAAGAAGAGAACGACGATGCCGCCGACGAACAGTGCCCCGCCGATGATCATCAGGGGGATGGCCCAAGGGGTCTCCGCGTGGTTGGGCCAGGAGATGGTGACGGTCTTGACGTCGCCTGGTTCACCGCTGCCGGCGATGAGGAAGCCTGTCCGGTTCGCATCATCGGTCCAGTCGAGCTTGACCGAGTCTGCTCCGGTGACTTCGGCGGTCCAGAGGTCGGCTCCGGCCGGGCTGGGCATCTTGGCATCGCCGTTTTCGGGCTTCACGGTCAGTCCGCCATCGGGTGCCAGTCCCGTCACGTGTGCGACTGGGGAGTTTCCGGTCCAGGCGTCGACGTTTTCGATCGGGGCCTGAGCGATCGTCAGATCACCGGAGCCCTTGGCCTCGAGGGTCGCGGGGGTTTCGTAGAGATTGAGCATTCCGGGGTCGACGACGACAGCCGGTGTGTCTGCATCGATCTCTGTGGTCGCGGTGATCTGGTCGTCCGGCGCCCACAGGGTCTTCTGCAGAATTCCGAGGCCTCCGACAACGACACCCACCACCATGAGAATCACAGCAAGTGTGTAGCGCACGTACGAACCCTTCCCTCAACAAAGTCTCTTCTGGTCCCACGTTGACCCGTGGGACAGTCCAAGTTTAAGTCACTGCGCGCGTATTGTTTTTGTGCGTGTACTCAGCGTGTGTCGGTGCGCACAGCGAAGCGAGATGCCCACGGCCCACGCTCTGCTTTAAGCTGGGCTGGTGAGCAACGACAAAATTGTGTGGATCGACTGTGAAATGACCGGCCTCGACGAAGTCAGGGACGAGCTCATCGAAGTGGCGGCTGTGATCACCGACTTCGACCTCAATCCCCTTGACGAGGGCATCGACATCGTCATCAAGCCCTCCGCTGCGGCGTTGGAGAACATGAACGACTTCGTCACCCAGATGCATACGAGTTCGGGACTCATCACCGAACTCGATGCGGGAACGACGGTCGCCGATGCGCAGGCTCGGGTGCTCGAGTACATCAAGCAGCATGTCCCGGAGGCCGGCAAGGCACCATTGGGTGGCAATTCCGTGGGCACGGACAAAGTGTTCCTCACGAAGCAGATGCCTGAGCTCGTCGATCACCTCCACTACCGGATCATCGATGTGTCCTCGATCAAGGAACTGAGCAAGCAGTGGTTCCCCCGGGCCTACTTCCAGTCCCCGGAGAAGCACGGCGGCCACCGTGCCCTCGGCGACATCCTCGACTCGGTCATGGAGCTCCAGTACTACCGGAAGGCCGTCTTCTCAGCTGAGGGGCCGACGTCAGAAGAGGCGAAGTCCATTGCCGCCGAGGTGGGGTCACATATCTCGCGCTGAGCCGGCATCGCAGCGCTCCCGCACCGATTTAAGAAAACCGCGCAATGCGCCGTTTTCTTCGTACTTGTGAAATGATGACTTCATCATGCCACTAAATCACATGCAGCGGCCTCTGTATGAGGTCAAAGCGAACCTGTTCAAGGGCCTGGCCCACCCGTATCGAATCCGGATCCTCGAGCTCCTCGCCGGTGCTCCGGAGGTCAGTGTCACCGATCTGCAGGCCGAGACCGAGCTCGAAGCCTCCCATCTGTCCCAGCATCTTGCCGTTCTGCGCCGACACCGCCTGGTCGAATCGGAGCGTCGGGCCAGCCATGTCTACTACCGCCTTGCCGACCGGCGCACCGCCGAACTGCTCTCCGTGGCCAGGTCGCTGCTGCTGTCGATGCTCGAAGACGATGGGGGCCGCTTAGCCCAGGCCCAGACGCTGCCGCAGATTCCAGGTGGCCCTGCAGCTGTGGACAGCGCCGCGACTGCGGGCAGCACCGCGGCCACGGGCGAGCCCACGTCATGACTTCGCCTACCACCACCTCGGCGACCCTGCGGGCCGCTTTCCAGCGGGTGCGTTCTCTGCTGCCGGGCGTCTCCGACTACAGCGAGACCCGCCGTTCCTGGCCCAAGGACCTCGTTGCCGGTGTCACCGTCGGCATCGTCGCCCTTCCGCTGGCGCTCGGCTTCGGTGTGAGTTCGGGCCTCACGGCGGAGCAGGGCCTGATCACTGCGATCGTGGCGGGGCTGCTCGCTGCGGTCTTCGGTGGCTCGCATGTCCAGATCTCGGGACCCACCGGTGCCATGGCGGTCGTGCTCGTGCCCATCGTCGCCTCTCAGGGCGCCGAGGCTGTGGTGGTGGTGACGCTCATCGCCGGGATCATCGTCGTGGCGGCCGGGCTGCTGCGTCTGGGGCGCGCGGTCTCATTCATTCCCTGGCCGGTGATCGAGGGGTTCACCCTGGGCATAGCCTCCATCATCTTCTTGCAGCAGGTCCCGTTCGTCACCACGCCGGCAGATTCGCGGCCCGGTGAGCACAGTACGAATGCGCTCGTCGCGGCCGCTCAGCTCATCGGCGAGGCTGACTGGTCCTATCTGCCCTATTCTCTGACGGCGGTCGCGATCGTCGTCGTGTGCATGGTCCTGGCACCGAAGATCCACTCCTCGATCCCGGGTTCGCTCGTCGGCATCGTCATCGCCACGGTCCTCGCCGCTCTCGTGCCCAATCCTCTGGCGACCATCGGAGCGATTCCACGCTCGCTGCCCCTGCCCTCTGTCCCGGCCATCGACCTCGGTGCCATCGGTGGGCTGCTGCCGGCGGCGGGGACGATCGCGGCGCTGGCCGCGATCGAATCGCTGCTCTCGGCACGGGTGGCCTCCTCGATGTCGGATGCGGGCGCCTACCGTCCAGATCGGGAGTTGGTCGGACAGGGCATCGCGTCCATCGGCTCCTCACTCTTCGGCGGCATGCCCGCCACGGGTGCGATCGCTCGCACCTCGGTCAATATCCGGGCCGGTGGTCGCACCAGGCTGGCATCGATCGTCCACGCCCTCGTTCTGCTGGCCATCGTCCTCGCCGCGGCCGCGCCGGTAGGCCAGATTCCCCTCGCGGCACTGGGCGGAGTCCTCTTCGTCACCGCGGTGCGGATGGTTCATCTGACCACGGTGCGTGCCATCATGCGCTCCACGCGTTCCGATGCCGCAGGCTTCGTCATCACCGCGCTGATCACGATCTCCTTCGATCTCATCATCGCCGTCGGAATCGGCATGGTGGTGGCCGCTGCCTTCGCGCTGCGCAATCTGTCCCGGACGACAGGAGTGACGATCGAAGAGGTCTCCGCTGGAGAGGACACGCAGCCCGGCGACGACTCGATCTCGATCGTGCGCTTCGATGGGCCGCTGTTCTTCGCCTCCTCCGATCGGGTCTTCGACGAGGTCATGGAACTCGACGGGATCCTCGTCGTGATCCTGCGGATGTCTCAGCTCGAACTCGTCGATGCCTCCGGTGCACGCATCCTCGCCGAGGTGGTCCACACCTTCGAACGCCGCGGAATCACGGTGCTCATCAAGGGCGTCAAGGACGCCCACGTCGATCTGTTTCGGCACGTCGGTGTCCTCGGTGCGCTCAGGGACAAAAGGCACCTCTTCGATGACCTGCCCTGTGCGATCGAGCATGCCCGCTCCCACGTGGAGAGGGCCTCAACTCGACGCTGATACGAGGCTGGCTCGAAGTTGCCTCGATGCTGATTCGACGCTGTCTCGAGTCAGACCCAACGCTGGTCCGACGCTCAGCTGGCCTTCTTGGCCGGCTGGGCAAAGATCGTGGCCGGGAAGGCACCCGACTGGGCCAGGACTTTGATCAGGCTGCGGCTCGGAGACACGAGTGCCTCGATCTCCTCATCACTGAGTGCTGACCAGGCGGCGGCGACCGTGCCGTCGGTGAGCTGCTCGACCTGTTCCTTGAGATCGCGGCCGGCATCGGTGATGGCCGGCAGGTCGAAGCCGCGCTCGTCGGCATCGACGGTGATGAGTCCGGCTTCGGCCAGGCGCGTCTGCGCGCTCTTCCATTCCTCATCGGTGAATCCACGGGTCTTCTGCGCCGCACGCGGCTTGAACGAGGCGCCCGTGGCGACATCGAGCATGAGTGCGTCGATGCCTGGAACACCTGCCGTCACGAGCGAGGCCACATGGCCGTCTCCCCGAAATTCTCGGGCAATCGTCGCCACGTCCCATAGCTGCTCGAACGCGGTGTTGGCCGTGTGCGCGGAGACTGCGTCCGCTGTGGCCTGGGCCAACACCCGACCCGAGAAGTCCATATTCGCCAGCACCGGCGTCATGGCTGTGGCCAGCTCCGTGGCCGCCTCGGTGAGCAGGGCTATGTCCTCGCGGGATTCGAAGAGTTCGGCCATGAAGACGGCCACCGCATCGAAGCGAGCTTGGACCATGGTTTCCGGTGAGACCTTCTCCCACAGCTTCGGGAACTGGTCTGAGAGGAAGGCGTGTGAGTAGTTGTAGTAGGCGGCGCTGACGACCCCGGCGTTCACGCGACCCAAGGGCGCCGACCGTGCCGCCAGGGTCCCTTCGACTCCGGTTTCGAGTCCGTGTTTGGCATATTCCTGCCCCACGGTCTCGGAGAAGTACATGGCCGAGTGGAATGAGTTGAGACGCGAAGAGACGGTCCTGATGTTCTGTGTGCGTGAAGGGTTCATGGTGCCAATCCTAGGGTCAGGTTCCTGTTGTGCTGGTCATGTTCGTGCCGCACCGATGTCGGTGGTGCTGGCGAACCAATGGATATGGGCCGCGCATTCGCGCCGCGCCCGGTCAGCATCGCCGGTCAGAATGGCGTCGAGGAGACCGGCGTGTTGTTTCGTAAGTTCGGCTTGCACCCAGGCCCAGTCTTGGGTCGCGGCGGCCGCCGACGAGACATAGTCGATGATGCTGCTCGAGAGTGAGGCGAGGATGATGTCGGTGACCGGGTTGCCTGCGGCAGCGCACAGTTCACGGTGGAATCGGGCGTCGAGATCGTGGAAGGATTCCTTGACGATGCCGGGTTCGCGCATCTTAGCCAGGAGCTCATCCGCTCGCTTGAGGTGGGCCTCACCCAGTCCCCCATTTGGGACGATTGCCCCGGCCTCATCGTGACCGGCGGCGACAGCTTCTGCGGCGGTGGCGACCGCATCGGATTCGAGAACGACTCGTGTCGTCAGCACATCCGCAGGGGCGATATGTCGGGCCGAGACGTGCAGCTTCAGGGCCCGTGACAGGCCGACCGAGGGCTCGGAGACGATGACCGATCCGGCTCCTGGCCCCGATCCGACGCCGGAGCGGATGAGGCCGACGGCGTCGAGGATGCGGATGGCTTCGCGCACACTGGAGCGCGAAACGCCGAAGCGCTCGGCCAGGCTCCGCTCCCCCGGCAGCCGGTCGCCCAGGGTGAGGCTGCCGTCGAGGAACGCACGCTCGATTCCGGCAAGCACTATTTCATAAGCCTTATTCATCGTAATTGTCTTTTCGCCGTCCGTGAGTCAGTCAGAAGGCCCGGCATCTGCGCGGTGCCGATGTCACCAGCACCGAGGTCTTTGCTGGAACTTTCCTCTATGGTATGGTCTGACCACATTTGTGACAAGAACCACTTCCGTCGCATTCGATCGACCTCCGCCCAGAGGCCATGCCCCGGATCCGATTCTTGGCGCTGCAGGCAACTCGGCTTGGAGGTCAGATGAAGATTGCACTGTTCGCCACGTGCATCGTCGATGCCATGTACCCGGAGGTCGCTCAGGCGACCGTGACGATTCTGCGCAGACTCGGACATCAGGTGATCTTCCCCGAAGGCCAGTCCTGTTGCGGTCAGATGCACATCAACTCCGGCAAGTTCGCGCAGGCCGAACCGGTCATCGCCAACCACGTTCGGGCCTTCACCGACACCGAATGGGACGTCGCCGTCGCCCCTTCCGCCTCCTGTGTGGCCTCGCTGGGACACCAACAGCCCATGGTCGCCAGCCGGATGGGCAACGATGCCCTGGCCTCGGAAGCCGCCGAAGTGGCCGGACGCACCTATGAACTCTCCCAGTTCCTCACCGATGTCCAAGGCGTCACGGATGCCACAGCGGACCTCGGATCGTATTTCCCCCACCGCGTGACCTACCACCCCTCATGCCACGGGATGCGCCTGCTGCGTCTCGGTGATCGGCAGTCCGATCTGCTGCGCTCCGTCGAGGGGATCGACTACGTCGAACTTCCGCTCGCGGACTCGTGCTGTGGCTTCGGAGGGACGTTTTCGGTGAAGAACCCGGAGGTCTCTTCGGCGATGCTCGCCGATAAGATCCGCACCGTCCAGTCGACCGGCGCCGAGGTCTGCACCGGCGGAGACGCGTCCTGTCTCCTGCACATGGGCGGCGGAATGTCCCGCTTCCAACGCACCGGGAATTTCGAGGGCACCCCAGACGTCACGGCCGTGCATGTGAAGCACACAAGCTCAAACGATCCGTGCGATGACAATAGCGATGACAATACGGACCACCTCACGGCTGTCGTGGGCGCTGGTGGCGATGACCACCTGGGCTCGAGCGGAGACAGCACGCGCCCGACGGAGCCGAGCAAAGTCCAGTCGGGTCTGCGAGTCGGGCAGTCCACGGTCCACCTGGCTCGGATCCTCGCTTCGACCAAGGAGGACCCATTGCGTGTCCAAAGTGAAGGAGCAACCGTGAGTGGAGGGAGCCTGCGATGACCTTTCTGGGAATGCCGCTGCTGCGGTCCACACACCACGACGACCATGAGATCCCCGGTGGGCAGGGCAACATCATCGAAGACGAGTCCTTCGCGAAGGTCTCGCACCGACATCTGTCGAACCAACAGCTGCGCGACAACATCGGACATGCCACCGCCTCGATCCGCGATAAACGCGCCGAGGTCGTGGCCGAACTTGATGACTGGGAGGCCCTGCGCGAGGCGGGATCACGAGCCAAGAATCATGTGATGGAGAACCTGCCCGAGTATCTGGCGCAGTTCGAAGAGAAGTTCACCGCTGCCGGCGGAATCATCCACTGGGCACGCGATGCCGATGAGGCCAACGCCATCGTCACCGAACTCGTCGAGGCCAACGCTCCTGTCCTCGACTCGGGGCGTCGTGAGGTGATCAAGGTCAAATCGATGGCGACCGAGGAGATCGGGCTCAACGAGCACCTCGAGACTCAGGACATCGATGCGTTCGAAACCGACCTCGCCGAACTCATCGTCCAACTCGGCGACGACAAGCCCAGCCACATCCTCGTCCCCGCCATCCACCGCAACCGCGATGAGATCCGCGACATCTTCATGGACAAGATGCCCGACGCCGATGAGCTGACGAACGAACCGGCAGTCCTCGCCGAGGCAGCCCGACGATATCTGCGCTCCAAGTTCCTGACGACGAAGGTCGCGATCTCCGGAGCGAACTTCGGCATCGCCGACACCGGGACGCTCGGCGTCGTCGAATCAGAGGGCAATGGCCGCATGTGCCTGACCCTGCCGGAGACCCTGATCACGGTGATGGGCATCGAGAAGCTGCTGCCCAGCTTCGACGATCTCGAGGTCTTCCTGCAGCTGCTGCCCCGGTCCTCGACCGGGGAGCGGATGAACCCGTACACCTCCTTCTGGACGGGCAAGACTCCCGGTGACGGTCCGCAGAACGTGCACCTCGTCATCCTCGACAACGGACGCACCCGCGCCCTGGCCGATGAGCACGGACGCACGGCGCTCAACTGCATCCGCTGCTCGGCGTGCATGAACGTCTGCCCCGTCTACGAACGCACCGGCGGCCACGCCTACGGATCGACCTACCCTGGTCCGATCGGCGCTATCCTCTCACCGCTGATGACCGGCGTGAAGACCGAGGAGAACGGGTCGCTGCCTTATGCCTCGAGCCTGTGCGGAGCCTGCTACGACGTGTGCCCGGTCAAGATCAACATTCCCGAGATCCTCGTCCACCTGCGCAACGAGGACGTCGAAGCCAACCACTCCCCTGTCTCCTCCCAGCTCGACACAGCGCTGACCGGAGCGTCGTGGATGATGAGCGAGGGCAAAAGGATGGCCGCGGCCGAATCCGGTCTGCCCCTCGCCCACAAGGCCACCGGAGGCAATCCGATCAACTCGCTGCCGGGCATCGCCGGCGCATGGACCTCGAGCCGTGACATCCCCGGGCTGCCGGAGAAGAGCTTCAGGGCGTTGTGGGCCGAGGACGAAGCCCGCACCCAGGACGAGGCCCATGCAGAGGAAGAGGACGACGAGACATGACGGACACCGCACGAGAAGAAATCCTCGGCCGCATCAATCAGGCCCTCGGTCGCCGAGGCGGGGGCGAGTACGTCTCCTCCGCCTCCGGGATCGTCCCCACCGGTTCACCCGCTGAAGCTGCGGGGTCCAGGACCGGTCCGGGCCACAGCGCCGAGGACACCTCCGATGACGCCGGTTCGACGACTCCCGCAGCCGGCGGGGGCATGGTCAATCAGAGCGCGGACTATCTGCGCACCGGCACACATTCCGGCGAGGACCTCATCGAACTCCTCGTCGACCGACTTGAGGACTACAAAGCCAACGTCCACCGCGTCACCGGCGACCCTGCTGCGACCATCGCAGGACTCCTTGAGACGGGATCGAACATCGTCGTGCCCCGCGGACTCGACGAGGCCTGGCTGCAGGAATTCTCCGGTGAGATCTCGGTCGACACTCCGGGCCAGGAGCTCAGCGTCCCCGAACTCGACACGCAGGCGGCAGTGGTGACCGCCTCGGCGGTGGCGATCGCGCAGACCGGAAGCATCGTCCTCGACGGATCACCGGAGTGCGGCAGAAGGGCGATCACGCTCGTACCCGATCATCACGTGTGTGTCGTCCGCGTCGCCGACATCGTCGATATCGTGCCCGAGGGGATCGCACGTCTGACTCCGGAGGCGGCACTGACGTTCATCTCCGGGCCCTCGGCGACGAGCGACATCGAACTCAAACGCGTCGAGGGCGTCCACGGTCCGCGCACCCTCGACGTGGTCATCGTCGAGGAGTGAATCGGTCCCACTGCGACAGGGACAATCGCGGTACGCGACAATGGTGCCCATGACGACGGCTCGAACTCTGGAGTACCCGCACGAACCACCTCGGCGACGAAAGCGGCGGACGAAACTCATCGTCACCGCGGTCATCATCGTGGCCACGCTGCTCATCGGCTTCATCGCCGCCGACCGGGTGGTCGACTTCACCACCGAGTCGAAGATCGCCGAGGGCCTTAAGCCCTACGGCGATGCAGATGTGAACGTCGAGGGCTTCCCGGTGCTGACGCAGATGGCCGGGGGAAAGCTCAATACAGTGCATGTCACTGCCGATCGGGCCCACTATGAGAACGTCGACTTCACCGACGTCGATGCGAAACTCTTCGACGTTCCCGTCGACACCTCACGACCGATCGGCACGGTGGAGGCAAGCGGGGTGATTCCGCTGGAGACGATCGACTCGCTGGCCGCCGAACACGCCACGCTGCCCAGCGGCATGAAGTTCATCACGATCGACGACAAGCTCTTCCTCAAGGGCTCACTGCTCGGTCAGGATCTGCTCGTCGGCATCGAACCCAAGGCACAGTCCCGACAGGTCGTCGTCGATGCCACCACGATCAGGCTCGGATCAGCTGAGGTCGACATCGATTCGATCCCCTCGTTTCTGACTTCGTCGATCTCAGACATCGTCATCGACCTCGACTCCCTGCCTGCCGGCCTCGAACTCACCGATATCAAGGCCACCGATAGCGGCCTGGTCGTCAGCCTCCACGGCACCGGCGTCTCGCTGAACTGACTTACACGGCGCCGGAGACGAGCCGGTAATGTTCGTCTGGTGACGACATCACCCATCATTGACTTAGGCGACGATCCCGCCCGGTACCGCCCTGAACCCTCCGTGCTCGCTGCACTGCGTTCACCACGGCTGCTCACTCGTGAGGTTCTCGCCGGACTCGTCGTGGGCTTGGCGCTCATCCCGGAGGCGATTGCGTTCTCCATCATCGCCGGGGTCGATCCGAAGGTCGGGCTGTTCTCCGCCTTCATCATGGCTGTATCGATCGCTTTCCTCGGCGGCCGGCCGGCGATGATTTCGGCCGCGACGGGGGCCGTCGCCCTGGTCATCGCCCCCGTCGCCCGCACCTACGGCATGGACTTCTTCATCGCCACCGTCATGCTGGCCGGAGTCTTCCAGATCTTGCTGGCGGGCTCAGGGGTTGCCAAGCTCATGCGCTTCATTCCCCGCAGCGTCATGGTCGGCTTCGTCAATGCACTGTCGATCCTCGTCTTCTCCGCCCAGCTGCCCCATGTCATCGGAGTGCCGTGGCTTGTCTACCCACTGGTGGGGCTCGGAATCCTCGTCATGGTGCTGATGCCGAAACTCACGAAGATCGTCCCCGCGCCTCTAGTCTCCATCGTCCTCATCACCGCCATCACAGTGCTCTTCGCCGTCGATGTGCCCACGGTGCGTGATCAGGGTGAACTGCCCCGCAGCCTGCCCCAACTCTTCATCCCAGATGTTCCTCTGACGTGGGACACCTTCACCACGATCGCGCCGTATGCGCTGGCGATGGCGCTCGTCGGTCTGATGGAGTCGCTGATGACGGCCAAACTTGTCGATGAGATCACCGATACCCATTCGAACAAGACCCGTGAGAGCTGGGGGCAGGGGGTGGCGAACATGATCTCCGGCCTCTTCGGCGGCATGGGCGGATGCGCCATGATCGGTCAGACGATGATCAATGTGAAGGCCTCCGGAGCGCGGACTCGCATATCGACGTTCATGGCCGGAGCGTTCCTTCTCATCCTCGTCGTCGTACTCGGCGATATCGTCAGCATCATCCCCATGGCCGCACTCGTGGCGATCATGATGATCGTGTCCATCGACACCTTCGAGTGGCATTCGATCCGCCCCTCGACTCTGAAGCTGCTGCCCAAGAGTGAAACCTTCGTCATGATCGCAACAGTGGTCGTCGTGGTTCTCACCGGAAACCTTGCGATCGGCGTGGTCATCGGAGTCTTCATCGCCAGTGTTCTCTTCGTCCGACGCGTCGCACACTTCGTCACCGTCGACCGAGAGGTCACCGAGGCTGGAGCCGCAGCTGGGGCGAGCGCACACTACAGGGTCACCGGCGAGCTGTTCTTCGCCTCGTCGAATGATCTGACAACACAGTTTCACTATTCGCACGATCCCGATCGCATCGTCATCGATATGAGCGGCTCCCATGTCTGGGATGCCTCGACCGTGGCAGCCCTCGATGCGATCGTGACGAAATACGAGCAGCTGGGCAAGAGCGTAGAACTCATCGGCATGAATGAGTACACAGAGCGCCTCCACGCCCGGCTCTCCGGCGGTCTGGGGTCCTGAGCCCGCAGGCTGGACTCGTGAACGTGCGGGGGCGTCCGGTAAACTGGCCCCGATGATTCCCACACAGCCCGACTCCGTATTCACACCGCAGGTGTGGGTCCTTGGGCACTCAGGCACAAATGGTTACATCACCTCGTGGGGACTGATGATGTCGGGCACAGCTCCACTTCTGGCCGGTGACCAACCCCGGCCCGCTATCTGCGCAGACTGCTGACTGAACAGACTGCCCTCTGAACACGCCGTCATGAGCACGACCGCCTCGGCGTTCGATCACTGACTGTTTCATCAGAGCACCCGCACAAGTTTCGGGCCGGAGAAGCACACCTTCCGGCAATGAAATGGACCCATCGTGACTTCACCATCCCCCGCCACCGGTTTTCGCCTGTTCACGTCCCTGCGCAAGGACACCGTGGGCGGCGGACTCCTCGTCATCGCCGCTCTCACGGCTCTCATCTGGGCGAACTCTCCGCTCTCTGACTCATACCTCGCGCTCAGAGACATCGAGGTCGGTTTCGCCCCGTGGCACCTGCAGCTGAGTCTGGGAACGTGGGCCGCCGACGGTCTGCTGGCGATCTTCTTCTTCCTGGTCGGAGTGGAGCTGAAGACCGAGTTCACCCACGGGGATCTGCGCAGCTTCCGCACGGCCATCGTCCCGATCACTGCTGCTGCCGGCGGGGTCATCGTCCCTGCCCTCATCTACACGGTGCTCATGGTCTCCCACCCGGAGCTGTTGCGCGGGTGGGCGATTCCCACTGCGACGGACATCGCGTTCGCCGTCGCGATCCTCGCAATCATCGGCTCCCATCTGCCCAAGTCGCTGCGCGTCTTCCTCCTCACCCTCGCCGCCGTCGATGATCTGCTGGCGATCGGCATCATCGCCGTCTTCTACACCGAGACCATTACCATCGTCCCCCTCCTGGCGGCCGTTGCGGTCATCATCGCCTACGGACTCATCGCCTCCCGGTTCAGAACATTCTTCGTCGACCGCGCCTGGGCAGCCTGGGTCATCCTGCTGCCGTTGGGACTCATCGCCTGGGCGCTCATGCATTCCTCCGGTGTCCACTCCACAATCGCAGGCGTGCTGCTCGGGTTCACCATCCCCGCCCTGGCCAGCCGACGAAAGGGACGTCAGGCTCGCAAGGCGAAGAGCTCCCGCCTCAACGCTCAGAGCGACGAAGAGCGGCCCAACCTCGCTGAGATGATAGAACACCGCCTGCGCCCCCTGTCCGCGGGGTTCGCGGTCCCAGTGTTCGCCTTCTTCGCCGCGGGTGTCGCCGTGGGCGGCCTCGAGGGGCTGGCCACGGCGTTCACACAGCCGCTGACCTTTGCGATCATGGCAGCCCTAATTGTGGGCAAACCGTTGGGGATTCTGACCTCGACGTGGCTGGTCACCCGATTCACCTCGGCCGGACTGGACCAGAGCCTGAAATGGCCCGATCTGGCAGGGGTCGGTCTGCTCGCAGGAATCGGGTTCACGGTGTCCCTGCTCGTCGCCGAACTCAGCTTCACCCCGGGCTCCCCGGACCACGACTATGCGAAGGTCGCGATTCTCAGCGCCTCGGTCATCGCGGCGCTTCTGGCATCGGTGGTCTTGGGCGGCAGGAACCGCCGGTACCGCAAGACAGAGAACGCTACTCTGGATGTGGACCACCTCTGACGGCACCACCAGAAAGGCTCAATGATGAGCACCATCACCCCGGTAGGACAACGCTTCGAGTCCGAACTCACCCAGCTTGCCACTCTCGTCGACTCGGACCGTCCGGGCTGGACGAGGCGAGCGCTGAGCGAGTTCGACGTCGCCGGTCGCGACTACGCTCGGACACTGATGAAGCAGGCGGGCCTAACGACACGGATCGACGGGGCCGGCAACGTCATCGGGGTGCTGCCCGGTCGCCTCGGCGGGCGAGAGATCATGCTCGGGTCCCATACCGACACCGTTGACGGCGGTGGCCGCTTCGATGGGATCACCGGCGTCCTCGGCGCCATCGAGGTCGTGCGGCTGCTGCGGGAGAACAACGTTCGACTCGACCATGATCTTGTGGTCGTGGTCTTCTTCAACGAGGAGCCCAATGATTTCGGCTTCTTCTGCGTCGGCTCCCGGGCGATGACCGGACTCGTCGACCGCACCACTCTGGCAGCCACGGACACCGGTGGACGCAGCCTCGCCGAAGCACTGCCCGATTCCGGCATCGATCCCGAAGCCTTCCTCGATGCACGCTACGACTTCTCGAAGGTCACCGCGTTCTTCGAACTTCACATCGAGCAGGGGCCGGAGCTGGAGCGGATGGGCAAACAGATCGGCGTGGTTGAGACGATCACCGGGATCAACCACTTCAAGGCACTCTTCACCGGCCGTCAGGATCATGCCGGTACGACCCCGATGGATGTCCGCTCCGACGCAGGGTGTGCGGCCGCGGGCACCGTGCTCGCCGTCGAATCGATCGCCGAGTCTGGGACGAACACCCGCGGCACCAGTGGTCAGATCCAGTTCACTCCCGAGGCTGTGAATGTCGTCTCGGCCAATGCCAGCGTCGAAGGCGAATTCCGCGGCCCCGACGGTTCATGGCTGCATGAGGCGCAGCGCAGGCTCACCGATGCCGCCAGTCAGAATGCTGATGCACGCGGTGTGCACGTGGAGATGGAGTGGACCACGGACGATGCGCCCGTGCCGCTGCACGAACCGATCACCTCCACCATCGCCGAGGTGGCCGATGAGCTTGGTCACACACGCGCCACAATGTTCTCCGGCGCTGGTCACGACGCGGGGATCATCGCCGCCAAGACTCAGGTGGGCATGATCTTCGTGCCCTCGCACGATGGCCGCAGCCACTGTCCCGAAGAATTCACCGAACTCGATGACATTCTCCCGGGAATCGAGGTACTGCTCGAGACCGTGCTGCGCCTCGACGGGACAGCACACTCAGGATAGTCTCCCCACCTGCACAGGGGTATGTGAGAATAGCAGTCGGGCAACAGCGGGCCCCAACACACTCAGCTGAATTTCATCACACTGCAGGAGGTGCAATGCGATCCCCTATCCCTGATTTCTTGGACGAGACTCTCGATCGTCACAGATCAGACCGGTCCGGTGAGAACGCGGACTACATACCCGATCTGGCCTCGGCCGATCCGGAGAAACTGGGCATCTGCATCTCCACCCTCGACGGGGTCGAATATGCCTCGGGTGATTCGGAATACGAGTTCTCCATCCAGTCGATGTCGAAGCCGTTCATCTACGGCATGGCCATCGAGCAGGAAGGGCTGGCAGCGGTCCTCGAGATGGTCGGTGTCGAGCCCAGCGGCGAAGCCTTCAACGAGATCTCTTTGGACAAGATGTCCGGTAAGCCGCTGAACCCGATGATCAATGCCGGAGCCATGGTCATCCATTCGCTCCTGGGTGAGCCGGGCACCTCACTGGCCGAGCGGATCGAGATCGTTCGGGCCGGCCTGTCCGAGTTCGCCGGTCGCGAGCTGCACATCGATGATTCGGTGGCCGAAGGCGAATGGGGTGAGGCCTACCGCAATGTCGCGATCGCCAATATGCTCCGGTCCTATGGTGTCTACACCGACCAGCCCGACGAGGTGGTACAAGGTTATATCGCCCAGTGCTCGGTCGTCGTCACCACCAAAGATCTGGGAATCATGGCCGCCACTCTGGCCGCGGGCGGGGTCAATCCCATCACCGGCAAGCAGGTGCTCTCACCCCGTGTGAACCGACATGTCCTGGGCGTCATGATGACGTGTGGCATGTACGACGCTGCCGGTGACTGGATGACAGAGGTCGGCATACCCGCCAAGTCCGGCGTCTCCGGCGGAGTCTTCGGGGTCCTGCCCGGGCAGGTCGGCATCGCCACCTTCTCTCCGCGCTTGGACAAGCACGGGACGAGTGTTCGCGGAGCCAATATCTTCCGGACTCTCTCACGCGAGTTGAGTCTGCACATCATGGACGCGCCCGAACCTGCCCGCTCGATCATTCGTCGTGACCGCCGCTTCGTGGATTCTCAGGGCGTCATGGTCCGCATCTGCAGCTTGCAGGGTCTGATCCAGTGGAGCGGTGCCGAAAACGTCATCCGGACCATGGACGCACCCGAATCCAATGTAGAGGCCTTCGTCCTCGACCTGCGCCGGGTCAACGAGATCAATGCGGTGGCCAGGCGCATGCTCACCGAGGCGATGGGTCGGCTCGAGGAGGACGGAAAGCGCATCGCGCTGATGGACCCCGAGGACATGCTCCTGTGCAAGAGTCCGAGCTCGTCCCTACCCGACGTCGAATACATCGACTCCCCCAAGGCGCTCAAGGGTCTGCGTCGGCTGCGTGAGGATTGGTCCCAGAGAGCCGTCTGACAAACCCCTTTGCTAAGGTGAGGCTAACTTATCCAATGAGAAGGAGCTTCATGACGAACCCACCGGTCTCAGAGACTCGTGCCCCGCGCCCGCCTCGCCCACAGGCCGTTCTGACCGTGCAAAAGGTCAAAGACATCACCCCGAACCTCATTCGGATCACGGTCGGTGGCGACGGCTTCGACGCGATCTCGCCGAACGAGGCGACAGACAAATACGTCAAACTCATGTTCGCCGACCCCGCACACGGGCTGACCCCGCCCTACGATCTGACGGAACTGCGCGAGAACTCCCCGGAGATGCTTCCCCGCAACCGCACCTACACCGTGCGGGAGTTCAACGAGGACGAGAAATGGCTGTCCCTAGACTTCGTCATCCACGGTGATGAGGGCGTCGCCGGGCCCTGGGCCAAACAGGTTCAGCCGGGCGACACACTGGTCATGGTCGGCGCCGGAGGCAAATACCAGCCGAATCCGGATGCCCCATGGCACCTGCTCATCGCCGACCACACCGCGATCCCTGCCGTGAGCACGGCCCTCGAAGCCATGGACACCGAGGCGAAGGGAACCGTCATCGCCGCCGTAGCCGAGGAAGCAGACCGTGTGCTTCCGGTGACACCGGCTGGCATCACCGTGGTCTGGGTCGACAATGACGATGAGCTCATTGCCGCTGTTCGCGGTCTCAACTGGCCCGAGGGAACACCGCAGGTCTTCGCCCATGGCGAGCGGGAGACGATCAAAACGATTCGGAAGGTCCTCAAGGAACACGAGGTGCCACGAGAGTCTCTGTCGATCTCTGCCTATTGGGCCAGCGGTCGTGCCGAGGACCAGTTCCAAGCGGAGAAACGCGAACCCATCGGCAAGATCGACTGATCCTGTGGCCCATCAGCACCTTCGGTCGATCAGCTGAGATTGAGGGTCTCGACCACCTCGGCGACCTTTTCCTTCTGAGTATCGGTCAGGCCAAGGATCGGCAGGGGCAGGGACGAGGCGCCGACTAGTCCGAGATGTTCTGCGATGGCGGCGGTGACTCGCAGGCTGCCGCCGAATTCGGCGAGGAGGTCCCACAAGGGCTGGAGCTGCGCGGAGAGTTCCGATGCTCTCTCCGCCTCACCGTTGAGTGCGGCTCGGGTGATGGCGAGCATTGGGCTCGGCAGGGTCCCACCGACTGCCGTGTACCAGGCATCGCAGCCGGCATTGAGTCCAGCTGCACCGAAGGCGTCGCCGGAGACCCCGATACTCACCTGGTTGTCGGTGGCGGCACGGATCGCCTCGACATGAGCGGTGAAGTCCGGTGGTGACATCGCCAGTCCGGGGATCTTGATCGAGGCCACGCCCTCAAGCGCGGCCAGGCGCGCGTAGAGGTCGGTGGTGAAGGTGAAGTGCGTCGTGCCGGGGTTATCGTAGACGACGACAGGAAGATCGCTCGCCGAGGTGACCGTCCGGAAGAGTTCGAATACGTCGTCCTCGGTCAACGGCTGATAGCTGACGGGAGCGAGCAGGAGGCCTTGGGCGCCAGCGGCCTCAGCGGCGCCTACGTTGGCCAGCACCTCCCGTGTGCGCAGTGCACCGACCCCGACGAACACGGGAATCCCGGCGGCACGGTCAACGGTCAGTCGGGCGACCCGGGCACGTTCGTCCGGGGTGAGGTAGACGTATGACCCGGTCGAGCCCAGGGCGGTGATCGAATCGACTCCGGCTGCGACGAGGCGGCCGATCAGTCCTTCATATGCAGCCTCGTCGATCTCCTCGTCCCGGATCGGGGTCAGCGGGAAGGCACTCAGACCGGTGAACAGTGTGCGCGAATGGTCTGCTGGATCTGTCATGTCATAGCCTCCGTGGAAGTCGCCTCGGTGTCAGTGGAAGCCACCGATCGCAGGTAGTGGTCGAGCTGGTGGAATTCGGGTTGGGCAGACGGGTCCATCACTGCTTCGGCACCGACGGTGTTGACCGGGCTGCGGGGCAGTGCCTTCGCGAAGGCCACCTGCCGACCGTGTTCGTACAGGGCCGAGCCCTGCGAGCCGTACGTGACTGCAACCAGCTTCGCCTCAGGCAGCTGCGGGAGCAGGTCGTATTCGGTTTCGTTGACGATGATGAGATCGGCGCGTTCGACCACCTCGGCGGGTAAGGGCAATGCCGGTGCGGCGTTGATGACGAATCGCCCGCGCACGGAATGTGACAGTTCTGTGATGAGGTCAAGGGAGATTTCGAGCTGCGTGAGCACGGACTCATGGGCGTGGAATTCTCGCCCGGCGAGGCTCACATGCGCATTCGCCCCTTCACAGACCGCGATCTGATTCTCACCGGCTGCGGGCAGGCGCTGGGTGGTGGCCATGATATCAGCGTTGATGCTGCCGACGACGGTGAGAGCGAGGTCAATGCTCATGTGTACTCCCACAACTCATGCCGGCACCCGAGTAGCTTCTCGGGTGCCGGCATGGTCGGTGGATGTTGGTCAGGAGCCGTGGACGACGAGCTCGACCGGGATGTTTCCGCGCGTGGCCTTCGAGTAGGGGCACAGCTCGTGGGTGCGATCGACGACCTTCTGTGCGGTGTCCTGGTCGGCGCCGGGGATGGTCACGGTGAGCTTGACGCTGATTCCGAAGCTCTCGCCCTCTTTGCCGATTCCGACTTCGGCGTTGACGACGGACTTCGAGGTGTCGACCCCGAGTTCCTTGCCGGCCAGGCCCATTGCGCCCTGGAAGCAGGCCCCGTAGCCGACAGCGAAGAGCTGCTCCGGGTTGGTTCCGCCACCGGGTCCGCCCATTTCCTTGGGGCTGCGCAGGTCAACGTCGAGTGCCTTGTCATCCGTGGTTCCATGACCGTCACGGCCTCCGGTGATTTCGGCCTTCGCGGTGTAGGCAATGCTCTCTGGGGTGTTCATAACACGTCTCCTCTTCGTCGAATCGTGATGTCACAGTTCGTGGTCCTTCACGCAGAAGGCACCTGGGACCGAGTATTGTCACTTCGCCGACGGAAGTCCATACCTGTGGATCCCTGATCAGCTAAAAGAGGAATCTCACGGGTCCCGGGTATGCGAAAAGTGAATCGCTCCGGGGATAATAGAGGCAGGGAGATTGGAAGAAGGAGATTCTCTCGTGCCAGTGAAATACACCGACGAACTCAAGGCTCGTGCCGTCGAGCTCGTCATGCATGCCCAAGCTGACCCCGATACTGCGAACGGGGCCATCACCCGCGTCGCGAACGAACTCGGGCTGAGCAAAGAAACCCTGCGAGTCTGGGTGCGCAAACACAAGGACTCCGGTAAAGCTACGCCGACGGAGTCAGTCGACCTTGAAGCTGAGAACCGCCGTCTGCGAGCCGAGTTAGCCGAGTCAAGACGGGCCAACGAGATCCTGAAGAAGGCCTCGGCTTTCTTCGCGGCGGAGCTCGACCGCCCATCAAAGTGATCGTTGACTTCATCGACGAGAACAAACACGAGTTTGGAGTCGAGCCAATCGTGCGCGCCCTGTCAGGGACTGCTGCGCGGATTGCTGTGAGCTCGTATTACGCCTTCAGAAAGCGGCAGCCCTCTGCCCGGACTCTTCGGGACCGGGAACTCATAGTCGTCATCAAGGACGTCTATGAGGCGAACTATTCGTGCTACGGGGTACGCAAGATGTGGAAGGCGATCAACCGTGACTACGCAGATCGGTTCGGCAACATCGCCCGGTGCACGGTCGAGCGGTTGATGAGGTGGCTGGGCATCGACGGGATCCGTCGGAAGCGGAAGCGTCCGAAGACGGCCTCGGCCAGGGCCGAGGAGTGCCCGAACGACCTCGTCGAACGCGAGTTCTCAGCAGCGGGACCGAACTGTCTTTGGGTCGCTGACATCACGTACGTGCCGACGACTGCTGGGTGGGTGTACACGACGTTCATCCTCGATGTCTTCCATCGTGAGATCGTGGGCTGGCAGGTGACGAACCATATGCGCGAGTTTCTAGCCAGGGATGCGTTGACGATGGCTCTGGCTGCGAAATTCCGTGCCGGCGAGGACGTATCCGGGCTTGTCCACCACTCGGATCGCGGCGTGCAATTCCGGTCGATTCGCTATGGCGAGACCCTGGCGGAGTCAGAGGTCGTGGCGTCTGTGGGGGCCCGTGGGGATTCCTACGACAATGCCATGGCTGAGGCGCTGAACTCGGTTTATAAGGCTGAGTTAATTGATCGGAAAGAGTGGTCGGGGTTGATTGAGGTGATGGCAGAGACGTCGAAATGGGTTTTTTGGTACAACCAGGAACGCTTGCATTCGGCGATCGGGTACCGGCCGCCGTTCGAGGTGCATGCTGCGTGGATCAACCAGGATGACATCGAGTCGGTAGCCGCTTAGGAAACCAAGGAAAACAGCCTCTACGAAACAGCGAGAATGGTAGTGAGGCTTCTGGCGGGATCTGACTTCCTATGAAACTGACGCTTCGGCTTTCGGAGTTGTCCTGCCCAGGACTCGTCGATACCGCCAGGAGCCTCGAGCAAAGTCTGGAAGACCAGGCTGAGCGGGGATGTGACTTCATAGGACCCTGTTCAACATGTCTCATCACTGTTGTGTCCTCCCGGCCCGGCTCGAGTCATCCAACACGTTACTCGTGAAGGAGAGGACCACATCATGAAGGCCTTACCTGTTTCGACTCACGAAACCATCATCGCGGGAGTCGATGCGCACAAGGACACTCACCATGTGACGATACTGACCCGGACAGGCGAAAAGATCGCTGATCGGCAGTTCAACGCCACCACCAGCGGATACAACAAACTGCTGGACTGGGTAGTTGGGTTCGGGGCCGTCGACAAGATCGGACTGGAATCAACGGGCTCGTACGCTGCAGGCCTGTCAAGATTCCTGGTCGATCATGAGGTCGATGTGCGCAAGACACTGGCCGGTGAAGCAACCGCGGTGCCAAAGGTGTCGACCGAGATCATCGAGTCCATCAGAGAGCTAACCGTGGTCCGGGCATCGGCGGTTAAAGCGCGTACTGTGGCTCTTGTTCAGCTCCAAGACGTTGCCATCACTGCTCCCGCTTCTCTTCGTGAGCGCTTGGATGCGCGATCGGGCAAAGGGCTGGCCAGACAGTGCGCCAAGCTTCGAGCAGATGGCGATCGTCTTGACGACCCCGAACAGGCCGCCAAACTGTGTCTGCATGGACTAGCCCACCGAGTACGCGACCTCGACACAGAGATCGCCACGCTCGATGGTCATCTGGACAAGCTGGTCACGATTGTGGCACCGACTCTGCTGTCACGAGTCGGGATCAGCACCAGGCACGCTGCTCAGTTCGTGATCACTGCCGGAGAGAATATCGACCGGTTGACGTCGGAGGCAGCGTTCGCCCGACTGTGTGGCACAGTTCCGATACCAGTTTCGTCAGGAAAGTCGCATCGAATGCGGCTTCATCGTGGTGGTGACCGGCAAGCGAATCGAGCACTGCACATGGTGACAGTCTGCCGGCTGCGATACGACGAGAGGACGATCGCTTACATGGAGCGTCGGCAAAGCGAGGGACTGTCGAAGAAGGACGCCATGCGGGGCTTGAAGCGATTCATTGCTAGAGAGGTATTTAATGATCTCAAAGTGGACCTCGGAATCGCTTGACAATCTATAGAACCGTCCCGGAGCTTGACAGGGCGTGGGCTTTGATCGTCATGCCTGCGGGCGTGGAGCCTGCCGCATGGTGTTCGACCGCGAGGAGACCGGCAGCACGGCGGATGCGTTCACGTTGGGCTTGCACCTGCTGGATCGTCACTTGGCGCCTCCCCCGACGTTGCGGAGGATCTTCGGGATCTCGGCTGCCGCGAGTTTCATCTGCTCCGGGGTGGCACCGATCGCGGGCAACAGGGCGGTGATGACTGCTTCGAACTGTTCACCAGTGCGCTCAGCGATGCGGACTTGTCGCTCATCCACACCCGCCTTCAACGTTTCGCTGGCGTACCGGGCGAGCTGGTCCTGGGCTTTGTGCAACAGCGTGTAGACAACGTGCTGGCGGGCTTCCTGGACGGTCTCAGACTTTCCGCCCATAGGGTTGTCTTCCTCGGACTCCTTCGTCTTCCCCCACCAGAGTTCACCGTCCGTTTCGAGGAGCTCCACCTGATGCCTGAGCCATTCGACCTCGCCGGCTTTGGACGCGACGAGGTCCAGGAGTGCCTGTGCGGGGTCTAGGTCGGTGTGGGGTGTGCCGAGGCGTCGGGCAACACGGGTGAGCTTCTCTTGCTCGAGGTTGCGGGTGGCGGCGGTCTTGGCGCGCTTGCTGGATCCCCCATGCACCCGGCAGACGGTGAGTCCGTGCACGGGGTAGGAGTTGCACTGCCGTTGGGTGGACTTGCTGAATCCTTGGCACTTGGCCGGGTCCCACCCGCTGCGATCGATGTCTTTGCGCTTGACCATCAGAGCCCACTGACTTCGGTGGTGACGTGGATGGTCGCGTCATTGGGGGCCGAGTGCCGGTGGTCTCCGATGGTGAGGGTGGAGGTGTCGGTGGCGGCTTCGAGGGTGATGTTGTGGAGTGTGCCGCGTGCGCAGCGACCGAGGTGTGCCAACGTCGGGAGGGTGACTGTCTTCCCGAGGGCGTCGGCGGTGAGGTTGCGAACTATCATGCACGGAGCATGCGACCGGACACGGGAAAGATGCCAGAGACGACACGCGGGAGACAAAAAGAGAGTGGCCCTAGCGCGTTTGCGTGGGCCACTCTTCAAGGTTGAAACTACTCTGGCGCGTTAGCCTTCGATAATCTGAAAATCACCTTTCAGCCGAAGTTCACCGACCTTGATCACCTGGAGGTCACCGACCTCAAGCTTCTTCCGGGCGTTCTCTTCTTGGAAGAAGATGTCCTCAACTGCGGCATCGCTCAAGAGCTCGATCGCTTCTCCACCATCGGGAGTCGGTCTGTACGTCGCCATGTAGTGGTATGCGTAAACGGTGTCACCGGATTCGATCGTGTGGTCGTCCGCATCCTCGACCTCACGTTCCTCCCAGCTGATTTTGTATTCTGGCTGCTCCTTCTGGACGCGAAGACACTCGGCTCTGCTAGCAAAAATACCAACCAACGGGTCGATCAATTCTTCATCGTCGAAGGGGGAGGTCTGTTCAGCGAATAACAGATACACAGTTTGGTTGCTCATGTCTCTAGTCTTTCTCTAGGAGAATCAGTGCGGTCCGCAGTTTGCGCTGCGTGGGCTTGCGTAGACGCGAGCCCAGTATGTGTGTCCGTGATAGCGGAGCCGGCCAATCGTACTGGCTGACCAATTGTGCTTCTTCTTACCTTTGCATAGGTAGTTCATGTTCTTCTGCTGGAACTTGACCGCCCAGTCTTTCTTGTCCTTGTATTTATACTTACCAACTTTGAGATCTTTGGCCTGCGCGGTTTGCGGTACCTGAATACCGGTTTTCACCCACATCAAAGCGTTTTTGTAGCGCAGTTGGGAGGCCATCTTGATCCCAGTCACCTTCTTCGTGCACACAGTGACTGGTTTGACTCCTCCGTAATCGTGGTTGCCCGAATCTCGCGTGTGGAAACTCTCAGGATAGAGCTTGCACGGACCGAATCTGGCACTCCCAGCCTGTGCTGACACGCCCCCAGGGTTCTCCTGCTCAATCTTGTCGAGCTTCTTCATCGCCTCCTCTTCAGTCTCTGCTTCGACGTAAGGTGAGGAGCCTTGTACGGTATTCAGATCTTCATCGGAGATTTGGTTGGGGGTTGTCGCTGCAGCTGGAGTCACAGCGAGGCTGACGAGCATTGTGGCCGCTGCGGCGCTAGCGACCAGTGTCTTCATCAGTTTCATGAGACTAACCTTCCGTTCTTTGCCCAAGTTAACTTACCGCCATTCAGCGGCACCTGAGAAGCTACCCGACTTCGCCCTTGCCGCACATCCCATGAAAGTATGAAGTTCAGCCTCTTCTGCCACGCTGGCCTCTATGGTTCCTGGCACTGTGAACGAGCTGTCCGCGCATGATCGGATGATCCTTGACCTCGAGAAGACAGCGTCATCTGCCGAAGCCCGTGAAGCGTTGTGCCGGCGCATTGATCTGCCGCCCGAGAAGTACGCTGTTGTGCTCGAGGGGCTGGTGGATACGGACGCGGCTTACAGTTACGCGCCAGACGTTGTGGAGCGGGTCAGGCTGTTGCGGGCGGAGCGGTTCGCGTTCGAACGACGACAAGGACGGTGGAAGACGTTCGTGCGTTAGCGCGACACCGCATGTTATCCCAACCTCGACCAGTGCCCGGTTACGGTTCGTGCTGTGCCTGCTGCCCTGCTTCGCCATTGTCTTCCTGGGCCCGGTGTTCCGCGAGCTGGCGTTCAAGGTCAGCGATTTTCACGTCCATGTCACGCCCATCATCTCTACCACCAGCCAAAATGAGGTTGCGTCTTTCAACTAGCTGGTCGTGTTCTTGGATAATGTCGACCTGCTCAGCAACGGCAGTGTTTACTAGCCACTTGTAGTGGTCAACCATCGCCTCAAGGTGAGGTCGAATGTGGCCACTAACCTCGGGGTTTCATGATTAGGGGCGTCCAGGACCCGGACAGAGAGAAGAAAAGTG